>NZ_JACLYY010000020.1:0-37588 GCF_016900595.1 Faecalicatena fissicatena
CGTGAAGGTGGCTCTGTTTCAGCATTACAATGGCTCAGAGTGACCGTGCAAACGGTTCTTACGAGTCAGAATATACATGCTGCTCTTGTTTATTCAAATTTCTCTTTCTAATTTTTGCATGTGCCCAATATAGAAACAAAATTATAAGCAATAGCATTACACACCCATAATTATCTATTATTACTTCCATGTCCACATGCCTCCTCTTTAGTGGAATTTATTTAATTTAAGTATATCTGGGGCATATAGCTATTTTTTTATTTTTTTGAGATGCAAAAAACCCACAGACATTTGTCCATGGGTTTCTTATTAACTGTGAAACTAAATTAAGAATCAGCCATATCTAAATTTTAGCCTAACTATAGAATATAAAACGATTCATAACATTCCCAGATTAGCTATTATTTTAATTTGATACAACATCCAATATTCATCATACAATAATTCCACACATATCTCTTCCTTTTTTAATCTTCCATTTATTAAATTCCAAAATCTTCCGAATTTTGACTCAGGAATCCACACACCCTCTCTCGGACCATCTCCCATTAATTGCGTTCTATAAATTTCATTATCCTTAGTAGGTTCAATAACTTTATGTATGCCAACGTCCTTTAATTTTTCTTCCAAAACCCAGCTTCTTCTAAATAAAGTTGGTTTTTTTAATTGATACCTGCACATACGATTTTTAACCTCTTCTGAAGCCGCATAATATTGTTTAACAGAATTTTTAACTTGATTAATTATTTTCTCACAAAGAATCTCTACTAATTCTGTTTCACGATTTTCATACTCTTCTTCAAAATTTTTACGATTTAAATTTTTTTCATTTTCAACTTCTTCCTTTAAATACCTATAATCCATATTCTCTTCCTCATTTTCAAATAATGCTCATTTTGCTGTTTCCCTTTTTGGATATCAAAAATTAGTTAATGCGCACGGAATATTCACCTCTTATTCTATTCTGACATTTATGTAACTATTTGGCCAAAATCATATATTGCCCGTCCTCAAATAAGTTTCAGTCTGGTAACTACAGGATTGCCTCCGTTATCCAATAAAGGGGTAAGTCCACCTGAATTTCCCTCTCTATGATAAAGATAATTAATCCCTGTTACAGTATCTACCCAGATTTCAAATTTATCAACGTCATTTTTTTCTTGTTTATATACTTTTTTGAATCTTTCCATATAGTTTCCTTCCTTCCAAATGATTAATTTAATATAAGTAATACTCGTTCAAAATCATCTGCAAAGACTTTTTACATCCTCCCTATTAAAGTCTAAATGGTGCTTTATTTAAACAGTTCTTTACAATTTACAAATTGTGCCGCAAGAAAGAGTGCGTAAAAAGAGCAGACATTAATTCATCAATGTATTTAATATGAAGACTACAACTTAAATCTGCTTGATTACAACTTATAAAGGAATAGGTTATGGCATCAATGGTATACATTTGGTGGCACAAAGCACAATTTATAAATTTTCAATACCAATTATTTTTTAATTTGACGCAACACCTAATCATTATTATGAACTTATTCCATACCCTTCGGTTCTCATATTTTTGTTAAAAACCGAAATATCATTACTTGGAAACCCAGAATCCATTTGTTAGTAACGGCCCCTCCCCTTTCAATTCCTGTCCACTTTTCCATGCTTGTATAGCTAAATCATTTACCCCTGAAATATCTACAGTATAATGTTCAGGTCTATCACCCGCGCCTAAATGGGCCGTTTCAAATATTAGACCATTCTCATCATAGATTTCTACCCAAAATTCTTGTTCCGCACTCTTATATTCACTGTTCAAGCCCAAATCAAACTCCAAAGTAGAATATTCTCCATCCAAGGCATATTTGACATAATATGCCAACTTTATGATGTCCCCACATGATAATTTATACTGATAACTATTTCCAACATTGTCAATAGCATCGCCATATGAAATCAAAAATTTATCCATTTCTCCTTCAAAAGGTTCTTTTGTCAATAAGTTAATTGGCTTTTTTTCTTCATAATAATTGATTTTCTCATTTATTTCATCATCCTCATAGTTAGCCAAACTTTCCTGTAAAAAATTTACGGCCGCCTCATACCCTGATTCCGTGTAGATTCTATCTGCTTCAGAGAACAAATTTTCCTTATATTTTTGTATATATTCTGTCTGCTTTGTATGCAATTCTTCATTATTTGTGTAATCTGTAAGCAAATCAGTAATTAAATTATATGCCTCTAAATACTCGCCGGAATCGGCAAGCCCCTGAGCCTCAGCAATTGAATTCTGTAACCTTTGTTCCTTATACTGCTCATTTACTGCAGAAGATAACTCACTTAAGTCTGAATTGTCTCCTAATATACTTTGAGCTTTTTCTATTGCCGTGTTAGCAGTCTCATAATCTTTTTCTATCAAATAGTTATTGACCTCTTCTTTTAATTTTTCTATGTAATCAGCTGAGCATTCTTCTATTTTCCTTTCAGCATTTGTATGTACTGTAGAAAAAAACGGAATCTTCTCATAATATTGAATAGCTTCGTCATACTTTTGCTCCGCCTGGAGGTCTTCTGCAATTTGATAATTACTCTGAGCATCTGCATTAAATTTCCAAAAAACGGCTACAAATAATACAATAAAAATTATAGCTACATATTTTAATCTACCTTTTTTCTTATTTGTAACGACTTTATTTTTACTACGTTCAATGTTTTTTGTGGAATCTTTTCCGTTAACTACAGGTCTCCTTTGTAAATTTCTTAACTCTTCCTGAAATGTTTGAGCTTTATCATAGCGATCTTCTGGATTATAGCTCATAGCTTTCTTTATGATGTTTTTAAGCTGTTTTGAACCATTCAAAGGTTCTTCCCAAGTCCCCTTAATTTCAATATCTTTTTTCAGTTCTTTACATGTATAATACAAATTACGATTTAATAGCGCATACATTGTAGAAGCCAAAGAGTATTGATCACTTTTAGTTGTTGCTTTGCCCTCATCATATACTTCAGGTGCCATTGTTACAATTGATCCTGCTGCAATTGTGCCATAAATGGTGTGAACCTGTTTTGCAATCCCAAAATCTCCCAACTTAAAAACAGGCTCTTTTCCCTTTAGATCCACAAAAATATTCTCTATCTTTATATCCCTATGAACTTCTCCTCTCGCCTCTAATTCAATCAAGCATGTGCATAATTGGATACCTATTTCTATTACGGTATTTTCAATATCTTTAACCGATGGGATCCAGTCTTCCAGAGGTTTCAACCGTTCCATTTTTATAATGTAAATGCTTTCATTTTCGCCATTGTCATTATAATATCGATATGGCTTATCCCAAAAATTTATCACGCAATTATATCCAGCAAAGGAATCCATAAGTTTTTTTTCTTTTTGTATTTTTTCCCACCCTTCTTGTTCAGATGAAGGTCTATATATCATAAGATATTCCCAAAAATCGATAATTTTTATGACCTCGTCTGTCTCTTTTCCTGCACGATCAAGTATAGCGCATACTACTCCAAAAGTCCCATAACCTAATATACGACCTATAGTTTGACCGGCAAGCCATTCCTCAGGCGGATCGATATTAATGTAATGTTTTGCAAGTTGTCTAAGCTTTTCCCTATGGTTTTCTCCCATCGTACTTTTATGCCTGGAACTTAATGTTAGCGTATTCTCCTTCATTTTCTCTTCCCCCATACATTATAAATTATAATAAATCAATGAATGTCTTATCTTCTTTCCTACAAGCCACTTCTTCTAATCGTCTTTTTACATATTCCCCTACGGATTCATATTGCAACTCACCTTCTTCAGAAAAATATTGTGCTATTTCACTATTTACATTATTTTTCAAATTTACTTTTTCAAGATTATAAAAATCACATTCATTTTCATTCCATATATAACTGGAGTATTTATTTCTTAAAAGTTCATTCTTACTTTTTCTTAGTTCATCATATGGAATGTTATCTGGTTCATTAATATATAAATCCTCCAAAATATAAATTACCATACATTCTAATCTGTCTTTCGGACATAACTGTTCCATTCCGGCAAGCTCTAACAATTGATCTATATCCTCTGGTGTCATCCCAATATTAATAGCCATTGCCAAAAGAACTGATCGTTTAGGTACTAAAGCGTAATTTTTCAGTTTCGTATATGCATTATTGTAAAGCCTTCCAACTTTTTCATTCCGCTGTTTAGCAAGCTTATTAATATTTGCATTTCCTTGCGCCTTCAAATATGCATCTAAATATTCTGCAACTCTAATATATGCACTCTTAAATTCATCAGCATTTCTAAGCATAAATGTCTCAAATTCACTTTCTGTGCGTGCCTGTAGAAGTTCATTTTTAACATAATTGGTTCCTTTACTGGGAAATCCATATAATCTTCTCTTATCTTTATTTTGTATTATATCGACAAACAGTACCTGATATTTTTTTGCTTCTGAAAAAGGTCGATTATTATTAATGAGGAAAATATAAATTGCATCTTCCGGATTTTTGGGATATAATTCTGAGAACTTTGCATACCTTTTTAATAATCTGTTTATCTCGCCTAAGTTGAGTCTACAGAACATTCCTATAGCAATAACATATTCCCTTTTTGTAGGAATCTTGCTTTTCCATGTCTTAGCCGTTCCTTCTGACACACCGCAATACTGTGCCAGCCTATACGTAGGCGGATTGTAACAGCGTTGCATCAATTCCTGAAATATTGTTTTCCAAGTTATAAATGCATCCTCATTATCCTGTAACAATTTGAATAAATCCTCTTTGTTATCACAGTTTTCAACTCTCCGTCTGAACATCTGAGTTTTCAACTAATCCACCTCCCTGGATAACAATATCTATTATAGACATATTATCACATTCTGGTTCCTTCTTCACTTGATTTATCAATTCAATAATGTCCTTTTGCTCATCATATAGTATTTTATGTATTTCTCGAATAGATAACACATCTGTAATACCATCTGTACACATTATAATCCTACTTCCTTGTCTACACCGGTATGAATTATAATAAATCTTTTGTAACGATTTATTTGTATGATCTCCCAAGTATGCCATCAAAATACTTTTTTCCTTACTAATTGCATATTCAGCCTCTGTAATCATACCATATTGAAGTTTCATGCCAGCTAATGATTGATCTTCCGATAATACAATGGCTGATTTTTCATCCATATAAACAATGGGGCTATCTCCTATATTATAAAATTCAATATAACCTATCTCATTTAACACAACTAGCGAGAACGTTGTACCACCCTCTGCATACTTACTCCTTAAAAAATCACTTATTTTATCATTTATGTTTTTCAGCATTTCTAAAATCATCTCTTTAGTTACAATATTCAAATATTTTTTTGTACAATGGATAAATTCTTCTACTGCTAGCTGTGAGGCCATTGCACCATATTGTTCTCCTCCCATTCCATCAAGCACTAGAAAAAATGTTTGTCCGAATATTTCTTTTTCTACGAAATATTGATGAGACTCAAGAATAATATTATCAATTGCTATTCTATCCTGATTTTCTTTTCTTTTCCCGATGTCTGTTACAGCTGTAATCTTAACTTTTAAACTCATACTTTACCAAACCTTTTTTGTTTTATTTTACTATGGCACGCCAAAAGAAATTTTATTTTTTTGTTTAGACTTGTTAAATAAAGAAATATAGGACAGCCAGCAAAATATAAATATATCGGTACAAGATGAGCAAAAATGTACCCTATACAAAACCCCGGCCCACAGATAAACTGTTTATTAAGATTCCTTTTTCCCTACACTTGACAATTGCAATATAAATTATAAGGAGTGTATAAGAAATCAATCTGATTTTTATACACTCCTTTTAATAAAATTAAGAGAGTAATGATTCAAATAAATCATATACTTGTTTATGCCAAAACATCTCTTCTTGAAATTCCATTTCCTTTGATCCTGCAATACTATTAATAAGTGCACCCCCGATTGTATTTTTTCTGGCATTTGCTTTGTTAATAGCAAGATTAGCTTTTGAATTTCCAAAAAAGAAAAATTAACAGTATTATTATTAATTATATAAACATCCGTAAAATACTGTTGTGGAGGATTAGGATGATGAATTATTACGCAAGGATACGATTTTCCAAATAATCCCCCCTCCTTCACGACATCGGTTCGAATATTTGCTGGAACACCTTGTTCTTCAGCCTTTTCTTTCATGCAAGCAGCTATATTTTCCGCATTAAGACCTGTTGCATCTCGAAACGATATTGGATCGGTAATCATTCCACGATTATCTTTCATATTATATGCCATTCAAGCTCCTCCTTTCTTTTTAACAACATATAATTAAGGCAAAATATGTATTATAGTTTTCTGAATAGTACATTCTTAATATTATCCTTTATTCATCTTCCATCCATGCACCACAATGTGGACACCTCATATTTCCTTCTCCACCATACGTAACTTCACATCCACACTTAGGACATACCCATTTTGTAGAATATCCAAAATAAATCCGCTTAAATAATCGTATTAACATATACTATATACCTCCAAGTATTTTTTTGGCGGCGAATAAGATCTCGCCGCCTTTTTTTAGCCCCAAGGATCTTGTCGATAAGTTGCTTTAACGCAGTGGCCTCCTTCACATGATGATCTGTCACTAGCCTCAGTATTTACTTTGACAGAGACTTCGACTTTAGTTACAATCGGTTTCTCGTACTTCATTATTTCACCTCCCTATCATTTCTTGCCAAACAAAGCGCTTCCTTGTAAGACACTTCATTCTCGTAAAATGCTTTTCTTATTTTAGCAATTTTACAAGCTTCTTCAGGACGATACTCTTCATCACCATACAAAAAATCCATTTCTGCCGGACAAATATCGCAATAATATTTTGCATCACATTGAGTACAAATGTATGTAGATGAAGCTTTTTTTCTACTATAAATCGCAAATTCTTCCCAAATTTTATCAAATTCATTATCAAATAAGGATAGAGCAAGATCCACTAAGTAATACAGTATCGCCATCTTGTCATCAGCTATTACCTTAAAGGGATGGCCTTTAAATGGACTAATTGCTTTTATCTCAATTTCCATTGCAGACTCTTCATTTACAACCCCCAGCAATTCATCAATGCTTGTCAGCTTTATCTTTTCTCCGCTCCTGCTATTTTTCATATTCCAGCACCTCCTGTGTCAGATTTCGGTAAGCTTCGGCAACCTTGCTTTTCGGGCAATGGGAATAGATACTGACTCCCTCCGCACTTGTCTCTGCCGCTTTCACCGACATGGGGATTGCAGTTTCAAATATTGCAATCCGTGATCCATAGGTTTCACGCAGCTTCGCCGTGATATCTTTTGCATAATTGGTCCGGTAATCCACCATAGTAAGAAGGATCCCCTGAATCTCAAGTCCCCGATTCAATCTCTTTTTGACCATCAGTATTGTCTTAATCAGCTGCTGAAGTCCTTTTACCGGCAGATATGCTGCCTGAACAGGGATAAGAACAGAATCTGCAGCAACTAAAGCATTAATTGTCATCATTCCAAGACTCGGCATACAATCAATTAAAATGTAGTCGTATCTTTCTCTCATCATATCGATATAATCCTTCAGGATCAGCTCCCTGCTCATCACATTGCCCATAACAACTTCTAGCGCTGAAAGTTCAATATTCCCGGGCATAATATCGATATCTTCCTCATGATGAAGAATGCCTCCGGATGGGTTGACTTCTTCCTCGTTGATCACTGCTGTTAATATATTTGCCAGCGTGATCGGAATCTCATCGGGTTCCACATATCCGAGACTGGCTGTGAGACTTCCCTGGGGATCTGTATCAACAAGCAGCACCCTCTTCCCTTCTCTTGCAAGTCCTATGCCTAAATTTACCGCTGTTGTTGTCTTGGCGACTCCGCCTTTCTGATTTGCTACTGCAATAACTCTTCCCATTCTTCAGTCCCCCTTTTCACATGATTTCTCAGATATTCTTCAAAAATGCTCCGCCGGATCAATACCTTTTTTCCAATCTTATAAACAGATCCCGATATATGAGACAGCCTGACAATTGGTTTATATCCTAATCCGTAATAATCCATTGCCTGTTGATAACTGACAAATTCCCTCTGCAGGAACGCCAGGTCCTCATCGTCGATCAGATTGGAAAACATCCATACTTTTCCATGCATGTTAGCCCTCCTCCTTTGGATCGGAATTATCTTTTGTCTCACGAAACCTTTCAAGATATTCATCAAAAATTTCACGGTTAATCAATACAATTCCATCCATTCTGTAAATTGCTCCTGCCTCATTAGCTAACTCCATTAATTTCTTATGAGACAGACTGTATACAATCTCTGCCTGCTGATACCGAAGGAATTTTCTTCTAAGCCTCCGGGCCGCCTCCATAACTTCACTGCGTTTCTGCTCATTATAGTACATATCTTCTGTTCTCATAAAACAGTCTCCCTTCTTAAATGCGGCCACTACTGCTGTTTATACGTGAGGAATAAAAAAAGAGCACTCTTTGAAATTTTTTCTTTCAAAAAGTGCTCAAATCATCGGTTTCCCGATATGATTCGCAGATAACAACTCTTCACCACGCTTCGTGATACTTCGTGGTTATTTCGAAAATTGTTGTCAAATTGTTGTCAAAATGAATATTTGCTGTCAAATCTGAAGGTCATTTCTTATCCTTAATACAGCTTCGCTCCTGCCGGGATCTGATCATCCACCATCAGAAGATTCAATGCTTCCTGCCCATCGTACTCATGTACCGCACTGATCAGCATACCCTCGGAGTCGATACCCATCATCTTCCTGGGCGGCAGGTTCACGATGGCGATGCAGGTCTTTCCAACCAGCTCTTCCGGCTCGTAATACTCGTGAATTCCGCTTAAAATCGTGCGTTTCCGGTCTGTTCCATCGTTCAGTGTGAACTTCAGGAGCTTCTTACTCTTCGGAACTGCCTCGCATGCCTCCACCTTTACAACCCGGAAATCGGACTTGCTGAAGGTGTCAAAATCAACGGCATCCTCGAACAGCGGCTCAACTTTCACCTTGGAAAGATCAATCTTCACAGCCGGCTCGGACTCCTCTTTCTTGTCCGATTTCTTGCTGTCAGATCCGCCGATGCTCTTCATTGTCGGGAACAGGAGCACGTCCCTGATGGCCGCGGAGTCTGTCAGGAGCATGCACATCCTGTCAATACCGAAGCCAATTCCGCCTGTGGGCGGCATGCCGATCTCCAGCGCGTTCAGGAAATCTTCATCTGTATGCTCGGCCTCCTCGTCGCCTGCTGCCGCATTGGCATCCTGCTGGGCAAAACGCTCTCTCTGGTCAATGGGGTCGTTCAGCTCAGAGTAGGCATTGGCCATCTCCCAGCCGTTCATGAAGAACTCAAAGCGCTCCACGTAGTCCGGATCATCCGGCTTTTTCTTTGTGAGCGGTGAGATCTCGATCGGATGGTCTGTAACAAAGGTAGGCTGGATCAGGTGTTCCTCCGCATACTCCTCAAAGAACATGCTCAGAATGTCGCCCTTCTTATGACGCGCCTCATAGGCAATGTGATGCTCGTCCGCAAGCTTTTTCGCGTCCTCTGTTGTCTTCACCTCATTCCAGTCGATGCCTGCGTATTTCTTCACGGCATCCACCATAGTGATCCTCTCAAAGGGCTTGCCAAGATCGATCTCCACACTGTTGTAGGTGATGGTGGTAGTTCCCAGCACCTCCTGGGCCACATGGCGGTACAGGTTCTCGGTGAGATCCATCATTCCGTTGTAGTCTGTGTAAGCCTGGTACAGCTCCATCAGGGTGAACTCCGGGTTGTGTCTTGTGTCCAGTCCCTCGTTTCTGAACACCCGGCCGATCTCGTAAACTCTCTCCAGGCCGCCCACGATCAGTCTCTTCAGGTAGAGCTCCAGGGAAATGCGGAGCTTGAAGTCCTCTCCCAGAGCGTTGAAATGTGTCTCGAAGGGTCTGGCCGCAGCGCCGCCGGCATTGCTTACCAGCATGGGGGTCTCCACCTCGAGAAATCCCTGGCTGTCCAGGTATCTGCGGATTGAGCTGATAATGTGGGATCTCTTGATAAATGTATCCCGCACCTCCGGGTTCATGATCAGATCCACGTACCTCTGGCGGTAGCGTGTGTCTGTGTTTGTCAGGCCGTGGAATTTCTCCGGCAGGATCTGAAGGCTCTTGGACAGGAGCTTCACCGCAGAGGCGTGAATGGAAATCTCGCCTGTCTTTGTCTTGAAGACCTCGCCCTCAATGCCCACGATATCGCCGATATCCAGCTTCTTGAACTCCTTGTAGGGCTCCTCGCCAACGCTGTCTCTCGCCACATAGGACTGAATATTGCCGCTCTGGTCCAGAACATTACAGAAAGAAGCCTTGCCCATCACGCGCTTCTGCATGATACGGCCGGCAACGGACACGTGCTTGCCCTCCATCTCCTCATAATGATCTTTGATGTCAGCCGCATGGCATGTCACATCATACTTTGTAATCTTAAACGGGTCCTTCCCGTTTGCCTGGAGATCCGCCAGCTTTTCGCGGCGCACCTTCCTGAGCTGGTTCACATCCTGTTCCTGTACATTGTTCTGCTGCCTGGTCACTTTATTCACTCCTTCTTTTTCTTCTTATTTTTGTACTTATTCTGTACCTGTTCTCTTGCTATCTGTACTCTTATATCCGTATGGCTCCTTCACCCAAATCCATCCGCCTGCGTCTGCCTGGTCTGACCTGATCCTGTCGTTTCCGGTCCGGTCAGCCCTCATCCGGCCTGCGGGATTTAGTTTAAATGGAGCGCTCGATCTTAAGTACCTTGTACACCAGTTCCCCTGCCTGCGTCTCCACAGTCACTTCATCGCCCTCCTCGTGGCCCAGAAGCGCCTGCCCCACCGGGGACTCATTGGAGATCTTGCCCTGGAGACTGTTTGCCTCGGTGGAGCCAACGATCTTGAATTCCATCTCCTCCTCAAATTCCTCGTCGTAGACAGTCACTGTGCAGCCAATGCTGATCTTGTCCAGATTGACCTCATCCTCCACAACGACCTCTGCGTTCTTCAGGATCTTCTCCAGCTCCTCGATACGGGCCTCGATATCTCTCTGCTCGTCCTTGGCTGCATCGTACTCAGCGTTCTCGGACAGGTCTCCCTGCTCCCTTGCCTCCTTGATCTTTCCGGCAACCTCTTTCCGTTTTACAACCTTCAGGTTCTCCAGTTCATCCTCCAGCTTTTTCAGGCCTTCGTAGGTCAGAATTGTCTTTTTTTCTTCCATTTTGATCCTCTCCTCTTCCTGCTTACATTCTGTCTATTTTACAGAAGTTTTCTTCTGTTTAAGTCCACTTTCACAATTTCAATATTATACATAACGTCTTTTTCAATGTCAATACATTTTTCCCCTTAACTGTATACTTAATATATACGTAAGAAACGCAAAAAAGAACAGGGACACCACCTGATTGTGATGCCCTGTTCCCGCTTGATTTATACAGACGGACAAACCCTTTTTAATTTCTTTTATACCAGCCGTTCATGCAGAAGAGCCTCCAGCTCCCCGTAGGTCTCCACCTGGTTGATCTCCTCCCGGAGCCGGGCCGAGCCCCGCAGCCCTCTTGTATACCAGGAGACATGGCTCCTCATCTCCCGGATGCCTGTGTACTCTCCCTTGTACTCCACCTGGAGACGGGCGTGTCGCAGCATCATCTCCCGGATCTCCCGGATGTCCGGCCTGGGCGGGATCTGCCCTGTCTCGTCATAGCTCTTCAGCTCGCGGAAGATCCACGGGTTCCCCCTGGCTCCCCGTCCGATCATGACGCCGTCACAGCCGGTCTCCTCCATCATCCGCAGGGCGTCCTGCACACAGGTCACGTCCCCGTTGCCGATGACCGGGATGCGGACCGCCTCCTTCACCTGGCGGATGATATCCCAGTCCGCCTGCCCGGAGTAGTACTGCTCCCTTGTCCGCCCGTGGACAGACACTGCCGCCGCCCCCGCGTCCTCGATGATCCTGGCGATCTCCACCGCATTGACGCAGGTGTCGTCAAAGCCCTTCCGTATCTTGACTGTCACCGGCTTGCGGATGGCCTTCACTGTCCGGGACACGATCTCGTGGACGAGGCGGGGCTGCTTCATGAGGGCAGAGCCCTCCCCGTTCTTCACCACCTTGGGCACCGGGCAGCCCATGTTGATGTCCAGGATCTGAAAGGGCAGTTCCTCTATGGCTTTGGCCTGCTCGCTGATGACCTCCGGCTCGGAGCCGAAGAGCTGCAGGGATACCGGGTACTCCTCCGGGTGAATGGAGAGGAGGGCCTTTGTGTTCCTGTTCTTGTACTGGAGCGCCTTGGCGCTGACCATCTCCATGCACAGAAGTCCCGCCCCCTGCTCTTTGCATAGCAGACGAAATGGCAGGTCTGTCACGCCTGCCATCGGTGCCAGCACATAGGGGTGCTCGATCGTGAGTGTTCCTATCTTCAGCTGTCTTCTCTCTCCCATGTCCTGTGTATCCTTTCTCCCGTCCGATCTTTCTTGGTCTATCCCTTCTCTAGGCATCCTTTCTCCCGTCCGGCCTTCTGCTGCGGAACCGGTTTCTCTCATAGACCAGCCGCAATCCCTCCAGCGTCAGGATGGGATCATAGATGTCAATGCTCTCTGTGGCCGCAGCCAGGATATTGCCCAGTCCGCCTGTAGCCACCACTCTGGCGTCCGTATAGCCGGACTCCTTTTTCATCTGGCTGATAATGTACTCTGTCTGTCCGATGTAGCCGTAGACAAGTCCGGCCTGCATGCTGGACACAGTCTCCCTGGCCAGGATGGTCTCGGGCTTGCGGATCTCGATCTCCGGAAGCATGGCCGCATCCCCCCAGAGGGCCCTGGCGGAGGTGCGGATACCGGGCGCTGTGACTCCCACGGCAAAGGTGCCGTCCGGCTCCACCAGATCGTAGGTGGTGGCAGTTCCGAAGTCCACCACAATGACCGGCCCGCCATAGAGATAGTAGGCGGCCACCGCGTCCACGATACGGTCCGCTCCGGTCTGCCTCGGATTTTCCGTAGCCACCCGGATGCCTGTCTTGATCCCAGCTGACACGATGATCGGCTTCCGGTCAAAGTACTTGATAATGCAGCTGGTCAGAGAGTGCATGATATCCGGCACAACAGAGGCGATGATGATATCGTCCACGTGATCCGGATCCTCCCCCTGGTTGCGGATCAGTTCACGGATGGCGATCCCGTACTCGTCCGATGTGCGGGGCAGCTTTGTAGTCATACGGAATTTGGCCACCAGCTCCTCCTCACGGAAAAGTCCCATTGTAAAGTTTGTGTTTCCCACATCGATTGCAAGAAGCATCTGTCCTGTTTCCTCCTTACTCCCCTGGCGGGGCTGTTCTTGTACCTGCTACAGATCCAGGTCCTCTCCCATAAAAAACACTCTGTAGTAGAGCTGGAGGGACTGGAGCAGCTCCGCCTTCTCCTGCTGGAGCTGCTTGATCTTCAGCCTGCTCCCGATCTCGTCGAACATGGCATCCCCCTCCGCGGATGTGACCTCAAAGCACAGATCCCCGTTCTCCTCGTAGACAAGGGTCAGGATGCCTCCCACGTCGTGGACATAGAGGACGCACATGATCTTCAGCTCGTCCTTTACATGATCCGGAAGCTGCTCAAAATCCGGGTTCAGATAATATTTTTCCTCGTATGAATTGGCTCCGCAGAGCACGATCTTTCCATTATACATATCCATAAATTCCTCTCACAGAGACCTCCCCCGCAAAGACGGCCTCCCTGCTGCCGTCCTCCTTCCGCACGAGGAGCTCTCCCCTGTCATTAATGCCAAAGGAGAGGGCATTGTACTCGTGTCCCGGCTCCAGGACCCGCACTTGCTCTCCCACATTCACCAGCAGCTCATTGTAGGCCTCCCGCATCCCGGACAGGTCATTTGTCCCCAGGAAGCGGCTGTAATTGTCCTCAAAGCGCTCCATCACCGCGGCTATGAGGGGCCCCCGAAGGAAGCTCCTGCCCGCCTCCAGCATAAGAGAGGTGGCCCTGTCCGCAATGTCCTCCGGAAAGGAGGGCTGGTTCACATTGATCCCCACGCCGATGACGATATAGTTGATATAGTCCATCTCCGCGCTCATCTCCGTCAGAATGCCGCAGAGCTTTTTCCCGCCTGCCACAATGTCATTGGGCCACTTAATGCGGGCATCGATGCCGGTCTTCTCCCGGATGGCTTCCGCCACGCTCTGGGCCATGACAAGGGTCAGCATGGGGGCGTCCGAGGGCCGGATGTCCGGCCTGAGGAGAAGCGACATATAGATGTCCCTGCCCGGCGGAGAATCCCAGCTGCGTCCCCGGCGTCCTTTTCCTGCCATCTGCCGGTCCGCCACCGCCAGGGTCCCGGCGGGAGCCCCCTCCTCACCCAGTCTCTTGGCCTGGGTGTTGGTGGAATCCGTCTCGCGAAAATAAGAGACATTCCGCCCTGCCCACTCAGTGGAGATCCTGCTCTCGATCTCCGCCTGTGACAGTATGTCCGGGCTCTCGCTCAACCGATATCCCCTGTTGCGGACTGCCTCTATCTGATAGCCTTCTTCCTTCAGCTGTTCTATTACTTTCCAGACAGCAGTTCTGGAAACATGGAACTTTTCGCAGATCTGCTGTCCGGACACATATCCTTCGCTCTCCCGGAGCATGGATAAAATCTCAGTCTTCTTCATATCCCACTTAATCACCGAGGGTGGCGACCATGATGGCCTTGATGGTGTGGAGACGGTTCTCCGCCTCGTCAAACACGACGGATGCCTCGCTCTCGAACACGTCCTCGGTTACCTCTTTTCCTTTATTTGCCGGCAGGCAGTGGGAGAACAGTGTGGTAGACTTGCCTGTCCTCTTCATGAGCTCCGCGTTGACCTGGTAGGGCAGCGCCAGCTTGGTGCGCTCCTGCTCCTTCTTCTCCTCTCCCATAGAGAACCATACGTCGGTGTAGAGCATATCTGCTCCCTCCACAACGTCCAGCTTGTCGGAGACCTCCACAGTGGAGCCGGCTGCCTGCGCAAAGCCCTTGCATGTCTCCACCAGCTTCTCGTCCGGCCAGAGCTCCTTCGGCGCTGCCACGGCCACGTTAACGCCCACCTTGCTGCAGCCCACCAGAAGGCTGTTGGCCACGTTGTTGCGTCCGTCGCCCAGATAGACGATCTTCAGCCCCTTGACATGTCCAAAATTCTCCTTCAGCGTCAGCAGAGTGGCCAGGCACTGGGTGGGATGCCACTGGTCTGTCAGTCCGTTCCACACCGGCACGCCGCTGTACTCGGCCAGAGCCTCCACAAAGGACTGCTCAAACCCGCGGTACTCGATACCGTCGAACATGCGGCCCAGAACCCGGGCTGTGTCCTCTATGCTCTCCTTCTCCCCCAGCTGGAGCTCGCTTCCCGCCAGGTAGGTGGCTGTGGCCCCCTCGTCCTGGGCTCCGATGGTGAAGGCACACCGGGTTCTGGTGGACGGCTTCTCGAAGATCAGGGCAATGTTCTTTCCCTTCAGGCTGTCGCCTTTAATTCCCTTTTTCCTCTTCTCCTTCAGCTCCTCCGCCAGGTCCACCAGATAAATGATCTCCTCCGGTGTAAAGTCAAGTAATTTCAAAAAGCTTCTTCCTTTTAAATTCATTTTATATACATTCCTTCCTGCTGTCAGTGTATACACCCTATAATCATGCATACAAATGCATAAAAATGAGGTGTACCGCTTTCATCATAGCACTTTTGTATATTTTATTCAAGAATTTTGTATATTTATGCTTTCTTTTCTTCCTTTCCGTCCGAGGCGCCCACCTCTGCCAGGGATTTCACCAGGCCGGCAATTCCCTGGATCTCGGAGGGGATGATGATCTTGGTGGCCTTTCCGTCAGCCGCCTTCTCAAACGCCTCCAGGCTCTTGATAGTGAGGACGGACTGGTCTGCGCCCGCCTCCTTCAGGAAGCGGATACCGTCGGCATTTGCCTGCTGCACCTTGAGGATGGCCTCCGCCTGTCCTTCTGCCTCCCGGATGGTGGCCTCCTTCTCTGCCTCTGCTTTGAGGATAGCTGCCTGCTTCGCGGCCTCGGCGTCCAGGATGACGGACTCCTTCTTACCCTCCGCCACGAGGATGGAGGATTTCTTCTCACCCTCTGCCCGGAGGATGGCCTCACGTCGCTCACGCTCCGCCTTCATCTGCTTCTCCATAGCGTCCTGGATGGCTGCCGGCGGGATGATGTTTTTCAGCTCCACCCTCTTCACCTTGATGCCCCAGGGATCTGTAGCCACGTCCAGAGTAGCCCGCATTTTCGTGTTGATAGTCTCCCTGGATGTCAGCGTCTGGTCCAGCTCCAGGTCACCGATGATGTTTCGCAGCGTGGTGGCTGTCAGGTTCTCGATAGCCATGATAGGATTTGCCACGCCGTAGCAGAACAGCTTCGGGTCTGTGATCTGGTAGAACACAACGGTATCGATGCGCATGGTAACGTTATCCTTTGTGATCACAGGCTGGGGCGCGAAGTCCACCACCTGCTCCTTCAGATCCACACGCCTTGCCACCCGCTCGATGAACGGGATCTTGAAGTGGATGCCCACTCCCCATGTAGCCTGGTAGGCTCCCAGCCGCTCAATGACGAGCGCCTTTGACTGCTGTACTACCTTGACACAGGATATGAGTATCAGTACGACAAAAATCAAGAGAATAATTCCAACAACTGCCCCCAACATATTACAGTTCCTCCTTTTTCTTTACAATCAGTTTCACGCCCTGCACTCCTTCTACAGAGACGATCGTGTCCTTCGGGATGACTCCCTCCGGTTCATCCGTCCTGGCGGACCAGGTCTCCCCGTCCACCTCCACCAGTCCCTGGCTCTTTATCGTGTCGATGTCCTCCAGGACCACGCCCTGGCGCCCGATCATGCTCTCCACGTTGGTGCTCTGCCGCTTGTTGTTGAAATACTTCAGCGCGATGGGGCGCGTCAGCACAAGAAGCACAACTGACACCACCAGGAACAGGACGATCTGCGTGATGATCCCGAACCCCAGTATACCTGCCAGGAAGGCTACCAGCGCGCCTGCGGCAAACCAGATAGTGGTCAGTCCCAGGGTGGCTATCTCGATGACGAGCAGCACGATAAAGATGATGATCCAGTAAATTGGCGACATGCTTCTCCCTCCTTCTCTTCTAGCTTTCTATACTGCTTTTATCTCTTATTCTCCTCTGCCTGCCCGCCTCGAACATGAGCACAGTGGAAGCAATGGCGACATTCAGAGACTCTACCTCTCCCTCCATGGGGATGCGGATCCAGGTGTCCGCCAGCTCCGCCACCTCCCGTCGCAGGCCGTTCCCCTCATTTCCCATAAGAAACGCGCACCCGCCTGTGTAATCCTCCTCATCGTAGGCCCTCTTTCCCTCCAGGTGAGCGGCAAAGGTCCGTATCTTCTCCTGTTTCATCTGCCCCAGAAGCTCCGGCACATCATCCACATACAGACAGGGCATCCGGTAAATGGAGCCCATGGTAGACCGGATAGTCTTCGGGTTGTACAGATCCACACAGTCCCTGCCAAGAAAGATGCCTGTCACCCCCGCTCCCTCTCCGGTGCGGACGATGGTGCCCAGATTGCCCGGGTCCTGCAGATTGTCCAGGACCATGAGAAGAGGCATTTTCCCACTTTCGTCCGGCCGCAGCAGCTTCTCCCGGGACACCCCCGGCATCCTCCCTGCCACGCAGAGCACTCCCTGGGGCGTCTTTGTGTCGGACACGTATCCAAAGACATGGTCGGAGAGGATCTCCGGTCTGACACCGGCCTGGCCGGCCTTTCTGTCCGCCAGCTCCCGCTCTCTCCCGTAAAATGTCTCCGATACGTAGAGCTCCCGCAGCATCTCCCCCGGGATCTCCCGGAACATGCGCAGCCCCTCCGCCAGAAAAACCTGCTCCTCATCCCTGGCTCTTCTCTTTTTTCTGAGTGTGACCAGTCTCTTCACTTTTGGATTTGCCGTGCTCGTGATCATGCTGCCTTCTCTCCCCCGCGGTGTTTTCCGGGAAGCCCACAGGGCTCTCCCTCCAAAATAGTAATAAAAGGGCTGCCCGCGCAACTGCATCGCCGCGCGGACAGCCCGATAGATCCGATGAATTTCCTACATCTTAAAGCGGTAGCCCACTCCCCAGATGGTCTCAATATACTGCGGATTGGCTGTATCCATCTCTATCTTCTCACGGATCTTCTTGATATGCACTGTGACAGTGGCGATATCTCCGATAGATTCCATGTCCCAGATCTCGCTGAACAGTTCATCTTTAGTATACACATGATTAGGGTGACTTGCAAGAAAAGTCAGCAAATCAAACTCCTTTGTCGTAAAATTCTTCTCCTCCCCGTTGACCCACACTCTGCGGGCCGTGGTGTCGATCTTCAGTCCCCGGATCTCGATGATCTTGTTGGCCTCCGCCGCGCTTCCCACAAGCCGCTCGTAGCGGGCCAGATGGGCCTTCACGCGGGCCACCAGCTCGCTGGGACTGAAGGGCTTGGTCATGTAGTCGTCGGCTCCCAGGCCCAGCCCACGGATCTTGTCAATGTCGTCCTTCTTGGCCGACACCATGATGATGGGCGTATTTTTCTTATCCCGCACCTGACGGCAGATCTCAAAGCCGTCCACCCCGGGCAGCATCAGATCCAGGATGAGAAGGTTGAAATCCTCGTTTAAAGCCTTCTCAAGCCCCGTCTCCCCGTCATTGGCCACTTCCACCTCAAATCCGCTCAGCTCCAGATAATCCTTCTCCAGATCTGCGATGGCCTCTTCGTCTTCCACGATCAGTATCTTATTCATTTACCGGCACCTCCTGATATTTCCGGAGGACAAAATACATGGTGGTCCCAGTGCCTTCCCGGCTGGTGGCCCATATTTTTCCTCCATGGTCTTCTATGATCTTCTTGACAACGGAAAGACCGATCCCGCTTCCTCCCTTAGAGGAGTTCCGGGACGCGTCCGTCCTGTAAAATCTCTCGAATATATTGGTCAGGTCCTTGGCGGCAATGCCGCAGCCGTTGTCCTCCAGCTCCACCTGGACGAAATCTCCCACGTCCTTGACACGCAGGTTGATCTTGCCCTTTGCCTTGTCCATATATTTCAGAGAGTTGTTGATGATATTGTGGATCACCCGCTTGATCTGCTCCGCGTCCGCGATGACCTTCACGTCCTCCTCCACATAGTTGAAATAGCCGAACTCCACACCCCGCTGCTCCAGCTCCAGAGCCAGATCCTCGGCGCAGTCGTCAAAGTAGTTGTTCACCGAGAGGGTGTCAAAATTGTAGGGGATGCGGTTCGTGTCGATCTTGGAGTAGAAGGTCAGCTCGTTGATGAGAGTATCCATCTCCCCCGCCTTGTTGTAGATGGTGCGGATATATTTTTCCAGCTTCTCCGGCGTGTCCGCCACGCCGTCCATGATACCCTCGGCATAGCCCTTGATGGTGGTCACGGGGGTCTTCAGGTCATGGGAAATGTTGCTGATGAGCTCCTTATTCTCTTTATCAAAGGCCAGCTTCTCCTCCGCGTTGGCCTTCAGTCTCTTGCGCATCTCCTCAAAGTCCCGGCACAGCTGTCCCAGCTCGTCGTCGGTCTCCCACTTCATCTCAAAGTCCAGGTTTCCCTCCTTGATGTTCTGGGCCGCCTGCTGCATCCTGCCCAGGGGCTGCATGACAGTCCGGTAGATCCAGAGCACAAGCAGCGCCGCCGTAAAGATAAGCACCAGGGCGATGACCACCAGCACGTCCACCGCAAACTCCCTGATCTCCGGGATCATATCCCCCACGTCCGTGACGATAAAGGCGCTTCCGTCGGTTCCGTCGGTGTACTGGAAATCAATCTGTTTCACAAGGATCTGTACATCCCCCCCATAATAGAGGCCCGCGTCAGAGGTGGTCTCTGTGTTTCCGTAGGGAGGCAGCTTGCTCAGCACGCCGTCCAGGCTCTGCACCTTCTCTCCCATATAGGTGATCGTGTCGTCCTTGCGCACGATAAGACAGGATTTCTTGTCCGCCAGCATATCGTTAAATTCTGCCAGGTAGGTGGCGTCCTCCAGCTTGTCCGGCTCTGTCAGGGCTGTCGCCTTCAGCTGATGGCAGGGCTCCACGGTGAGCTGCCCCAGCACCTGCACCGGGTTGGTCAGCACCTCCAGTGTGGTCCCCGTCAGGCCGTAGGTCTTCTCGATGGAGCTGATCTGGTATCTCCCCAGCAGAAGGATGAACAGGGATGTGAGCACCACAGGCACCATGATAACTGTAAAAAATGCAATGATCAGTCGGGTTTTAAACTTCATAGCATAAACCTCCGCTGTTATTTTAACATAAAAAGAGCGCTTTCCCAAAAAAGCGCTCATAAATTTTTATAAACTTTTTATAAATATGGCGCCGGGCCTTTACAGGCGCCCGGAGGACACCGCAAATATTCCGAGGCTCCTACAGATATTTCTTCAGATCCTCTGCCCTGTCTGTCTTCTCCCAGGGCAGATCCAGATCCGTGCGGCCAAAGTGTCCGTAGGCCGCCGTCTGCTTGTAGATAGGCCTTCTCAGGTCCAGCATCCGGATGATGCCGGCCGGGCGGAGGTCAAAGTTCTCCCTGATCATCTCCACGATCTTCTCATCAGACAGCCTGCCGGTTCCGAAGGTGTCTACCATGATGGATGTGGGATGGGCCACGCCGATGGCGTAGGAGAGCTGGATCTCGCACTTCTTCGCGATCCCCGCGGCCACGATGTTCTTGGCCACGTACCGGGCCGCGTAGGCCGCAGACCGGTCCACCTTGGTGCAGTCCTTTCCGGAGAAGGCGCCGCCGCCGTGGCGCGCCATGCCGCCGTATGTATCCACGATGATCTTGCGGCCCGTCAGTCCGCTGTCCCCGTGAGGTCCGCCGATGACAAACCGTCCTGTGGGGTTGATGAAGAACTTCGTGTGCTCATCTGTCATGCCCTCCGGGATGACCGTGTCAAAGACATACTTTTTGATGTCCTCGTGGATCTGCTCCTGGGTCACATCCGGGTCGTGCTGGGTGGACAGAACCACTGCCTCCAGCCTGGCGGGCGCTCCGTTTTCATCGTACTCCACTGTCACCTGGGTCTTGCCGTCCGGACGAAGGTAGGGAAGAGTTCCGTTCTTCCTCACTTCCGCCAGCTTCCGGGCCAGCTTATGGGCCAGAGCAGCTGAGTAGGGCATCATCTCCGGCGTCTCGTCTGTGGCGTATCCGAACATCATGCCCTGGTCGCCGGCGCCGATGGCGTCCAGCTCCTCCTCTGACATCTTGTTCTCCTTTGCCTCCAGGGCCTTGTCCACGCCCATGGCGATGTCGGAGGACTGCTCGTCAATGGCTGTGATGACGCCGCAGGTGTCCGCGTCAAAGCCGTATTTTCCTCTCGTGTAGCCGATCTCCCTGACTGTGTCGCGGACGATCTTCTGAATATCCACATAGGCGTTTGTAGTGATCTCTCCCATGACAAGCACCAGACCGGTAGTAGTGCATGTCTCGCAGGCCACGCGGCTCATGGGATCCTGCTCGATGAGGGCATCCAGAATGGCGTCTGAGATCTGGTCGCACATTTTATCCGGATGGCCTTCGGTTACTGACTCTGATGTAAATAATCTTTTTTCCATTGTCCTCTCCTTTTCTTTTCTCCTGTTCATATCCTGCGCATAGGGCAAAAAAGAAGTCCGCTTATCAGGAATAAGCGGACTGTTATACACCCAACAAATCCTCTTATTGTTCGATCGCTCGCTCAGGTTGGCACCTTCCGTCGCCGGGGTTGCCGCAGCTTCACAGGTCCTTTGTACCTCCACTGCTCTGAATAAGAGAAATTTTCTTTATTTACTGTTTTTATATCCCGTAAGATACAATAGCTACTTTACATTCTTTTCCGTCAGAAGTCAAGCACTTTTTAGCTGACCTTCAGCATGAACTTTCGGATCTCCTTCTCCGTGGACACCTTCTCAATGACTGCGCCCAGGCTCCGCAGCTTCTCCTCAAAGCGCTCGTAGCCTCTCTGAATATAGACGATGTCGTCCACAATGGTAATCCCTTCTGCAGCCAGTCCCGCGATGCACAGGGCTGCCCCCGCTCTCAGGTCCGGTGCGCTCACCCTGGCGCCGGAGAATTTCTCCACGCCCTCGATGGTGGCGGAATTGCCCTCGATCTTCACATTGGCTCCCATCCGTGCCAGCTCATCCAGGTATTTGAACCTGTTCTCAAAAATGCTCTCCGTGATGATACTTGTCCCCTCGCACAGAGCCAGGGTCACGCCGATCTGGGGCTGCATATCTGTTGGGAATCCCGGATAGGGAAGGGTCTTCACATGGGTACATTTCAGTCTGCCCTTGGAGACTACCCGCACGGCGTCGTCAAACTCCTCCACCTCGCATCCGATCTCCAGCAGCTTGGCCGTGGTGGCCTCCAGATGCTTGGGAATTACGTTCATCACCGTCACGTCTCCCTGGGTAGCCGCTGCCGCGAACATAAATGTCCCCGCCTCAATCTGGTCCGGGATGACAGAGTACTCTGTCCGGTGCAGTCTCTGAACGCCTCTGATCCTGATGACGTCTGTCCCGGCTCCCCTGATGTTAGCTCCCATGCTGTTGAGGAAGTTGGCCACATCCACAACGTGGGGCTCCTTGGCCACGTTCTCCAGGATCGTCAGGCCCTCTGCCATGGCTGCCGCCATCATCACGTTAATGGTGGCTCCCACGCTGACCACGTCAAAATAGATGTGCTTTCCTACCAGCCTTGATGCCTCGGCAATGATCTTGCCGTGCTCGATCTCCACGTCCGCTCCCAGAGCCCTGAAGCCCTTGAGATGCTGGTCAATGGGACGGCTGCCGATATTGCAGCCTCCGGGGAGGGCTACCTCAGCATGCCTGTATTTCCCGAGCAGAGCTCCCAGCAGATAGTAGGACGCCCGGATCTTCTTGATATAGTCGTACTCGATATCAACGCTTGTCACGCCTTTTCCGTTGATCTTCACTGTGTGCCGGTCCACTCTGTGCACCATCGCGCCGATCCCCGCAATGGCGTCCAGAAGTACATTGATGTCATTTACATCCGGAAGATTATCGATCATTACAGTTTCATCGCTCATAATTGCAGCCGCAAGAATAGCAAGAGCCGCATTCTTTGCTCCGCCTATCTCCACTTCACCGACAAGCGGATTGCCGCCTTTAATAATATATTGTTCCATACTGCACCTCGATCATACTCTCATTCTCCGCCCTCGCCGGCGAAGCCCGATTTTCTTGATATTTCCTAATTTTTCTGATGTTTCCGTATTCCAGCTATATATGTCCAGATCTTCTAACCTGATTATACTCTTATTATTTCTTGATCCCGCGCCAAAATTCATGGGAGTCATATCCTTATCCGGGACATTTTCCTTGTTTCAACGCAAAATCCGCCTTCACCATTATATCACATATAGTGTGCTTGTAAAACATTTTTTACAAGTGCGTAAAATTTCTGTAACATTTTACCATATAATGGATGTGTATGGCCTGTATTATTTTTCTAAAACGTTTAAAACTTTACCAATAGTTTCTTCCAATGTCAACCCATCTTCGCAAATTGTAATATCCGCATACTTTTCAAACAGGACTCTGCGCTCCTCGTACAGCTCCCGGAGCGTCTGGCCGTCCCGCAGGGCAACTCCTCTCTCATGGGGATCCCCGATCCTGTCTTTAATGGTCTCATAGGACACCTGAAGGTACACCACTTTTCCGATCCTCTTGTAGTGCTCCATGGCGTTTTTGCAGTAGACCACGCTCCCGCCCGGCGAGATGATGCAGTGCTCCGCCTCCACCTGGGCGTTGATCCGATCCTCCACCTCCAGGAACCCTTCCGTTCCGCGCTCCTCAATGATCTCATGCAGGAGCTTCTTCTCCTTCTCCTGTATGAGAAGATCCACGTCCAGAAAGCTGTAGCCCAGCCTCTTCGCCGCCACAACTCCTATGGTGCTCTTCCCGGCCGCCGGCATTCCGATGAAAATAATATTATCCATACTCCTCTCCTTCTCTCTTTGTACGTCTCCCCTTATCCAGTGCGTCTCCCCCGCACTGCGGTTCCACATTTCTTTTCGCACATTATAGCACGCTTTCGGCGCATTTGTCCACGGTTCGTCTGTCTCTGCGCTATATGGTTATTATATGCCGCCGGAGGGCCCCCGGTCACCGCCGCCCCTGGCTTTTGCACACGCTTCCAGATCAAAAAAACAGGAGGGCTCACAGACTCAGCGTCTCTGATGCTCTCCTGTCCTCTCTGGCTGTCAATAAAATTTCCGTTTGTACTTTCTGTGGTCGCAGCGCCTCTTGCAGACCTCCTGGTACAGCATGACCTGGATCAGATCCCGCAGCCACTCACCCGGCTCCTCCTCTTCTTTCTCCATCTTCTCGTATATCCGCCTGCACATCAGGCCGAGTTGCAGCTTATCCGGGTACTCATCGTAGAGCATGCTGCCCTCGTATTCCATGCGGTCACATTCGTCCTCCACATAGGGCAGCGCCCGCTTCGCCGTGTCAGGATACATGCTCTTCATATAATCCAGATCCCGTCTCTCTATCCGCTCATCGTCATATAAGAGGGGTGTCGGATAGGCCATATAGTAAGGTAGCTTCCGTTCCATGCGCAACACACTCCCAGCTGAAAAGTTCTTTCTACGTACAGCATATGCGAGCCTTCTTATTTTGTTACATTTTATTTACATATATTGTTTTATTATGTCATTTATGCTATTGTAATTATGTTGTCCGGGACCTCCGACAGAGAGGAGGTGGTATCTGTGGATTATTTTACAAACCTAATCCTTTCGGTCATGGCTGGTCTGATCGTACATCTCATCAGCAAGTGGTTAGACCGAAACAAACCAGACAACTAGCCCAGCTACATAAAAACTCCCCGGAAGGCCAATTTCCGGGGAGTTTTCTCTGTGGACTATTTTTAAACCTTTATAGCTCTCGCTATATCCTTATAATATATCCCTTTTTTGTTTCTGTCAATACTTTTCATTTCGTTTATGTCGTTTTTATCGTATACTTATTATGTTGTCCGGAACCTCCGACAGAAAAGAGGTGATCCTATGGAGCACTTTTTAAATATAGTGTGTTCGGTCACGGCTGGTCTGATCATCCATCTCATCAGCAAGTGGTTAGACCGAAACAAACTAGACAACTAGCCCAACTACATAAAAACTCCCCGGAACCGACACTTCCGGGGAGTTTTTCCTATGGAACACTTTTTAAATCATAATAGCTTTCGCTATATTCTTATATTATCTCTCTTTTGCTTCTCTGTCAACACTTTATGCCATTATATATTCCTATGCCCGCTCGCTGTAGTGATGGGCCTCCTCAAGCATCATATCCTTTACCTTCATGAGCCGGATCTGGGAGCTTCTCTCGTTCTCATCCAGCTTCATGGTGATATATTTGATGGTCTCCTGCGCCTGAGGGATGATCACATGCTCCAGCGCGTTTACACGGCGTCGGGTCTTCTCAATCTCGGCAGCCATCAGCTGGCAGGCCTTCTCCACCTCCGCAAGCCGGAGCATATCCGGCAGGATGTCCGCAAGAGATTTCACCGCTCCGTCCAGGTCGCTGGATGTAAAGGCAAAGCCGTAGGAGTAGATATCGTTGGCGTCTGCTGTCCGGGTCTTTGTGTCAAACACCGGAATGTTGACGCTCATGACATTCTTCTTTCCCACCTCCAGGCTCACCTGCTGCTTCGGCGCCATCAGCGCCGTGTGGAGCGTGGCCTCGTCCATGCCCGCTCTGGCAATGACAAAATTCTTGTTGGCAGCCAGTATCCCAGCCTCCACCTTCTGGCGGAGGGCCATGTTCTCCCTGGCAAGATCCAGGAACTGCCGCATCAGCTCATCACGCTTATCCTTGAGGAGCTTATGCCCCCTCCGGGCTGTGACAAGTTTCTTTTTCGTTTTTGTAAGCTCCATGCGGGTAGGAGTGATCTGTGTAGATGCCATATGCTTTCCTCCTTACTGTCTGCGCACGCCCTATGCAGATTTGCGGAAATATCCGTCCGCAGGCAAGCCTGCGCGGCTATTTCCACCAATCTGCGCACGGCTTACTGTTTCCCATAGTACAGATCCAGGTACTTGTCGTCGATACGTTTCAGCTCGGATCTGGGCAGGATGGACAGAAGCTTCCAGCCGATCTCCAGCGTCTCCTCGATGGACCGGTCCGTGTGGTAGCCCTGGGACACGTACTGCTTCTCGAACTCATCGGCAAATTTTGCGTAGATCAGATCGATCTCTGTCAGGGCCGCCTCGCCCAGGATGGTCATCAGCTCCTTGGCGTCTTTTCCTCTTGAATAGGCCGCAAAGAGCTGGTTCATAGTGTTGGAGTGGTCCGCCCTGGTCTTGCCCTCGCCGATCCCCTTGTCCTTCAGACGGGACAGGGACGGCAGCACATCGATGGGGGGCTGGATGCCCTTGCGGTAGAGGTCACGGCTCAGGATGACCTGCCCCTCTGTGATGTATCCGGTCAGGTCCGGGATGGGATGGGTCTTGTCGTCCTCCGGCATGGTCAGAATGGGGATCATGGTGATGCTTCCCTTCTTCCCTCTCTGCCGCCCCGCGCGCTCATACATCTGCGCCAGGTCTGTATACATATATCCGGGATAGCCGCGGCGTCCCGGGACTTCCTTCTTGGCTGCGGAGATCTCACGGAGAGCGTCTGCATAGTTTGTGATGTCCGTCAGAATGACAAGGACATGCATGTCTTTTTCAAAGGCAAGGTACTCTGCCGCCGTCAGGGCCATACGGGGCGTGGAGATACGCTCCACGGCCGGGTCATTGGCCAGGTTGATAAAAAGCACCGTCCTGTCGATGGCTCCCGTCTCCTTGAAAGACTCCACGAAGAAATTGGACTCCTCAAAGGTGATGCCCATGGCTGCGAATACAACGGCGAATTTCTCGTCGGTTCCCCGCACCTTTGCCTGCCTTGCGATCTGTGCCGCCAGCTGAGAGTGGGGCAGGCCGGAGCAGGAGAAGATAGGCAGCTTCTGCCCCCGGACAAGGGTGTTCAGTCCGTCGATGGCCGAGATACCTGTCTGGATAAACTCGGAGGGGTAGACTCTGGCTGCCGGGTTCATAGGCAGACCGTTGATGTCCCTCCTCTCCTCCGGAAGGATTTCCGGGCCTCCGTCCGCGGGGCGCCCCAGGCCGTCAAACACGCGGCCCAGCATATCCCCGGACACGCCCAGCTCCAGGCTCCTTCCAAGGAAGCGCACCTTGCTGTTGCTTAAGTTGATGCCGGCGGCGTTTTCATAGAGCTGTACGACCACCTTGTCGCCGTCCACCTCCAGCACCTTGCAGCGGCGCTTCTCGCCGCTCATCAGTTCAATCTCGCCGAGCTCGTCGTAGGTGACTCCCTCCACGCCTTTTACCATCATCAGCGGGCCGGCAACTTCCTGTATGGTTCTGTATTCTTTTGGCATAATTAGAAGTCCTCCTTCCCGAATGTATCCGCGATCTCCGCGTCGAGCTCGCTCATAATACTCTCATACTCAGACTCGATCTGGTCTGTCACTGTGTATTTGTAGCGTCCGATCTTCTCACGCACTGCCATCGTCAGGAGAGCGTTCATGGAAGCCCCCTTGTTCAGAGCGTCCATAGACTTCTCGTAGAAGGCCAGCACCAGGTTCATCATCAGGTACTGCTTCCGCAGAGGCGTGTAGGTGTCCACGTCGTGGAAGGAGTTCTGGTGCAGAAAGTCCTCGCGGATAGACCTGGCAGCCTCCATCTTCAGCCGGTCAGCCGGAGACAGGGCGTCCATGCCTACCATCTGCACGATCTCCTCCAGCTCCGCCTCGTCCTGCAGAAGACTCATCATCTTCTGGCGGTCCTCCATCCAGTCAGGAGCCACCTTCTCATTGAACCAGCCGCTCACGTTGTCCAGATAGAGGGAGTAGCTGGTAAGCCAGTTGATGGCCGGGAAATGTCGCTTGTAGGCCAGATTGGAGTCCAGTCCCCAGAACACCTTCACGATACGCAGGGTTGCCTGGGACACAGGCTCCGAGGTGTCGCCTCCCGGGGGAGACACGGCTCCGATCACAGACAGGGAGCCCTCTCTTCCCTCTTTTCCGAGGGAGACTACATGGCCTGCCCTCTCGTAGAACTCCGCCAGACGGGAGCCCAGGTAAGCCGGGTATCCCTCCTCGCCGGGCATCTCCTCCAGACGACCCGACATCTCGCGGAGAGCCTCCGCCCACCTGGATGTGGAGTCCGCCATCAGGGCCACCGAATATCCCATGTCGCGGAAGTACTCCGCAATCGTAATTCCTGTGTAAATAGACGCCTCGCGGGCTGCGAAGGGCATATCCGAGGTGTTGGCGATGAGGACCGTCCTCTCCATCAGGGAGCGTCCTGTCTTGGGATCCTTCAGCTCCGGGAATTCATTCAGAACGTCCGTCATCTCATTGCCCCGCTCACCGCATCCGATATAGACCACGATGTCCGCCTCGGCCCATTTTGCCAGCTGGTGCTGGATCACAGTCTTGCCGCTCCCGAAGGGTCCCGGCACAGCCGCCACACCGCCCCGGGCGATGGGGAAGAAGGTGTCGATGACCCTCTGGCCTGTCACAAGAGGCACATCCAGAGGCAGCTTCTTCACATAGGGGCGTCCCCGTCTCACGGGCCACTTCTGCACCATGGTCAACTCCTTGTCCCCGTCCTCGGTGGCAATAACCGCCACTGTCTCCTCCACCGTGAATTCTCCTGCGCGGATCTCCTTCACGGTTCCTTTTATCCCATAGGGAACCATGATCTTCTGCTGCACCACCTGTGTCTCCTGCACGGTGCCCAGCACATCGCCGGCCTCCACCTCGTCTCCGGCCCTGGCCACAGGGACAAAGTCCCATTTTTTCTCTCTGTTCAGAGCCGCCACCTCCACGCCTCTTTGCAGGTTGTTTCCTGAGATCTTCATGATCTCGTCAAGAGGGCGCTGGATGCCGTCATAAATGCTGGAGATGAGCCCGGGCCCAAGCTCCACCGACATGGGAGCCCCCGTGGACTCCACCGGCTCGCCGGGTCCCAGTCCGGATGTCTCCTCGTACACCTGGATGGACGCCTCGTCTCCGTGCATCTCTATGATCTCGCCTATCAGGCGCTGCCTGCTGACGCGCACCACGTCGGACATGTTGGCGTCCCTCATTCCGGACGCAATGACCAGCGGTCCCGCTACTTTTTTGATCGTACCTGTACTCATAATGGACGTATCACCTCAACTTTCTTAGTTACTGAACAGGATATCGGACCCAACGGCCTGTTCCACCGATTTCTTCACTCCTCTGACACCGCTGCCCGTATTTCCGGACACCCCCGGGATCTCTATGACCGCCGGGATGATCTGCCCCTCGTACCGGGCTATGTCGTGCTTCAGCTGGGCCGCCAGCTCCTCCGTGATATAGATGATCCCATACCCCTCTGCGGCAAGCTGGTGGAGCCTCTCCCCTGCCTCCTGGAATGTGACGGGAAATGTGTCAAGTCCCAGGGCAGCAAAGCCGTAAATGCTGTCATAATCGCCCATCACTGCTATCTTATACATACATTTCCCTTACCCTTTCCCGGATTGCCTGTTCCGGCAGCTGACTTCGCTTGCCGGAGAGGATGATCCGCACTGTCTTGATCTCGTTTTGTCTTGCAAGTACATACGCCACCACCGGGCCTATGGTAAATGCTTTATATTTCTGCGGGCTGATGGTCTGGATGATGCGGTTGTCACACCAGCGCTCAAAGGCGGACATGGACTCTGCGAGAGCCTGTGCCCCTCCCGCGTACTCGGTGCCAAGGAGATAGTCCCGTATAGCCTCCGGTCCCGAGAGGGCCGCCTTGGCAAGCTGGTCCACGCTGAGGCTTCCGCACTCCGCCATGGCCTGCTTCATAAATTCTATGGATTTTGCGGTTTTCTGCGCCCGCACGGCGATCTTGATGTCCGCCACCGCCACCACGGATCTGGCATAGTCCCGGATGATCTCGTCCTCCGACTCCATTCCCGCCTTGTAAATGGCGTCCAGGGCCGCCCTGTCTATGATGATATCGCAGAGCTGTCCGTCCCCCGCGTGAAGCAGCGCCTCACAGGCCTGCCGGGCCGCCTGGCTCATATTTGCGGGAAGCCGCCCGAAATCCTTCTCACGTATGATCTCCAGCATCTCCTGACCGGAAACTGCCGTGTCCTCGTAGAAAATGTCTCCGGGAGGCTCCTCTGTACAGGCCGCCTTGACTGCTGCCTTCAGATTGTGGAACAGCTTCTGGCAGAAGAGAACGTCGAACTTTTTCCTGTCAATGGACAGCTCACCCACGGTCTGCCAGATCTTCTCCTCCTCCCGCTTCAGCATCGTCTCTGCGTCCCCGGAGGTGTCTGTGTCACCCCAGCCCCGCTCCGCCAGGAACTGCAGGCACTGCTCATAGCTCTGGCAGGCGATGAGCTGGTCGATGACCGCGTTGGAGAAGAGAGAGACCTCAAGGGCTCTTATGCGGGCAACTGCGTAGGTATACTTTTCACTCATCTAGGTTCCTCCTCACGCCCTGTCCCGGGAAAACAATCTCTTCTGAACCCGGTCGCTCATCTCGTCCCGCCTTGTCTCAAAGATGGCTTTAAAGGTACAGTTCTCTTCGATCCCGCCGTACACCAGCACGAACCCGTCGGGTACAAGAGGATCCCCCTCTGCCAGAGAAAGGGAGCCTCCCTTTGCCTCGGCCGCCTTCTGTATCTTTGCCTCAAATCCGTCCGGCATGCGCTGTGCGTCCGCAGGTGAAAAATGGATCTCTCCCACCTGGGGGAGTACGTAATGATCCAGCAGCCTCTCTATCAACTCAAAATACGCTGCCGTATCCATGTCCTTTATTTTCCGGTAAGCCTCCTTTAGCACCTCCGCTATCATCTCCTGCCTGGCGCCAAGAAGCCTGGTGCGCCTCTCCAGATCCGATGCCGACAGCGCCTTCTCCTTCAGGCCCTCCGCATCTGCCCGGGCCTTTTCAAGGATGGCCGCGGCAGATCCCTCCGCCTGCCTCTTCCTCTCGTCCAGAAGCTCCCGGGCCTGTCTGTTCGCATCCTGTATCTTCACCTCAGCGGAGGACCGGGCTTCTTCCAGGATACGGCTTTTCATTTTCTCTAATCCAGTCATAGCCTTCGCACTCCTTTTTCTGATTTTTCCCTGTCACCTGTCTGCGTTCCTATACCTGGATCATGGTCACGGCGATGACGGAAATCAGAAGAGAAAGGATCGCGTAGGTCTCAACCATGGCCGGGAACAGCATGGCCTTACCGAACTGCTCCGGTTTTTTCGCAACGATGCCAATGGACGCCGCGGCAGCCTCCCCCTGGGATTTTCCTGAGATCAGTCCCACGATGCCTACCGGCAGGCAGGCCGCCAGGATGAGAAGCCCTGTCTGGGGATCCAGCTCCAGTCCGCCGCCGCCCAGAAGGCCGATCTTGGAAAGTGTGACAAAGCCTACCAGCAGTCCGTAAATTCCCTGTGTACCGGGCAGAAGCTGGAGTACCAGAACCTTGGCAAATTTGCTGGGGTCCTCTGTCACGACCCCTGCCGCCGCCTGTCCTGCGATGCCGACGCCAAGAGCTGATCCCGCGCCTGCGAGAAACACGGCCACTGCCGCTCCGAGAAGTCCATATACCAGTCCTAAATTCTCCCATATACTCATGATATCGTTTCCTCCTTAATATCTACATATTTTGTATCATTCTCAAAGGGTTCAAAGGGCTTCCCTCCCCCTTCATAAAACTTTCCGAAAAACTCCACAAACTGGAGACGGTTCGTGTGTACGTATGCTCCCAGCAGGTTGATGGCCATGTTCATGGCGTGTCCCACGATGAATACAGCGATGAACACCAGCACTCCGAAAACGCTCTTTCCCAGCATGCTCCCCATCATGTTGACGACGGAGGCGATGACGCCTGTAGCCAGTCCCAGAGCCAGAAGCCGGGAGTAGGACAAAACGTCGCTGAGCCAGCCGGTGATGTTGTAAATGTCGTAGGCTCCCAGGGCCAGCCTGAGCACCGGGTTTTTGTTGGCCCGTCCTGACATCAGGAGAAGTCCCACAGCCCCCGCGACAGCCAGCACCTTTGCCAGCGTGTTAAGGGCCGGCGGGAAGACGATGTCCATCTGCGAGATGGATCGGAAGATCTCCGACGGAAGCAGCATCAGGATAAGCCCCATCAGAAATACGTACCAGAGCACCACGTCGCAGAAAAAGTCCAGATACTGTCTGTCCTTAAGCTCCATGTAGCCCTTGATCCCAAGTCCCACAAACAGGTGGATCGTCCCAAACAGCATGGAGTAAACCAACAGCTTCATGGGGTCGTTAAGCGGCGCGAACCACAGCGGCGGTATGCTCACCTCTTTGCCGAAAAACACGCTGGAAACCACGTCCACCACGTCCCCGAAATAGCCTCCGAACAGAACGCCCCACACGATAGTGGAGATGCCGCAGAACATAAACAGCTTCAGCGATTTGTGCATCCCCGCGCTCATTCTGGGGAATTTCCTGAGCACCACAAAGCACACGATAGCCACGATAGCGCCGTAGGCTGCGTCGGAGAGCATCATTCCGAAGAAGAACACATAAAAAAACGACATGATAGTGGTTGGGTCAAACTCCCCCTTATGGGGCAGCCCGTAGGACTCCAGCACTCCCTCCACACTGGAGGAGAAGGCGTTGTTGTGCAGGATGGTGGGCGGCTCCTCGTCCTCCCCCGGCTCCTCCACATCCATGACGCAGTCGTATTTCTCTTCTATCGCCTTCCGCAGGGCAGGCACCGCCTTTGCCGGCACGTACCCGCTGATGAGAAAGGTGCGCCCTGACTGGGGCAGTGTTCCCAGCACCTGGTATTTCTCCGCCCGGATGCGGTAGTAATCTGAAATGTACTCCAGCTCCTCCCGCCTTTCGGCACGGGCCTTTATCTCCTCTTCCTTCTCTTCTATTTCCCTGTTCAGCTTTCCAATATCTGCTTTCAGCTCCTCTGTCCGGACTGCCGGATCTTCCGGTACAATCTGAGAGGGCCTTGCAAATCCTCCCTGGCGGAGCGCTTCCTCCACTGCCTCCGCGTTCTCTCTCATGCAGAGCACAGCCAGGTACACGCCCTCCGTCCCGGAGGAGACGATCTCCACATCCAGCTCCTCTGTCTGGGGGAGCTGCTCTGCCAGGACCGCGTACACGTCCTCCAGTGTGGTGCCGGCGGCCATAGTTCCTATCAGCATGGCTGTGTGCTCTGTCCCCTCAAAATTCATGGGCACGCCCAGAGCCAGCCAGGGGCTCAGGCTCTCAATCTGGTTCTCGTCCTTGAGGATGGCAGCCTTCTTCTCCGCGATCTGTCTGCTGTCCCGAAGGATATCCGCCGCCACATCCATGATTTCTTCCCTGTCTCCGGCCGCCTGTCGGAACCGCTTCTCATCCACCAGCTTTTTCCCCTCAAGGCTGGCGAACAGGGACTTCTTCCGGGGAACGTACTGCTCCAGCACGTCCAGAGCCTGATCCGCAGTGTGGGCCTTCTTCTCAAAGCTCAGCCTTGGGCTGGTGGTGTCCATCCGCTGGAAGACGTCATCGTCCTCCGCCAGCTGGCTGACCTCCATAAGTCCCAGGGACTGGAGCCGTTCAAGGATGGCCTTCCGATCCTTCTTCAGCGCGCAGATACTGACTCTCTGCATCTGCAGTACTGCCATAGACACATCCCTCCTTTTCTTTCATTTTCCAGGAAGCGTCTCAGATCAGATGATCGATGACATCTGACACGGCGGCCTCCTTCTCTTTTTCCGCTTCCTCTCGCAGAGCCCGGATCATCTCCTCCGTCTCCGCAGCCGCCTTTTCCGCCATTTGTTTCCCTTCCTCAGCAGCAGAGTCCATGACAGCCGCAGCCTCGGTTTTTGCATCCTGCGTGATCTTTTCCTGCATTTTCTTTGCCTCATCGGATGCCTGGGAAAGGATCTGCTCACAGCGGGCATCCGCCTGCGCCACGATCTCTCCGGCCTCTTTTTCGGCCTGCTTTATGGTCTGAATGGTCTCTTCTACCATCTATTCACCACCTCTCTTTTCCTTTTTTTGCTATCTTGTAGTTCAAATTATAATATGATTTGTGCGGCATGTCTATTATTTTTTGTATTTTTTCTTTTAAAACCATTTATGATTATACAATTCATTTTATAATCTTACAATTATTTCTGTTTTCGCGTATCTCATATTTTTTCGCTCTATTCCTTTACTTTCTCCCTCTGATTTTGATTTTATACAGCCCGTTTCCTGCAATCCAGGAAAACAAAAAAGAGTCCCGTTTGCGGAACTCTCACGCCATGCGCGGCTGCGCATGTCTGATCTGTCTTTTTATTTTTCCCAGGACAGGCGGTGCAGATGCCCTTCCCTGTTCAGCTCTGCAAATCCGTTCTGCCGCAGAGCCTCATAGAGAACGATGGCCACGGAATTGCCCAGGTTGAGAGACCGGATCTGGCCCATCATGGGAATCCGCACGCAGGTGTCCTGATGCTCCACCAGAATCTCCTCCGGTATGCCAGCGCTCTCCTTTCCGAACATGATATAGCAGTCCGGCTCGTAGCGGACATCCGTGTAGACCCTGGGCGCCTTTGTGGTGGCCATGTAGATCTTGGCTCCCGGATTTTTCTCCAGAAAATCCCGGTAGTCGATGTAGGTGGTCACATCCAGATCCTTCCAGTAGTCCATCCCCGCACGCTTCAGGCTCTTTTCATCCAGCCGGAAGCCCAGAGGCTCAATGAGATGAAGCCGCGCCCCGGCGGCCACGCATGTCCTTCCTATATTTCCCGTATTGGCCGGTATCTCCGGCTCGTGCAGTACAATGTTCAGCATCCGTACCCTCCTTATTCCTGCTGCCAGAGCTTCCAGATCTCGTCCAGCCCAGGACGATCCAGAAACCTGACGTCTTCCCCATTCTGTACGATCTTGTCGTTGTCCCCTCTGAGCCTTCCTATGACACAGGCCTCCACCTGCTGCCGGGCAAGCCTCTCCGCTGCCGCCTCACCGTCGGCTGCCGCCAAAAGAAAGCAGCCCGCCGATGTGAGCTGGTAGGGGTTGATGTGAAAAAGCTCGCACACCTCGATGGTCTCCTGCCTGACAGGGATCTTCTTCAGATCCGCCTCCAGGCCCCGGCCTGTCCAGGCGGACAGCTCCCACAAAGCCTTGAAAATTCCTCCCTGGCCCACGTGACAGATCACCGGTATGCCGGCTCTTCTGACCGCCCGGGCTATGTCCAGGCCAAAAATCTGATCCTCCGCTGACTCCACAAGGCGCAGAAAAGAGGGGGCGAACCTGCCGGCCAGGACCTCTCTCTTCTCCTGGCTGATCCGCAGCATCCCCTCCAGGCCCGCATAGCCCGCCACAAGGATGTCCAGCTGCTCCAGGTGCTCCGGGCGCCCCGGAGTCTCCCGGCTTTCAGGAGCAGCCGGTTTTCCCTGGATCTCCGGGGAAGCAAAGCCCGGTCTGCCCTCAGCTGTCACCAGGGCGCAGGGCAGGGAGATGGCCGGGCATTTTCCTCCCTCTGTCTCCCTTATCTCCAGAAAAAATGGCAGGGTATCTGCCATTTTCTTCCATTTCTTTTTTAAATCATACAGAAAAGTATTCTCCCGGTCCGCCGGTATCTGGAACACCGCCTTTGCGGCGAACTCTTCCGCCCCCCGGGCCGCCAGGGCATTGACGCAGTGAGCCAGGGCGTACCGCCCCAGATCCCTTTGCTCCCCGTAAATGATCGCTGTCTCTGTCACAATCCGCTCTCCTTTGTCCTTCTCTTTGCGCCTACTCCTGCGTCTGATCCGGCGCCTGCTCCTCGCTTCCCGCCGAGGCAGCCTGGCTCACCGCCGCATTGACCTTGTCTGCGTCCTGGGAGGCAATGGCGTCCTGGAGCGCCTTCAGCACGTCTCCGCTGGCCGAGGCAGTGCCCACCTCGATCACCTGGTCCGACTTTTCATAGTGGCTTGTGTTGAACACCTCCCGGCTGACCTCCTGACCGTCCTCGTACACGATCTTCCAGAGCTGCGCCTCCACGCCGTCGTGAGGGCTTCCTGTCACCTCTGTAGTTCCCGCCGCCAGCTCGGTATTTTCCTTATATACTGTGCCGTAGGGCTCTGTACTGATGGTCTCGCTCTCATATTCCACCGTCCGGTTCTCTGGCCTTGTCTCCTGGCCGTAAATGATGAACTGGAGCTGGTTGCTGTCATTGATCTCCCCATAGATATAGATGGGGGTGTCATAGCTGTTCTTGAACTTGAAATCCAGGTAATCTCCGGCTATGGCCGCGTCCCTGGAGGGCTTTACGTAAGCCACGGTCATAGAGTGGGGAGACCGCTCCACCACCTCCAGCTCGGCGTAAATGACCGCATTGTAGAGGGTAGTTGACACCTGGCAGATGCCGCCGCCGTAATCAGAGACCACCTGTCCGTTCTCATAGGCACCGGCCTCCACGTAGCCGTTCTCCGGCGTGAAGGGCCCTGTTGTCTGTCCCACGGACAGCGTCTCTCCCGGCATCAGGATCTTTCCGTTCAGCTTATCCACACCGTTCTTCAGGTTCTGCCATCTCTCGCCGCCCCCGGCGTCAGTCCAGAAGCTGCCCAGCTCATCCTGTATGGTGGACAGATCCTCCCCCGTGATCTTCGGCTCCTCCTTCTTTGTCTGCAGCTCCACGGTAAAATCATCGTGCTCCCACTGGTCATTGAGGTGGGCTGTGACCGCCTCCATGGTGGCCTCCACATCCACAGCCTTTCCCTCCTGCTCCGGTGTGATCTCAAAGGAGGTGGCAGTCTTCTGGATGACGGCGTCCACGGCCCCCTGCACGAGAGGCTCTGCCCGCTCATTTAAGACAGCCTCTGTCAGCTCCTGATCCAGGCTGAATTTCTCCCGGATCACATATTTTTCTTTCTCCAGATTTTTCTGCTTTCTGTAGCGGGAAAATACGCTGCCCGTCTTGCCGTAGCCCACCGCTTCCTGAGCCAGCTTATCCACATCCTCGGCGGAGATCCCCAGCTCGCTTAAAGCGGCCTGGGCGGAGCCGTTGTCCGCCTCCAGGGTCACCGTCGCCGCACCGTCTGACGCCATATGCTCCTCCAGGGCGGCGCTGGCCTCCTTGGCGGTCATGCCGGACACATCCATGGCGCCGATCCACACGTTGTCGCAGATCACGTTCTCATCTACTCTATTCACATAATTTCTCAGGTGTATATAGACACCCAGCAGGGCGATCAGTATCAGCCCCACGCCTGCCATGATGAGGAGACGCGCCCTCTTCTTCCTGCGTGCAGTCATTCTCTTTGTTTCCCTCAGGCTCCTTCTCCGTGATGCCATTGCCTTCCGCCTATCCTTCCTGGTTACGTTTCATCCTGCCCTTTAGATTATGATGGAGGGTATGATGGACGTAGCCACCATAGCTACAATCACAATCATAATAATGATCGCAATGATCCGTCTTGTCCGCTTATTGTTAAAATTCATGATTCTTTCTCCTACCACTTGATGGTTTAAATAAGGCTCCAACCACAGTCTCTTTGTCCGGTTGTTAATCAGTTAGTTA
>NZ_JACLYY010000021.1:0-14933 GCF_016900595.1 Faecalicatena fissicatena
AGAACGGCGTGGTAACCGTTCTCCTTTTTTATAGTCGGGTGTCCTTTCAGTCACTTCGTGACTTTTGGGACACCCTCTTCGTTTTCCCCAATCAATAATTCCCCAATTCGCCGAGATATCTGTCAATTTTCTTGAGCCGCTTCTCAATGCCCTTTGCCTTGTGGCTCAGTGTCTCAAGGATGGCCTCCGTGATGAACTGGGGGCCTACCATGCAGTTGAAGAAGGCGTTGCTGTCCACCGGGACGGTGAAGAGGACAGTGGCATACTCCGCCAGGAGAGCGCTGGGCTTGTCGGTCACCACGATAATCTTTGCGCCGGCCTCCTTTGCCATCTGTGCGCAGATCTTGTCCTCGGAGGAGTACCGTGGAAAGCTGAAGATAATCAGGCAGTCATCCTTTGCTATGTTGCACAGGTGGTCCACTGGACTGATGGCGGAGGAGCTTGTAGTCTCCACGTTGGGCACCATGTGTTTTAGATAGAGAAGAAAATAATCCCCCAGGGAGGAATTGCCCCTGGAGGCGGTGATGTACTTGTGTCTGCTTGTGAGGATGATGTCGGCCGCCTCTTCGAAGGAGGCCGGGTTGTTGGAGGTCAGTGCGCTCTCCAGGTTCTGGGCAGCGTTTTTGAAATGCCGGTTGATGTAGTCTGATGTGCTGGTGAGCTGTGCCCTCTTGGCAATCCTCTGGGACGGGATGGTGATGGAGCTGGAAATACTCAGCACCTTGTCCTGATAATCCTTCCGCAGATTTTTCTGGAAATCCATAAAGCCCTCATATCCCAGCGACCGGCTGAACCGGATGACGGATGACTCGCTGACCCCTAGCTTCAGCGCGATCTCTGTGGAAGTCATGAAGCAGGCGTCGGCAGAGTTGTCCAGGATATATTTTGCAATGATCTTCTGTGTTTTTGTGAGCGGGGTCTTACTGATAAGCTCCCTCAATTCTTTCATAGTTTTCCCTCCGGGTTTTGCGATAAAGTATTTATTTGCTTTTTACATATTAAATTTAAGCACGGATTGAGAAATTATTCAAGTCAATTGTAAAGACAAATGAAAGAAAAATGCAAAAATAAAAAGTTTTGTGAAAAAAATAACTTATATTGATTATTTATGGGCTGCGTGCTAAACTGATTTTAGAAACAAATGAATAATATTCTTCAAAAGAAAAATCACTTGAAAAATATTTTTCATCAAACAGCAGCCGAACGGCAAAGCAGCGAACGGCCGGAACAAAAGAAGGCCGCAGGCCGAAAAATTGACAGGAGGTAAGAAAGTTGAAAGTAGGATGCGTAAAAGAAATCAAGAACAATGAATTCCGTGTAGGTATGACACCGGACAACGTGAAGAGCTATGTGGCGGCGGGCCATGATGTGTATATTGAGAAGGGCGCCGGCGTTGGATCCGGATTTCAGGATGCGGAGTACGAGGCGGCAGGAGCGAAGATGATCGACACGGCAAAAGAGGTGTGGGATACAGTAGAGATGATGGTGAAGGTAAAAGAGCCGCTCCCGGAGGAGTATCCCCTGTTCCACGAGGGACTGATCCTCTATACATATCTCCACCTGGCGGCAGACAAGCCCCAGACAGACGCGCTCTTAAACGCAAAGGTAAAGGGCGTTGCCTACGAGACACTGTATGATCCCAGGCAGGGCGGACTTCCCCTCCTTGCTCCTATGAGCCAGATCGCAGGCCGTTTAAGCATCCAGGAAGGAGCGAAATACCTGGAGCAGACATTCGGCGGTGAGGGCGTTCTCTTGGCAGGCGTTCCCGGAACACCGAAGGCCAACATCGTGATCCTGGGAGGCGGAAATGTTGGAACAAACGCCTGCAAGATCGCTGTTGGAATGGGCGCTAACGTGACGATCATGGATATCAGCCTTCCAAGGCTTGCCTACCTGGATGACATCTTCGGCGCGCGCATTCAGACACTTGTATCCAATGACACCAATATCGAGAACGCGGTAAAAGAGGCGGATCTCGTCATCGGCTGTGTTCTGATCCCCGGAAAGGCAGCTCCCAAGATCTTCAAAAAGAAATATCTCAAGGAGATGAAGCCGGGCGCTGTATTCGTGGATGTGGCTGTTGACCAGGGCGGCTGTGGCGAGACCACAAAGGTTACTTATCACGATGATCCGATCTTTATTGAGGACGGCGTTGTCCACTACTGTGTAGGAAATATGCCGGGCGCTGTTCCGCGGACATCCACGATTGCCCTGACCAACGCAACTCTCTCCTACGGACTGCAGATCGCGAACAAGGGACTGGAGAAGGCCTGCGCGGACAACGAGGTGATCTACTCCGCCATCAACACATACGATGGAAAACTGACATGCAAGAACGTGGCGGACAGCTTTGACTGCTACGAGTACACAGATATCAGGACAATCTGCAAATAGATCGCAAAGTCTATAAAATTTCACAGCTTTTTATGAAAGAGGGCATCCCTGCCGGTCCCCAACGGGACATCTGCGCGGGGACGCTCTTTCTATTTTAGAAAACATCTGTTCATAAAAAAGTTTGCACAGAACTCAAGGTGTGGTAATATATCAGGTGTAATTGTGAAGAGTTTTAAAGGACAAGGAGTGTAGACAATGGTTGAGATCAATAAAGAACTGTGTATAGGCTGCGGTGCCTGCGTGCGCGACTGCCCCGGCGAGGCGCTCGAAATCAGGGACAAAAAGGCGGAGTACATACGGAAGTGTATCCAGTGCGGACACTGTGTGGCCGTCTGTCCCGTGCGGGCTGTCTCCATACCGGAGTACGACATGGATGAGGTGGAGGAGTACGATAAGAATACATTCTCTGTCGATCCGGAGCATTTCCTCCACGCTGTAAAATTCAGGAGAAGCACCCGGAATTTTAAAGAGGCTCCCATAGAGAGGGAGAAGCTGGAGCGTATCCTGGCTGCCGGGCGCTACACGCCTACGGCGAAGAACACTCAGGGCTGCCGCTTTGTGCTGATCCGGGATGAGATGGAGGAGTTCAAGAGCCTCTTCTGGAAGGAGCTGCCGGCCATCCTGGATGTGATGAAGGAGGAGGCCCCCCTCTACGAGCGCATATTCCGCGGCTTTCTTGACAAATATCAAAAGGATCCGAAAGACGATACCTTTTTCTTTAACGCCACCTCGTTCCTGGTGATCACCTCCAAAAATCCCCTGGACGGAGGACTGGCGGCTGCCAATATTGAAAACATGGCCGTGGCGGAGGGGGCCGGCGTGCTCTTCAGCGGCTACACGAAGGCGGTTGTGGAGAACAGCAGTGTGCTCCGGGAGTGGCTTGGCATCGGGAAGAGGACAGTTGTCTGCTGTATGCTTATGGGCTATCCGGCTGTCACCTACAAAAGGACAGCGCCCCGCAAAGCCGGTAATATCGTGATCCGGTAAGCGTTCTTTTCCCTTGCGGTATATGTGCAATATGTGCTAATGTATATATAACAAAAGAAAAGAACTCTTATGGGGAAGAGGGATACTATGCTTATAGAGATTGATTTTAACAGTGATGAAGCGATTTACATGCAGGTGCGCAACCAGATCATCATGGGCATCGCCACCGCCGAGATCCGGGAGGGGGACGCTCTCCCCTCGGTGAGGCAGATGGCCCAGGCAGTGGGGATCAACATGCACACCGTGAACAAGGCCTACAGCCTGCTGCGGCAGGAGGGCTTTATCCAGCTCGACAGGCGCAAAGGGGCTGTGGTGGCCCTGGACATTGACAAGATCAAGGCTGTGGAGGAGATGAAACAGCAGCTGCGCATTGTGCTGGCCCAGGGCAGATGCAAGGATATTTCCAGGGAGGAAGTGCACGAGCTGGTGGATGAGATTTTCAGCGAATACGCCTAGAGAAGCTGCGGCTACAGAAAAATACGCTTAGAGAGAAGGATCCGGCAGAGACGGAAAATGGAGAAAGGAGCGGGAAGAGGCGAGACTTTTTCCCTGAGACAGTATGAACTACACCGAACAGGCAAAGGAAGTATTGAAAATTGCAAAGACAGTGGCAAGAGAGCTCCGGCACCCCTACATCGGGACGGAGCATCTTCTTGTGGGGCTGAAGAAGGTCTACACAGGGGTGGCCGGACAGGTACTGGCCTTAAACGGGGTGAGCGAGGAAAATATCCGGAAGATCATCGATGAGCTTGTCTCCCCCGGCGAGGGGGCGCCTGTCACGGCCAACCCCCAGATGAGCCCCCGTCTTGAATACATCCTGGAGGAGTCAAAGGAGGAGGCCATGCGGCTCCGCTCCGAGGAGACAGGGACAGAGCATATGCTCCTTGCCATTCTGCGGGACGTGGACTGCGTGGCCGCAAGGATCCTGCTCACTCTGAATATCAATCTTCAGAAGCTGTGTCAGGACATCCTTGTCAGTACCGGCGCGGATCCAAGGGAGTACATGGAGGAGACGCAGGAGGACGGAAGGCGCAGGAACTCTGTCCTGGAGCAGTACGGCACAGACCTGACTGTCCAGGCGGCGGAGGGGAAGCTGGATCCGGTCATTGGCAGAGAAAAAGAGATCGAGAGGCTGATGCAGATCTTGAGCCGTCGGACAAAGAACAACCCCTGCCTTGTTGGCGAGCCGGGCGTGGGAAAGACCGCGGTTCTGGAGGGACTGGCCCAGAGGATCGCCAGGGGAGTGGTGCCGGAGGCAATGAAAAACAGGCGCATCGTTACAATGGACCTGGCGGGCATGATCGCCGGCTCCAAGTACAGAGGCGAGTTTGAGGAGAGGATGAAGCGGCTGATCCAGGAGGTGAAGGCTGCGGGCAATGTGATCCTGTTTCTGGACGAGGTTCACACCATCATCGGCGCCGGCGGCGCGGAGGGGGCCATGGACGCGTCCAACATCCTGAAGCCCTCCCTGGCCAGAGGCGAGTTGCAGCTCATCGGCGCCACCACTATTGTGGAGTACAGAAAATATATAGAGAAGGACGCGGCCCTTGAGCGGAGATTCCAGCCGGTGACAGTGGAGGAGCCCACCCGTGAGGAATGCCTGGAGATCCTGAGGGGACTGCGGGGGAAATACGAGGAGCACCACCATGTGGCTGTCCAGGAGAAGGCGCTGGAGGCGGCGGTCTCCCTGTCAGAGCGGTACATCAGTGACCGGTTTCTGCCGGACAAGGCTATAGACGTGCTGGACGAGGCCTGTGCGAAGGTGAGCCTTGAGGGCTTCAAGGTGCCGGAGAACATGGAGGAGCTGGAGAAGGTTATCGAGCAGCTCTCCCGGGACAAGGAGGACGCCATCCGCTCCGGCGATATGCAGGAGGCCTCCCTTCTCCACCAGGAGCAGCAGGAAGCCCAGAAGAAGCTGGAGCAGCAGAAAAAGCGCTTCCAGGGGAAAAATGCCCGCCGCCAGGTGTGCGTCACTGCCGACGACATAGCCGCAGTGGTGGCCGAGTGGACCAAGATCCCGGTGCGCAGGCTGGCCGAGTCGGAGAGCGCCAGGCTGAAGAAGCTGGAGCAGACCCTCCACAAGAGAGTGGTGGGCCAGGAGGAGGCTGTGACCGCAGTGGCCAGGGCGGTACGCCGGGGACGGGTAGGCCTGAAGGATCCCTCCCGCCCTATTGGCTCCTTTCTCTTCCTGGGGCCCACCGGCGTGGGAAAGACGGAGCTTTCCAAGGCCCTTGCGGAGGCTCTCTTCGGGGACGAGCAGTCGATGATCCGAGTGGATATGTCCGAGTATATGGAAAAGCACAGCGTCTCCAAAATGATCGGCTCCCCTCCGGGCTATGTGGGCCACGAGGATGGAGGACAGCTCAGCGAGCAGGTGCGCCGCCATCCCTACTCTGTGGTACTCTTTGACGAGATCGAGAAGGCCCACCCGGATGTGTTCAACATCCTTCTGCAGGTGCTGGACGACGGCCACATCACCGACTCCCAGGGCCGGAAGGTGGATTTCCGGAACACGGTTATCATCATGACCTCCAACGCGGGCGCCCAGGCCATTATTGATCCGAAGCGTCTCGGATTTGTGACAAAGGAGGACGCGGCCGGAGACTACAAGCGGATGAAGTCCAATGTGATGAATGAGGTGAAGCTGATCTTCCGGCCGGAGTTCCTGAACCGCATCGACGAGATCATCGTGTTCCACGCCCTCAGTGGTGACAACATGAAGAAGATCGTGAGCATGATGTGCAAAGAGGTGTGTGCCCGTGCCAAAGAGCAGCTGGGAATCACTCTTCATGTTCGGGACTCCGTGAAAAAATACATCGTGGAGACTGGCACGGACCAGAAGTACGGCGCCAGACCTCTGCGCAGAGCAGTCCAGAATTTACTGGAGGACAAGCTGGCTGAGGCAGTCCTTGACAGTACCATAAAGCGAGGGCAGGCGGTGGAGGCCGGACTCTCTAAAAAAGAAATAAAATTTATCCCAAAGACTACAAATTGAAAATTTTTTGAGATATAATGTGGATACAAAAGAAGAACCACTAGGAGGACATAAAAATGGCAGTAGTAAAAGAGCTGTTGCGGGCAGAAAACGATGGGACACTGAGCTTTGGAGATTACACACTCAGCTCTAAGACAAAGCTGGACGGCTTTGAGTTCCAGGGAGACATCTATAAGGTGAAGACCTTTGCGGAGATCACCAAGCTGGAAAAAAACGGTATGTTTGTATATGAGTCCGTTCCCGGGACAGCCGTGGAGAATTTTAAGGCATCTGAGAGTGAAGTTACTTTTGGAGTGTCCGGAGACCGGGATGCTCAATTTACATTGGAGCTGGAAGCGGAGACAGAGTATACGGTATATATGAATGGCGTAAGCGCTGGCGAGATGAAGACGAATTTAAGCGGCAAGCTTAGCGTTAGCGTAGAACTGAGCGAAGGAGAGGTCATTCCTGTAAAGATTGTAAAAATGTAGGTTTGGAGGGAGCTTTGTGAATGGACAGGTATTTGCGCTGATCAGGACAAAGTACAATACGCTCTCTGAGTCGCAGAAGGTGGTGGCGGACTATATCATGGAAAATCCGGAGCAGGTTATCGCCAATACTCTCAGTGACACAGCTTACGCATGCAGCGTAAGTGAGCCTACGGTCCTGCGTTTCCTGAGAAAAATTGATTTTACATCCTATCAGCTTTTTAAGATCAATCTGGCAAAGGAGCTGTCAGAAAATACGTCTGAGGAAGTGTATGAGGATGTGACATTTCAGGATACTACGGAGCAGATCATGGACAAGATCATACAGTCCACGATTAATTCCATCCATGACAGCAGAGAGGTTTTGAGTGGAGAAACGATCAGTCGTGTGGTCGACAAGATCATCTCAGCGAAAAAGGTCCTTATTGTGGGGGTGGGGGCATCCGGATGTGTGGCGTCAGATCTGTATCATAAGTTGTTGAAGCTGAGGATTAACACCGTGTGCAGCAATGATCCTCATATAAGTAATATTTTATCGATCAACCTGGATAAAGAGGATTTGCTCATCGTGATCTCGCATTCCGGGGAGAGCCGGGAAATGCTGGACGCGGTCTCTCTTGCAAAGGAGCAGAGTTGTGAGATCTGTGCGATCACCAGCTATGAGAAATCAACATTGGCAAACAGGGCAGACTATGTGATCTGCAGCTCCTCGCTGGAAACAAAGTTCCGGTCAGATGCCATGACATCCAGAATCATACAGATTGTGATCATTGATATCATATACGTCTGTATCATTATTAAAAAAGGAGAGAGAGTACTGCCTCAGATCCACAGGTCGAGACTGGCAGTGGCAAAGAACAAAATCTAAGTATTTGGTTGTTAAAAGTGTGACGATACGACGAAAAAATAACGTATCGCCACACTTTTTTTGTGCATATTAAACAAAAAAATAGCTTTATTTTTGGCGCTATAGAAGATTGACGATTTCAAAAAATAGGATTATAGTTATTACAGTAGCAAAATTACTACTAGATAGTATAATGTGGTAGAAAATTAACGAAAAGGAAAGGAGAGAACAATTATGAAAGCTATTTTGTTAGGAGATGCAATGATCCCGGGAGAAGGCTTCGGAAAGGCGTGGGAGAAACATCTGAGTAAGTACGGAAGTGATGTGATCGTAGGAAACTGGGAGTCTGACTGGGGACAGCTGCAGTATCGCAGACTGGAAGTAGAAAAGAGAGGGCCTGAGATTGAGACAGTCGATGAGACGATCCTGAAGGAGGGAAAAGATGCGGATGCTCTGATGGGCTTGTTTGTACCTGTATCCAGCAAAGTGATGGACGCAATGCCTAATCTGAGGATCGTGGGTGTATCCCGTGCGGGCCTTGAAAACGTAAACGTGGAGGAGGCCACAAAGAGAGGGATCCTTGTGTTTAATGTAAAGGGAAGAAACGCCCATGCGGTTTCTGACTTTGCGGTGGGAATGATGCTGGCTGCCGCAAGGAATATCGCGAAAGCTCATTATGCGATCCAGAATGGTGAGTGGAGAAAAACCTTCGTCAACAGCAACTGTATCCCTGAGATGCATGACAAGACCATTGGACTGGTAGGATTTGGCTACATTGGAAAACTGGTTGCAAAGAAACTCTCCGGATTTGATGTAAACATTGTTGTGTATGATCCATACACAAGCGATGAAGTGATTGAGGCGGCCGGAGCTAAAAAGGTGGAGCTGGATGAGCTGATGAGCACGAGTGATTTTGTCTCTATCCATGCGCGCTTGACAGATAAAAATAAAAACATGATCGGTGAGCGTGAGCTGGGACTGATGAAGCCGACCGCTTACTTCATCAATACAGGAAGGGCGGGACTGGTAGACCAGGATGCTCTGGCGAATGCTCTGAAGGAACAGAAGATCATGGGAGCGGCACTGGATGTGTTTACAACAGAGCCTATTCCGGCGGATAGTCCGTTCCTGAAACTTGACAATGTCACTCTTACAACTCATATCGCAGGTACGACTACAGAAGCTCTCACCAATTCACCTTATCTTCTGATGGCTGATGTGGCGAAATTCCTGAATGGTGAGCAGGCTGATTTTATTGTGAATAAAGAAGTGCTTGAGAATGAAGACTTCAAGGCATGGCTCGCAAAAGTGAGAGGATAAGAGATAAAGGAGGCATTTTATGCTGACAAATTTAAAGACTATTGTAGACGAAGCATATGCAAAAAAATATGCGGTAGGATCTTTTAACGGATACAATTCAGAGACTTTCCGGGGGATCATCCAGGCAGGCGTGGAGACTGAAACGCCGATCATCCTTGCGTTTGGAGCCAAATACCTGCCCAACATGTCCCTGGAGACGGCGGCAGCTATGACCAGGAGCATGGCGGAAAAGCTGGATATTCCAGTGTGTCTGCATCTTGACCACTGTAAAGATATGGGGGTTGTGTTCCAGGCTGTCAAAGCCGGGTTTGGATCTGTCATGTATGATGGCTCTATGCTCCCCTATGAGGAAAATCTGGCAAATACCGCAAAGGTGTGCGAAGTTGCGCATGCGTGTGGCGCTTCCGTGGAGGCGGAGCTGGGCAGTATTGCCGCGGGAGAGAAGTCCCACGAGGGATCTGCCTCAGACGTACAGGCCTACACGGATCCGAAACTGGCAAAAGAGTTCGTCGAAAAGACGGGGGTTGATGCACTGGCGGTTTCTGTAGGGACTGTTCATGGTCTGTATAAAGGAAAACCGAATATCCGCATCGATATCCTGGAAGAAATCGATAAAAACACACAGATCCCACTGGTTCTTCACGGCGGCTCAGGCGTGCCGGAGGAAGATATCCTGAACTGCATTGCGCATGGAATTGCAAAGATCAATGTAAATACAGAGATATCCGCGTATACAGTGGAATCTACAACTAAATATCTGCGGGAAGAGCAGCCTCACTTTTCTGTCCTGTCGCTAAAACAGGAAGAATTTGTAAAGGAAATCGTAAAGAAATATATCGCTTTTTTTGGCAGATAGATCTAAAGAATGAGTAAGAGGTGAGAATATGAGTTTAGGTTTATTAATCGTTGTATTTTTGATCGCGCTTATTTTTGTGCTCGTGTCGATCATCAAGTTTGACCTGCATCCGTTCCTGGCACTGCTGATCGGTGGACTCCTGATGGGAATTCTGTCCGGTATGTCTCTGACAGACATAGCTACAGGGCTGGCTAATGGTTTCGGAAGCACAATGACCAGTATTGGTATCCTGATCATCCTGGGTGTGGCTCTTGGAAATCTGCTCCATCTGTCCGGGTGTACCAGCCAGATCGCGGCGCTGATGCTGAAGATGACAGGTCAGAAGAGAGCAGGCCTTGCAGTAAACCTGACAGGATACATTGTATCTATCCCTGTATTTTTTGACGCTGCATTTGTTATCCTCGTAAACCTGGTAAAATCTCTTTCAAGAAAAGGCAAAATTCCTTTTGTGTCCCTTGTCTGCGCACTGGCTGTCGGACTGATCACAACTCACGCGCTGGTTATCCCGACGCCGGGACCGGTAGCTGTTGCAGGTACAATGGGAGCAAACATGGGCTGGTTCCTGCTCTACAGTATTATTGTCAGCCTTCCCGCAGCTATCATAGGCGGCGTTGTGTACGGCAAATTCCTTGGAAAGAGCGATAAGTACGCAAATGATTTCGCAAATGCATTTGACGATGTGGATGAGGAGACAGAGATCACATCTGATAAGAACCTTCCATCAGGCGGGCTGGGAATTTTCCTTATCTTCCTGCCTATCGTTATCATCCTTCTTGGAACGATCATGACCATGTTCCTGGAAGAGGGCACAATGGCATACATATTCTTTGCATTCCTTGGCGATAAAAATATGGCTTTGCTGATTGGTGTGCTGGTGGCATTCTTTGCGCTGAAAAAATATATCAAAGAGTCCTTTAATGAGATTGTCACAGACGCTACTACACAGTCTGGTGCCATCCTGGCTATCACAGGTGCCGGCGGCGCATTCGGAGCTATCATCAACGCGACAGGTATTGGTGATAAACTGGTGGCAGGAATGACAGGACTGACAGAAGGCGCTGGTATTGCTATGATCATCGCTGCATTTGTTATCAGCCAGGTGCTCAGGGCCGCGCAGGGCTCTACCACAGTAGCGCTGGTAACAACATCCGCTATCTTTTCACCCATAGTGGCAGGTATGGCCGGCGCTTCACCGGTTCTGGTCGGCCTTGCGATCTGTGCTGGCGGCGTAGGACTCTCTCTGCCCAACGACTCTGGTTTCTGGGTGGTAAACAGGTTCAGCAAGTTTGATGTAAAGCAGACCATGAAAGTCTGGACCGTAGGCGGAACGATATCCGGTGTGACAGCGCTGGTGATCGTCATTGTTCTCAGCCTCTTCTCATCAGTTCTTCCAGGCCTGATGTAACCGTGGCACAGTAGAAGGAGACGATGACAGATGTATATTATTTCATTAGATATAGGAACTTCCGGAATGCGTGCCGTAATCTACGGCACGAACGGAAAGAAATATGAAAATGCATATTATGAGTATCACTCGGATTTCCCGCAGCCGGGATATGTAGAGCAGGATCCGCAGACGTGGAAAGATGCTGCTGTGTACTGCCTGTCCAATGTTGCCGGATATCTGAAGGAAGATCCGCTTGCCATAACAGTGACATCCCAGAGATCCTCTCTCATTCCTATGAAAGATGGAGAGCCTATGCGGACTGCTATTATGTGGCAGGATAAGAGGACAATGCCTCAGTGTGAGAAACTGATCCAGGAGTACACTCTTGAGGGGTTGTACAGGAAAACCGGCCTTCGGACCAATCCTTATTTTGTTCTTCCAAAGATACTGTGGCTGAAAGAAAATCAGCCGGATATCTATGAGACCGCTGAAAAATTTATCGGTGTGCAGGATCTGGTGATCCATTTCCTGACGGGAGAATATAAGACGGACTATTCCCAGGCATGCCGGACACTGCTGATGAATATAGAGACATTTTCCTGGGATCCGGAACTCCTGGCAATCGGCGGAATTACAGAAGAGCGCCTGCCTGACCTGATGCCGCCTGGAAGCATTGCCGGTGGATTGACTAAAGAGATGGCGCAGAAGCTGGGATTGAAAGAAGGACTGCCGGTCATTATGGCCGGAGGCGACCAGCAGAATGCAGCAATTGCCCTTGGCGTCAATAAACCCGGAAGGGCCGAGGCTAATACAGGTACAGGTTCCTTTGTTATCTCGGCCGTAGATAAGCCGGTGTTTGATGAACATGCAAGAGTACTCTGCCAGGCATCGGCCATAGCCGGACAGTGGATCATGGAGGCCGGGATTTTTAACACAGGAGCTATCTACCGCTGGTTCAAAGAGCAGTTTTGTCAGGATATGCAGACAGAGGGAAGCGTTTACAACCTGATGAATGAAGAAGCTGTCAAGTCAGGTATGGGCGCCAACGGTGTGATCATGATCCCCCACTTTGAGGGAAGCGCCGCGCCTTATTGGAACCCGTATGCAAAGGGATTGTTCTTCAATCTGTCACTGAACACGAAACGCGGTGACCTGATCCGTGCCATCATGGAAGGAATCGCGGTGGAGATCAATGCGGATATCAGCCTGATCGAGGAAATCACTCAGCCGATCTACAGGGTCAGTGTGGCTGGTGGAATGGTAAATGCAGATGTGTTCTGTGAGATCCAGGCTAACATATATAATAAGGAGGTGGCTCGATACACGAACAATGAGGCCTCCTCTCTGGGAGCAGCTATGATAGCTGCGGTTACATTGGGAGTTTACCCCGATATTGAAGAAGCGTTCCTGAACATGATGGAAGATATCCCGCATACTTTTTATCCCGACCCTGCGGAAGTGGAAAAGGGAGAGAAGATCATACAGAGAAAGTATAAATTATATAACTCTCTGGAAAAAGAACATGTTTATGAAGATTTTGTTGACTGACAATAAAGCATCCCTGCATAAAATGCAACAGGGCAGCCCGGTTGGGCTGCTCTGTTGCATTATAAAACGATTTTGTGTATGATATAGATATTTCGACGAGGGAGGCTTTATATGGCAAAAGCAAAGAAGAGCGTTTTTTTCTGCCAGAACTGCGGACATGAGGAGAGCAAATGGCTGGGCCAGTGTCCGGTGTGCAGACAGTGGAATACATTTGTTGAGGAAAAAGTGACGCCTGTAAAGGGAAATGGCCAGACCAGGAGCCTGCAGGAGGCGGAGGTGGTCACCCTTGCCAGCGTCAGGACAGACACAGAGGAACGGACCCGGACCGGCATCAAGGAGCTGGACCGGGTGCTGGGCGGCGGGATCGTGCCGGGCTCCCTCGTCCTCGTGGGAGGAGATCCGGGTATCGGGAAATCAACCCTCCTTCTGCAGGTGTGCCAAAGACTGTCGGCCAGGAAGCTGAAAATCCTGTACATTTCCGGCGAGGAATCCCTGAAGCAGATCAAGCTGCGGGCCAACCGCATGGGAGAGTTTACAGAGGAGCTGCTTCTTCTGTGCGAGACAAATATAGAAATCATACGGAGCGTGATCGAGAAACAAAAGCCTGCCCTTGTGGTGATCGACTCGATCCAGACTATGTACAGCGAGGAGGTGGGCTCTGCCCCGGGAAGCGTCTCCCAGGTCCGGGAGGCCACCAACATATTCATGCAGATAGCCAAAGGGATGGGCATTTCCATCTTTATAGTAGGACATGTGACAAAGGAGGGGACGGTGGCCGGCCCCAGAGTGCTGGAGCACATGGTGGACACGGTCCTGTATTTCGAGGGGGACAGACATGCCTCCTACAGAATTTTGCGGGGCGTAAAGAACCGTTTCGGGTCCACCAATGAGATCGGCGTGTTCGAGATGAGACAGGACGGACTCAGGGAAGTGGAAAATCCCTCGGAGTTCATGCTCAACGGAAGACCGGAACATGCCTCCGGTTCAGTGGTGGCCTGCTCCATGGAGGGGACACGCCCCATCCTTCTGGAGATCCAGGCCCTTGTCTGCCGCAGCAATTTCGGCATGCCAAGGAGGACAGCGGCGGGGACGGACTACAACCGTGTCAATCTTCTCATGGCCGTGCTGGAAAAGAGGCTGGGGCTGCCCCTCTCCAGCTATGACGCCTACGTAAATATCGCCGGAGGCATCCGCATCAACGAGCCGGCTGTGGACTTGGGGATCGTGATGGCCCTGGTGTCCAGCTACAAAAACCGGCCTGTGTCAGAGGACGTCCTGGTCTTTGGCGAGGTGGGCCTAAGCGGTGAGGTGCGGGCTGTGAATATGCCGGAGCAGCGTGTGTCAGAGGCGAAGAAGCTGGGCTTTCGGACGTGCATCCTGCCGGCAGTGTCCGTAGACGCGGTGAAAAATATCCAGGGAATAAAGGTGATGGGCGTGCGGTCTATCAACGAGGCCATTGACCTCATGTAATCTTGTGTATTTCTATAGTAAGATTTATATAGTAGAGAGAGGAGATGACAGATATGCTGGAATATCGGTATGACACACAGCTCCTGATCGAGGGTGAAAATCTGGACGAGGATGAGATCAGTGAGTACTTTACAGAGCATTTCAAGGGGGACTGTCTTCTGGCGGTGGGCGATGAGGATCTGATCAAGATCCACTATCACACCAATGAGCCCTGGAAGGTGCTGGAGTACTGTTCCACTCTCGGAGAGATCTATGATATTGTAGTGGAGGACATGGACCGCCAGGCCAGGGGCCTGAAAGGATAAATGCTGCTAGGTAAATGGTGAATATGCCTCCAAAAAGAGCGGTGGGGAAAGTGGAATTGTGCAAATTGTATAAATAAAATAAAAAATAAAAATAACATTGACAATTCGCTTTTTCCTGTGCTATTATATCAAAGCTGTCGCATGAGACGGCAACAACAACTCAAGATTTTCTTCCGGTCCGGGAGGATGCGGCAAGAAAAAATGAAAAAAGTTGTTGACAAACACGAAGCGACATGATATGATATAGAAGTTGTCGCTGAGATGCGAAAGACAACAAAACAAAGAACCTTGATAACTGAACAATAGACAACGACCCTGAAAATTTCTAAGAGAAATATTCAGAACGGAAATCAGACC
>NZ_JACLYY010000022.1:0-5188 GCF_016900595.1 Faecalicatena fissicatena
AGAACGGCGTGGTAACCGTTCTCCTTTTTTATAGTCGGGTGTCCTTTCAGTCACTTCGTGACTTTTGGGACACCCTCCTCAAATTAATGGTACTGGTGGGGAATTGTGTAAATTGTAACCTGGAAGGACACACTTTCGCAATGGTTTTGCTGGGATAAAGGGGAAAGACCTGCCGATAGTGGCCCAATAGTTTGCTTTTTTCATCTCGTCCTCGATTTCGGCTTCATCCATCGGTTTTTTGTCCGCAATGGCTTCCGCGATCAGATCCTCCACATCTTGGGGAACGGAGGGGCGATATACTCCAACGCTGATATTCAGAAACCCATAAGAATACCCGTCTTCGCTATCGTCAATCTCTCCCTGATTTTCTTTGCTGAGTACATTGTACAAGGTATCTGCTGGGGTCCGGAAGGCAGAGACGCCATAGATGACCGGCTGCAGCTTCCCGTCAAATCCTCCTAAAAACTCAATGAATTCTATGCTTCCGTCATCGTCAAAATCAAATCGCAATTCGTTGTTAAAATAGAACAGGGAATGATTCCGTGTACTATAAGGTTCTCCAAACAGGTTTTTCACATCTTTTTGCGAAGAGGCCAACGCAATTTTTGCATCACTAAATTCCATACCCACTAAGGGGATGAGCTTTATTTTTTCCATAATTTCCACCTCGCCTAAATGCTCGAATATTTTTGATCATTTATCTTTTGCTTAGCAGTTGCTGTTCACAGTATAATTCTGTTTTTAGAACTGTGCAATAAAAAAGATATGCAGCTTTTTTGTCTCTGCATACCTTTGAAAGCGGATGTATGGCGGTTGTATTCACAGAATTGAAAATGAAAAGGCAACCGGTTTTCTGATTTTAGAAAAAAGAAAATCCCTCGTAAAAACGAGGGATAGATCGGAGTGACAGGATTTGAACCTGCGACCTCTACGCCCACGGTTTGTCCTCAGAGTCCTTGATTTTACTGAGTTTTTACCGGGGCGATCTCAAGAGGTAACACATCAGGTAACACTTACATTGCACAGGTTTCTACGTTGATTTCCTCAAGAATCTTTGCTTTTTCTGCAATTCCTGTCACATCAAAGGTATAATACTGCTCATTTACCATTCGGCTATGTCCAAGGATGGAAGCGGCAACGGTAGAAGAAACTCCTCTGCACCGCATATTTGAATTTAGTGTCTTTCGGAAGGCATGTATGCCCTTTTGATCAATTCCAACTTGTCTGCATTTTGTTTTGATACAAGATGAAATCGTTTTAGCATGTATCCGACCGTTTTCATTGGCAAAAACCCATTCACACAAATAGCCATATTCTTTTTCAATCATGTAGATTTTATGCAACAACTTTTTGATTTCCGCAGTCATAGGGAAGAAACGTACCTTTTTATTTTTTGTGCTGTCAATATAAAATATATCTTTTCTTCGGTTTGATTTCTCAGACTTATCAACTACGATATAATTCTCTTTAATAGCATCCCATCTCAATGCCACAATCTCGCCGACGCGCATACCCGTCAAGCTGGCAAACTCTACTGCATAGGTCGGAATGTAATTTGGCTTTGCTGCATGATCATCTGCGAATTGTTTTTGGAGCAGTTTCATATCATCTTTCGCAATAATCTTTTTCTCTGCCGGTTTATATTTCTCAGCGCAATAGGAATAGAAATCTTTTGCCTTGATAAACTCAACAGGATTATTTTCTATCCCCAGTTCTTTTCGCCCGTAAAAAACAGTATTTGTAATATATCCAAAAAGTTTTCTGCTGGTTTCTTTCTGAAGATTCAAACGTTTGATGGTCTGGACCATAAAAATCTTAATATCATCACTGCTGATATGCTTTATATCTTTTTGTGCGAAATCAGTATCTTTGAAAAAGCGATTGTAATCAGTTTCGTACTTTGCTACCGTATTATCACTGACTAACTGATCCTGAACTGTCCGCCACATAAGATATACATCCTGAAAGGTGTGTTTCCGCAACGATGGGATTTGACTTTTCCAGTAAGCTACGACCACATCCTCGATCTCTTTTCTGGTATTGCGCTTTTTTAACGCTTTTTTCCGTTCCTTTTCTTCATCAGGAAGATACGTTCTCCATTTACCGTCTTTTCCCTGCCATATACTGTAGGGATGATTTTCTATCAATTCCTTTCTTTTATTCATTTCTATCTGTTCTTGCACGTATGCTAAGTCAATCATACCGTTTTCAAGCGCATACTGCAATACATCATTTGCCGTTTTTCTTTCTATTGTTCAATCACTTCCTCCTTCCACATATTCCTTTCAAACGAGGAGAGGAATCCTCTGTGCCGTCAGGCACTTTTAAGGCACCTGTCAGGCAGTTTAAAAGTTGCAGTTTTCCTTTATTTTTCAAGCTTTCAGGCAGTTCAGGCGGTTTATTTTTATTCTTTGGGAAAATAAATTTCAGATAAAATAGATCAGACTCATTTTTACCCGCCTGAACCGCCTAAAAAAATCTGTACTGTTTTGTATTGATGAGTACATGGATTCCCCGGAATCCTCTTACGGTTTTCCCGTTTTCGCTGGGAAGGTTCTTATCATATGTGAGTCCCAGACTCCGGGCATTCTCATTCAGATATTTTTTAAATGTATTCTCAGCCCTTGGCTTTTCCAGATTGTCATCGCACCATTTCCGATAAGCAATATACAGTTGTCTGGAACTGGCATAGGTCTCTTTTTCCCTACGGACATAGCCTGATGAATTCAGAAAAGAGATAATATTATTCTCATTTTCCATCAAGTCTGCCAGATTCTGTTTTGCCTGATCGCTGATGCTGAACTCAAAACCGTTCTTTACGAGCCTCTGCAAACCTTCCAGACACCATAAAACGATCCCTTCTGCCTCCCGGATCAGTTTATCGCCCAGATAGCGGTCGTCTTTCCGGTCGGCTGTCCTGTCCTTCGTCATCAGCAGGATTTGTCTCCGGTAGAAGCCATAGGACTGGTCATGCAGGGATTTCAGGGAACCATTTCCGAAACAGATAATTCTCACGTACAGATACCCCTGCACACTCTGTTCCCCTTTCCGTTCCAGATCGATCTTATCCTCCATAGTGACAATACTCTTGATATTATTGGTAGATGGCAGGGCCTCTGTCCTCATATCATCATCCATGAACAAAAGTTTTCCCTCCTGATCTGCACGATTGAACCGGTCATTCTCCAGTTTCTGGATGCTCCCCGTATTCATGTTGTCACCCAGAATGGCTCTGAGAACCCGTCCGATCCGGCTCTTGCCTTCCCCGCCTTTTCCGATCATAAGGAGCATTTTCTGCCCTCGGTTGCTGGGGATCATAGCATATCCCATGAATTCCTGCAGAACCGGGATATCCTCTTTATCCAGCAGATCATCCAGAAATGCCAGCCATCGTTCCGGTACCGGGGCATTTGGATTATAACGAACCGGAAGCCGGTTCATCGACCATTCTTTGATTTCCGTAAAAGAGCCGTCCAGATGATAGGTTCCGTTGCGGAAATGAACCCGGTCTTCTCTGACCGGAGGCGCTTCACACTGGCATATGAGTTTTAAGGTATTCAAAATCCGATCTACCATCTTTGCCACATTAGATTTCTGGTATGGACTAATCTCTTCTAAGATTTCTTTCCGTACAGTGTCATCCTCAATCTCACCATCCAGATCATAGAACTTGCCGTGAATACATTTCCGTTCCTTCTTCCGCAGCATATATTCACAGAGAGCGATCTCATCGATCTTTTTCCCGTCAAACCAGTCCGCGTATTCAGGAGAATCGGCAGGAATTCCGCTAAGAAGCGTTTTCAGAGCTTCCAACTGTTCCGGCTTCAGACTCTTGAAGTCTTCCTGCATATCCAGCGATCTCCTTTCCGGCAGACAGGAGCAGTTCCACCCGTTCTTCCATCGGTGAATGTAAAAGCACATCCATCAGATACTCCACTCTAGGCAGTCTGTCCAAGGCTTCACAGAATCGGCAACTCCATTCTTCATCGGGTGTCTTTGGAGCAAAGCGCTCTTTCCAGAAGGACAGCTGTTCCCGATACTGACTCAACACAGAAAAGCAATTCCGTTCCAGTTCTGCATAATTCTGTTCCAACGATGCTGCTTTCACCGGATTTTTACGTTTGCCTCTGTCCGGCGGACGTCCTTCTTCATAACGGATTCCGAAATCCTTCGCTAATTTCCCGGCTGCTTCTCTTGCTGACAGACCAAAGTATCTTGCTGCAAAATCGATCACATCCCCGTCTGCCTGGCATCCGAAACAATGAAATCTTTGATCCAGCTTCATGCTGGGATGTCTGTCTCTGTGGAATGGACAGCATGCCATCCCTTTTTTCGTTACCCTAATCCCGTAATATTCAGCCGCTTGTCTGGCTGAAACGGTATCTTTTACTGCTTCATACATATTCAATTCGTATCCCTTCCTTTCTCGTATCCACAGTCTCTGAAAGGAAAAAATAAATTTCCCCTTCACTTAACCCAACAGGCAGTGGAGGGGTTTTACAAGGTGGAATCATTTTTTTAATTTCGTATATATACAACATATGCATCAAAAACCAATCCTTATCTTTGTAACCTATATATTTTCCCCTTCACTCAATTAGGAAGGAGTGATTGAATTTTACAAGAAAATCAAGAAATTGTTCGGCATATAAAAATACAGCCATCAGACTTACTCATCCAATAGCTGTATTCATTCTGTAATATATAATCCTATTTATACACTATTCTTTCTGCTCACGTTTTTACTAATCCCAATTCCAACGAATTGATTTTATATTTACAGTGAAGTACGAAAGCAAATATTCTTCTAGTTCTTTTGATAATTTATACAGTTGATCATAAAATAAATCATAGGTTATGCCATCATAGCAGCTTTCAACAAGTCCATAAAACGGCTGATTTGGAGCATACCACTTTTTTAAAATTACAGGGGTGCCATTCCGGTCAATCAAGTCATAATGCATCATACAATTTCTAAAATTCGAGGAAAACAGCATCGAATCTTCTTGGACATGTTTGATAAACATTTTATCTTTTATTCCATCAGGGTTATTTTGTTCTAAATGATTTATTATCTTATTAATTGCAAGCCAAGTATTATGAACCGTACAATATAATATTCGCATAGACCATTCATCTTTATTCCGAAACATAGGAATGAATATATTACTGTCTCTTATACACATCT
>NZ_JACLYY010000023.1:0-4895 GCF_016900595.1 Faecalicatena fissicatena
GGCGACGCGGAAGGGACTTGAACCCTCGACCTCCGGCGTGACAGGCCGGCGTTCTAACCAACTGAACTACCGCGCCATCTTTCTATCAAAAGACAGCGGTCGCTGTAATTTGTCATGGCAGGGGCAGAAGGATTCGAACCCTCGGCACTCGGTTTTGGAGACCGATGCTCTACCAGCTGAGCTATACCCCTAAATGGTGGGCCTTCACGGGCTCGAACCGTGGACCGACCGGTTATGAGCCGGCTGCTCTAACCAACTGAGCTAAAGGCCCATACCGTTCCACAGCGTTTAAAAAGTAGGCTTGCCGTCACAGCAACTGTGGCGGCAAGCCACATTCTGGCTCCCCCTGTTGGACTCGAACCAACGACCCTGCGGTTAACAGCCGCATGCTCTACCGACTGAGCTAAGGAGGAATATGAAAGGGTCCGGCCTGGTCAGGCCAGACCCTTCTCTTGTGTCGGCGTTACCTATCTTCCCGGTCCGTCTCCAGACAAGTATTTTCGGCGCAGGTGAGCTTAACTTCCGTGTTCGGGATGGGAACGGGTGGACCCTCACCGCAATCAACACCAACTTACTTTCCTTTGAAAAGAAAAGTAAGCAAAAGAAACTCTAACAACTTTCTTCTCCTTACCGTTCTTCTCAACGATAAGTCATTATATTCATTTTCTTCCTCTTTGTCAAGAGAAAAATGATGGTGACCCGTGCGGGAATCGAACCCACGTTTGCGGCGTGAGAGGCCGCCGTCTTAGCCGCTTGACCAACGGGCCATTGGTGCGCCTTCACGGATTCGAACCGGGGACCCACTGATTAAGAGTCAGTTGCTCTACCAGCTGAGCTAAAGGCGCTTGTCGCCACCATCCAGGGTGCTGCACCCTCAAAACCGAACAATGTAAATCTTCCGCACTTCGCAAGCGCCTGCAATCATCCATGTTAAGGTCAAGCCCTCGGCTTATTAGTACCGGTCAGCTGCACACGTTACCGTGCTTCCACCTCCGGCCTATCAACGACATAGTCTACGTCGTGCCTTACTTCTTTCGAATGAGAGATCTAATCTTAGGGGGAGTTTCACGCTTAGATGCCTTCAGCGTTTATCTCGTCCGTACATAGCTACCCAGCTATGCCCTTGGCAGGACAACTGGTGCACCAGAGGTACGTCCATCCCGGTCCTCTCGTACTAAGGACAGCTCCCTTCAAATCTCTTACGCCCGCAACAGATAGGGACCGAACTGTCTCACGACGTTCTGAACCCAGCTCGCGTGCCACTTTAATCGGCGAACAGCCGAACCCTTGGGACCGAATACAGCCCCAGGATGTGACGAGCCGACATCGAGGTGCCAAACCTCCCCGTCGCTGTGGACGCTTGGGGGAGATCAGCCTGTTATCCCCAGGGTAGCTTTTATCCGTTGAGCGACGGCACTTCCACTTGCATACCGCCGGATCACTAACTCCAACTTTCGTTACTGCTCGACCCGTCGGTCTCGCAGTTAGGCTCGTTTATGCGTTTACACTCACTGCACGGTTTCCGTCCGTGCTGAACGAACCTTTGAGCGCCTCCGTTACCTTTTAGGAGGCGACCGCCCCAGTCAAACTGCCCACCTAACAGTGTCCCCCGACCGGATTCACGGCCGCAGGTTAGAAAACCAGCAAATCAAGGGTGGTATCCCAAGGTTGACTCCACCAAAGCTGACGCCCTGGCTTCCAAGTCTCCCACCTATCCTGTACATGATTTACCGATTTCCAGTATTAAGCTACAGTAAAGCTCCATGGGGTCTTTCCGTCTAGTTGCGGGTAACTGGCTTCTTCACCAGTACAACAATTTCGCCGGGTGGGCTGTTGAGACAGCGCCCAAGTCGTTACGCCATTCGTGCGGGTCAGAACTTACCTGACAAGGAATTTCGCTACCTTAGGACCGTTATAGTTACGGCCGCCGTTTACTGGGGCTTCGATTCAATGCTTCGCCTTGCGGCTAACATCTCCTCTTAACCTTCCAGCACCGGGCAGGCGTCAGCCCCTATACGTCATCTTTCGATTTAGCAGAGACCTGTGTTTTTGGTAAACAGTCGCTTGGGCCTATTCGCTGCGGCCTCCCGTAGGAGGCTCCCCTTATCCCGAAGTTACGGGGTCATTTTGCCGAGTTCCTTAACAACCCTTCTCCCGTTGGCCTTAGGATTCTCTCCTCATCTACCTGTGTCGGTTTGCGGTACGGGCACCTTAGCATACCATACACCTTTTCTCGCCACAGAGCATCGCGGACTTCCCTACTAAAGTTCGGTCCCTTACGCCCGGGTCAACCAACGCCCGGGTCCCGCTATCTCCATGTGTCAGTGTACTTAAGGTTCGGTGGCTACGGAATTTCAACCGTATGTGCATCGACTACGCCTTTCGGCCTCGCCTTAGCTCCCGGCTTACCCTGGGCGGACGAACCTTCCCCAGGAAACCTTAGATTTTCGGCCATTATGATTCCCACATAATTCTCGCTACTCATTCCGGCATTCTCACTCGAATACAGTCCACCGCTGCTTCCGCTGCGACTTCACCCCATATTCGACGCTCCCCTACCCCGCACATTGCTGTGCAGCCCAAGCTTCGGTGTTACGCTTAGCCCCGTTATATTTTCCGCGCAGAGTCACTCGACCAGTGAGCTATTACGCACTCTTTTAATGAGTGGCTGCTTCTAAGCCAACATCCTGGTTGTTTTCGCAACTCCACATCGTTTTCCACTTAGCGTATCTTTGGGACCTTAGCTGTGGGTCTGGGCTGTTTCCCTTTTGTCCACGAGACTTATCTCACGTAGACTGACTGCTGGCCATCAATTATCCGGCATTCAGAGTTTGATAGGGTTCAGTAACCTTATCGGCCCCTAGCCCATTCAGTGCTTTACCTCCGGTAATCTAAGCCAACGCTAGCCCTAAAGCTATTTCGGGGAGAACCAGCTATCTCCGAGTTCGATTGGAATTTCACCGCTATCCACAGGTCATCGCCGACCATTGCAACGGGCGTGCGTTCGGTCCTCCATGGGGTTTTACCCCCACTTCAACCTGCCCATGGATAGGTCACCCGGTTTCGGGTCTATTGCCACTGACTTCATACGCCCTATTCAGACTCGGTCTCCCTTCGCCTCCGGCACTGAATGCCTTAAGCTTGCCAGTAACAATAACTCGCCGGACCATTCTACAAAAGGTACCTCATCACCCTTTAACGGGCTTTGAGTGCTTGTAAGCACAAGGTTTCAGGTTCTCTTTCACTCCCCTCCCGGGGTCCTTTTCACCTTTCCCTCACGGTACTGCTCCTCTATCGGTCATCAGGTAGTATTTAGGGTTGGAGGGTGGTCCCCCCAGCTTCCCACCGGGTTTCACGTGTCCGGCGGTACTCTGGATCCAGTCGCACAACCTTCCCTTTCGGATACGGGGCTATCACCCGCTATGGCCGGCCTTCCCATACCGTTCTCCTAGTTCCAGTTGCTAAAAAACTGTCCACAACCCCGGAGGATAAATCCTCCGGTTTGCCCTCTTCCGCGTTCGCTCGCCACTACTAGCGGAATCTCGGTTGATTTCTCTTCCTCGCCCTACTTAGATGTTTCAGTTCAGGCGGTTCCCCGCGTACGCCTATTTGATTCAACGCACGCTGACAGAGTATTGCTCTGCCGGGTTTCCCCATTCGGAAATCTGCGGGTCAAAGCTTATGTGCAGCTCACCGCAGCTTATCGCAGCTTGTCACGTCCTTCTTCGGCTCCTGATGCCAAGGCATTCCCCTTGCGCTCTTTCTAGCTTGACCTTGTAGAACAGTCTCATCTCTGAGCTGTTCTCAAAATCATGAATTATGCAGGCATCACAGAAGTTTTGCAATTAGCTCCATTGTTTTTACCCTTACTAGAACGGCTTTCGCCATTCTATCTTAGTTCCACAACATTGCTGTTTTGCCCTCTGTTGCTTGCTCTTGTACTTTCGATCTACATTGTTCAGTTTTCAAGGTGCCGCCTTCCAGCCTTTAAGGCCAGATTTTAACACTCAATCCCTTGAGTGTTAAAATCCATTCTTAAATTGGTGGAGGTTACCGGACTCGAACCGGTGACCCCCTGCTTGCAAAGCAGGTGTTCTACCAGCTGAACTAAACCCCCAGGGTTTTGGTGGTGGGCCCAAGTGGACTCGAACCACCGACCTCACGATTATCAGTCGTGCGCTCTAGCCAGCTGAGCTATGGGCCCGTTCAAGGTGCCATTCGCTTCTCTTTCGCCTGGCCCGCGTCGGCACAGCCGCCGCGGTACCCGCTAAACATATGCCACCGGCATATGTTCTTGACGCGTGTACCCTCTAAATTAAACAACGTGAAAGCCATTCGCTCCAGAAAGCTGACCTTAGGACGTTACAACAGAAAACTACTTCCGTTGAAGTCTCCTTAGAAAGGAGGTGATCCAGCCGCACCTTCCGATACGGCTACCTTGTTACGACTTCACCCCAATTATCGAACCCACCTTCGGCCGCGCCCTCCTTGCGGTTAGGCTACGGACTTCGGGTGTTCCCGACTCTCATGGTGTGACGGGCGGTGTGTACAAGGCCCGGGAACGTATTCACCGCGGCATGCTGATCCGCGATTACTAGCGATTCCAACTTCATACAGGCGGGTTTCAGCCTGCAATCCGAACTGGGATGGCTTTTAGGGATTTGCTCCACCTCGCGGTATTGCCTCCCTCTGTTAACCACCATTGTAGTACGTGTGTGGCCCAGGACATAAGGGGCATGATGATTTGACGTCGTCCCCACCTTCCTCCGTTTTGTCAACGGCAGTCTCGCTAGAGTGCTCTTGCGTAGCAACTAACAATAAGGGTTGCGCTCGTTGCGGGACTTAACCCAACATCTCACGACACGAGCTGACGACAACCATGCACCACCTGTCTC
>NZ_JACLYY010000024.1:0-4240 GCF_016900595.1 Faecalicatena fissicatena
TCACAAAAATGGCACTGGAAGGCTAAGGACCAGTGCCGTTTTTCAGATATGAAAGAGCCTTTTGATAAAAGAAAGGGTGCCCCTTTCCTATAAATTTAAAAATTCATAGTTTTGGGACACCCTCATTAGGAATAAAAACGAAAAACCTACAATCCCATCTCTTCCCGCACTTCGATGAAGCATTTTACGATGAAATCGATGTCCTCTTTTGTGTGGCTTGCGCACACCTGGGTGCGGATCCTCGCCTTGCCCTTCGGCACTACCGGGTAGGAGAAGGCAACTACATATACGCCCTTGTCCACCATCCGCTTCGCGAACTCAGCGGCTGTCTTCTCATCGTACAGCATAACAGGTACGCAGGGATGTGTGCCAGGGATCACGTCAAAGCCGTTGTCTACAAGAAGCTTTCTGTAGTAGGCGGTCACCTCTTCCAGATGGTCTCTGAGCTCTGTGCTCTCGTCCAGCATCCTGAACATCTCAATGCTGGCGCCTGCAATGGCCGGAGCCAGGGAGTTGGAGAAGAGGTACGGACGGCTCCTCTGACGCAGAAGATCGATGATTTCCTTACGTCCGGATGTATATCCGCCGGATGCTCCTCCCAGGGCTTTTCCGAGGGTTCCTGTGATGATGTCCACTCTTCCCTGGACGCCGCAGTACTCCGGGGTTCCACGGCCTGTCTTGCCCACAAAGCCCACCGCGTGGCTGTCATCCACCATGACAAGAGCGTTGTACTTGTCCGCCAGATCACAGATTCCCTTCAGGTTGCAGATAATTCCGTCCATGGAGAAAACACCGTCCGTGGCGATCAGCTTGATCCTTGCCCCGGCCTCGTCGGCCTCCTTCAGCTTTGCCTCCAGGTCTTCCATGTCATTATTTTTATAGCGGTATCTCCTGGCCTTGCACAGGCGCACACCGTCGATAATGGAGGCGTGGTTCAGCTCATCGCTGATCACCGCGTCGTCCGCTGTCAGAAGAGTCTCGAAAAGGCCTCCGTTGGCGTCAAAGCAGGAAGAATAGAGGATCGTGTCATCCGTTCCCAGGAAATCAGAGATGGTCTTCTCCAGCTTCTTGTGGATATCCTGTGTGCCGCAGATAAAGCGGACGGACGCCACGCCGAAGCCCTTTTCATCGTAGGTCTTCTTGGCAGCCTCGATCAGCCGCGGGCTGTCCCCGAGGCCCAGGTAATTGTTTGCGCACATACAGAGGAGCTCCCTTCCGTCCTCCATAGTCACTCTTGCGCCCTGGGGTGACACAAAGGGGGCCTCTCCCTTAAAAAGTCCTGCCTCCCTGATGCCTTCCACTTCTTTTGCGTAAATGTTTAAAATATCGTCTTTACGTGCCATTTTCTTTTATGCTCCTTTACCTTATTATAATATAAAATGTCCTCCAGCTTTACGCCAGGATCTGTCCCGCCTCATTGCGGATCTCACACAATCCCCATCAGTCATTGATGTGTGCCCAGTCCAGAATGACCTTTCCGGACTGGCCGGAGATCATCGCCTCAAAGCCCTTGCGGTAATCCTTGATGTCAAAATGATGTGTAATGATGCCGCTGATATCCAGGCCTGCCTGAAGCATGGTGGACATCTTGTACCATGTATCCCACACCTTTCTTCCATAAATGCCACGGATATTCAGGCCGTTGAAGATCACTGTCTCCAGATCTACTGTAGCGTCTGTTCTCTGCAGCCCCAGCAGCGCGATCTTCCCGCCGTGCTTCATATTGTGGATCATGTCATGAAGGCCCGCCTGGGACCCGGACATCTCAAGTCCCACATCAAAGCCCTCTGTCATTCCGATCTCTTTCATCACATCCGGCAGCTTCTCCTTCCCGAGATTGACCACCCTGGTAGCCCCCAGCTTCTTTGCCAGCTCCAGGCGGTACTCATTGAAGTCCGTCACCACCACGTGTCTTGCCCCTGCAAATTTCACAATAGCCGCAGCCATGATGCCGATGGGACCCGCTCCGGCCACCAGCACGTCCTCTCCCAGCACATCGTAGGACAGAGCCGTGTGGGTTGCGTTTCCAAAAGGATCAAAGATGGCGTACATCTCCTCCGGGATATTCGGGTTACAGGGCCACACATTGCTGGATGGAATGACAAGATACTCGGCAAAGGCTCCGTTCCGGTTCACGCCCACGCCCTTGGCGTCCTTGCAGTTCTCCTTGTGTCCCTCCAGGCAGTTCCGGCATTTTCCACAGGTAATGTGCCCCTCACCGGATACAAGATGACCGGGCTTAAATCCCCGGACACCCTCGCCTACCTCCACGACTTCCCCAACATACTCGTGGCCGGCTGTAAGTCCGATAGGGATGGTGTGCTGTGCCCATTCATTCCACTGCCAGATATGTACGTCCGTACCGCAGATCGCTGTCTTATGGATCTTGATCTTCACATCGTTCGGCCCCACCTCGGGAATGGGAACTCTCTTCATCCAGAGTCCCTCCTCCGGCTTCTCCTTGACGAGCGCCCACATCATTCCGTCATTCATTTGTTCTCCCATGATATACATACCTCCATTTTCTGATGTCTCCGCAGTTTTTTTTCGGAAACAACTGCTCTTTGGCTATTATAACACCCCATGACGTTTCCTACAATTAAAATAAGAATTTTTTTATGCAAAATGCTGTTTTTGATTGTTATTTTTATAACATTTTTGTGAAAATCATTGAGTTTTTTATAAATTTTTTCACTTTTTGTATAGCAATATTCGATAATCTGTGCAATAATATAATCTATCAGGTAGCGAAGACCAAACTGAAATAATGAGAGAAAGAGAGGAGAAGCAGATAGCCGCGTCTATCTGCGAAAAACAGTATGAAAAACGCAATCAAAAAATGGAACAGCATCAGCCTTGTAAAACGTATCATTGTCGGCCTGATCATTGGTATCATCCTTGGCCTTGTTGTTCCTCAGGCATCCGGAATTTCCATTCTCGGTGATCTGTTCGTTGGGGCGCTCCGCGGCATCGCGCCCGTGCTCGTATTTTTCCTTGTCATGAGCGCGCTGTGCCACATGGGCGAAGGGCAGCACACCAACATGGCCGCGATCGTGGTCCTGTATATGCTCGGAAATCTGCTGGCAGCACTCGTTGCGGTAATCGCGCACTACATTTTCCCGGTTACCATCACCTTTGCTGAAGGCACATCCACAACAGACATCGCACCTCCCAGCGGCGTGGTGGAGGTTCTGACAAACCTTCTGATGAACCTGGTAGACAATCCGGTCAACGCCATTGTCAACGCAAACTATATCGGCATCCTGGCCTGGGCCATCATCTTCGGTATCGCCCTGAAAAAAGCGGGAGCCGGAACAAAGAAAGCCCTGGAGGACATCTCGGATGCCGTATCCATCGCCGTGCAGTGGGTCATCAGCTGTGCCCCCTTCGGTATTATGGGCCTGATCTTTACCACTATCTCTGAGCAGGGTCTGGGCGCTCTTGTTGATTACGGCAGACTGATCCTTGTCCTTGTCGGAAGCATGGCGGTCGTTGCCTTTATCATCAATCCTCTGGTTACCTTTGTGTGCGTGCGGAAAAACCCGTACCCGCTTGTATTTACCTGCCTGAAGGAGAGCTTTATCACCGCCTTCTTCACAAGAAGCTCCGCGGCAAACATTCCTGTAAATATGGAGCTGTGCAAAAACCTGAATCTGGACGAGGATACATATTCGATCTCCATCCCGCTTGGATCTACTGTCAACATGGCCGGAGCCGCTATCACGATCTCCACCATGGCACTGGCAGCAGCTACCACACTGGACATTCAGGTATCCTTTGGAACAGCGCTGATCATGTGCGTTCTGGCAGCAGCCAGTGCGGCCGGAGCATCCGGTGTGGCCGGCGGTTCACTGCTCCTGATCCCCCTTGCCTGCAGCCTGTTTAACATTCCGAACGATATCGCAATGCAGGTTGTCGGCGTAGGCTTCATTATCGGCGTGATCCAGGATTCCTGCGAGACAGGTATCAACTCCTCCACAGACGTTCTTTACACAGCCTGTGCAGAGTTCAGAGACAGACGGCTTCACCCGGAAAGATACGTTGGAAAGCCGGAAGCCCGCTTTACTGTTCCGAAAAACAAATAACTCAATAGGAAAAACTGAATATAGTAAAAAGAGGGTGTCCCAAAACTATGAATTTTTAAATTTATAGGAAAGGGGCATCCCTTTCTTTTATCAAAAGGCTCTTTCATATCTGAAAAACGGCACTGGTCCTTAGCCTTCCAGTGCCATTTTTGTGA
>NZ_JACLYY010000025.1:0-3714 GCF_016900595.1 Faecalicatena fissicatena
ATGCTCTACCATCTGCGGGATCAGGTATCGAAGTTCCGACAGCTCCTCAGCAGCGGCGGAACGATCACCTTTGACAGCGTCATCGGTGACGGGGATCTGGAGAAGCCCCAGCGGCTGGCGAATCAGCTCAGCCGGATGCGGGACCGGACGGACAAGGATATCTTCGTGGCCCTTTATCTGGCTATGGCGGATCTGCGGAACCTGGACCCCGCTGCCCGAATCGTTCCATCTATTTTTTTCCAACCCCACTTCCACAACTACCACTGCACTCTGGGCGCGAACGACCAGAACCGGGCGGTGCTGGACTCCCCGGAGTATCAGGAGCTGCGGGACTTCTCCCCCCTCAAGGGCTTCAAGTATATCAAAACGTTTACACCCCTGCGCCGTCCCACCACCTCCACCGGGGCGTGTGTGCGATTCATGCAACGCCAGATTGACGAGTGGAAACCGGGCCAGGAGCCGCTGACAATCCCCGACGAGCTCACCGAACGGGTCCTGAACCGGAACTACATGGTGGACTGGCAGGACCGACTGTTTCAGGATTCGGTGCTGGTCCGCTTTGAGGACGGCAAGCTGAATCCGAAAGCCACCTTTACCGCCCTGGCAGCCTTTTTGGACCTACCCTATACGAAGAGCATGACCTACTGTTCCCGCAACGGCGAGCGGGACCCGGAGTCTTTGAAGGGAAATGACCGGGGCTTTGACCCGGCGGCCATCTACCGGACCTATGAGGAGTACCTGGGCCGGGAGGAGCGGGTGTATCTGGAGTATCTGATGGGAGACGTATACCGGCGCTACGGCTATGATTTTCAGTATTACGACGGCGCGCCCATGGACGAAGAGGCGATGAACGCGCTGGTCGGCAGGCTGCACGGCTGCACGGACCTGATCCTGGCCTCCTATAAAAAGGCAATGGAGCACAAGGTGTTTTTCGAGGGGGAGGACCCGGAACAGCGGCGGCAGGAGATCTTGACCGAGATCGGGGAAAACATGGCGGCCAAGCGGCGGGAGATCGCAGGCGTTTTGATGCGGGGGCTGCGGTTCGTCAACAAAAACGGCGCGCCGCTGAACTTCATGCCCCTTTTGGAGCTGGACCCGGCGCTGCTGGAACAGCCGCTGTATCACTGAGGAGGAGGACATGGAACACAAGGGAACCGTATATTTTTTCACCGGCCTGTCTGGGGCGGGGAAGACGACCGTGGGCAGCCTGTTCTACCAGCGGCTCAAAAACACCAAGCCCAATGCGGTCTATCTGGATGGGGACGAAATCCGGGTGGCCTTCGGCGAGGATGTGGGCTACACCAACGATGAGCGCCTGCGCTGGGCGGGCCGGATCTTCCGGGTGTGCAGGCTGCTCTCCGACCAGGGTATCGACGTGGTGTGCTGCTCCATCGCCATGTTTGACACTGTGCGCCGCTGGAACCGGGAGCATATTCCAAATTACAAGGAAATCTATATCCGGGTCAAAAAAGAGACCCTCATCCAGCGCAACCAGAAGGGCCTCTATACCGGGGGGCGCAATGTGGTGGGGGTGGATCTGCCCTTTGACGAGCCCCAAAGCCCCGACCTTGTGCTCCAGAACGACGGGGAGCGCACTCCGCTGGAGCTGGTAGAGGAGATCGAAGGGGCGCTCTACCCGAATATCGTGGAGCACCCCATCGACAATACCGATTACTGGAACCTGTATTATCAAAACAAGCTCTGCCCCACCAGCCCCTCCCCCTTCGCCCGGTATGTGTCCACCCTGGTGGAGCCGGGGCGGACGCTGGCGGAGCTGGGGTGCGGCAACGGGCGGGACGCCCTCTACTTTGCCTCTCTGGGGCTGGACGTGGTGGCGATGGACCTGTCTGAGGCGGCCATCGGCATGCTCCGGCAGCAGCCGGTCCCACACGCCCGGTTCGTATGCGGCGACTTCGTCAGCCACACCCTCCACCAGCCGGAGAGCTATGACTACGCCTACAGCCGCTTTACCATCCACGCCATCAACCAGAAGCAGGAGCGGATGCTCCTGGGGAGCATGGCCCGGGCCCTCAGGCCGGGCGGAAAGTTCTTCATCGAGGTGCGCAGCGTCCATGACCCGCTCTACGGCAAGGGGGAGGCGCTGGAGCGCAACGCCTTTTTCTACGACAACCACTACCGCCGTTTTCTTGTGCTGGACGAGCTGACCGAGGCCCTCCGGCAGGCCGGCTTCCGCATCGAGTACGCCAGGGAACAGACCGGCTTCGCCCCCTACGGCAACGACGATCCCCCCGTCATCCGCGTTGTGGCGGTGAAGAATTGAGGAGGCGGTTTTTATGACCTGTCCCGCGGATCTGCATACCCATACCACCGCGTCAGACGGGCAGTATACCCCGTCCCAACTGGCCGCCAAGGCCCTGGCGGCCGGAATCCAGATTCTGGCGGTCACCGATCACGACACCATGGACGGCGCGGAGGAGGCCGTCCGGGCGGGACAAGCCTGCGGATTGACGGTGCTCCGCGGGGTGGAGCTGGGGGCCCGGGAGGACCGTCACATGCACATACTCGGCCTCAATCTGGGCCCCGAGTGTCCCGCCCTGGCGGAGCTCTGCCGCAGGCTCCGCGCCAGCCGGGAGGAGCGGAAATACCGCATCGCCGCGTTTCTCCGCGGGAAGGGGCTGGACGTGCCGCTGGAGGAGGTGGAGGCCCTCGCCGGCGGCGGAGTGGTCGCCCGCCCCCACTTCGCCCGGGTGATGCTCCGGCGCGGGTATGTCTCCTCCCTCCGGGAGGCCTTCGACCGCTATCTGGACACGGACGAATACCAGCGCATTGAGCGGTGGAAGGCCGGCGCCCCGGAATGCATCGCGGCCATCCATGACGCGGGCGGAAAGGCGGTTCTGGCCCATCCCTGCCAGCTCGGCTGCTCCCACGGGCGCCTGGAGGAAATCCTCCGTGCACTGAAGGACGCGGGGCTGGATGGGATTGAGTGCTTTTATCCCCGGCATTCCCCCGAACAGACCGCCGCCTATCTGCGCCTTGCAGACAAATACGGCCTCCATATCACGGGGGGCAGCGATTTCCACGGGGAGGCCGTCCGACCAGATACCTTCCTTACCCCCATTCCCCTCAACCTCGACTGGCTGGGAACCTTCCAAAATGCCCAGCTAGTCCCCAATTGATTTACGTACGGTGTTACAAATGGCGTTTGGCATGGTATGATGGATTTCTCGATTAGATAAAGGTAGGTCAGAACAGGTATGTATCCGGGGCTTTCTTCATCTGAAATAGCATGACAGAGCAGTATGTCGGCTTCGGTTATCAGGCGACAGAACTGGAACTGCACTTCCGAACCGCCAGCCCGAAAGGGCGGCGTACGGAAGTGCAGTTCTCTTTTTTACACCAAGCGCAGAGGCTGCGGCCTATGTGCTTTCTCCTGTCAGAGAAAAATATCTATCTTCCTATATAGTTCAGCCCGGCAGGTAAACAGATGCCCTAATTCACCCCGACCAATCACCCTGCTCTACTGCGCTTTCGCCGCACCGAAATAGTTCCCGCAGCTTGGTCTACCTTATCCGCCTGTTCTATCTCTCCCAACGTCTTTCGCAACAGAAACCCTACCGGAAGTAATAGCAGATTCAAAAAGATGGCATATCCGAGAGACAGGCATGCTACATTTAGGGCAATCCCTAATTCCTCCAGATTACCGCCACCCAGGCTGTGCATCATTTTAATCAGACCTGTCTCTTATACACATCT
>NZ_JACLYY010000026.1:0-3069 GCF_016900595.1 Faecalicatena fissicatena
CTTTGGTTATGCCCTCGACCGATTAGTAACAGTCAGCTCCATGTGTTACCACACTTCCACCTCTGCCCTATCTACCTCGTCGTCTTCAAGGGGTCTTACTACTTTACGTAGGGATATCTCATCTTGAGGGGGGCTTCACGCTTAGATGCCTTCAGCGTTTATCCCTTCCCGGCTTGGCTACTCTGCCATGACCTTGGTAAGTCAACAGATACACCAGCGGCCAGTCCATCCCGGTCCTCTCGTACTAAGGACAGCTCCTCTCAAATATCCTACGCCCACGCCGGATAGGGACCGAACTGTCTCACGACGTTCTGAACCCAGCTCGCGTACCGCTTTAATGGGCGAACAGCCCAACCCTTGGGACCTACTTCAGCCCCAGGATGCGATGAGCCGACATCGAGGTGCCAAACCACTCCGTCGATGTGAACTCTTGGGAGTGATAAGCCTGTTATCCCCAGGGTAGCTTTTATCCGTTGAGCGATGGCAATCCCACTTTATACCACCGGATCACTAAGTCCTACTTTCGTACCTGCTCCACCCGTCGGTGTCGCAGTCAAGCTCCCTTCTGCCTTTGCACTCTTCGAATGGTTTCCAACCATTCTGAGGGAACCTTTGAGCGCCTCCGATACCCTTTCGGAGGCGACCGCCCCAGTCAAACTCCCCACCTGACATTGTCCCCCGGCCGGATTACGGCCGCAGGTTAGAAACCCAGCACTGCAAGGGTGGTATCCCAACAGCGGCTCCATGGCAACTGGCGTCACCACTTCCTAGCCTCCCACCTATCCTGTACATACAATACCGAGTCCCAGTATCAAGCTAGAGTAAAGCTCCATGGGGTCTTTCCGTCCTGGCGCAGGTAACCAGCATCTTCACTGGTACTTCAATTTCACCGGGTGCATTGTCGAGACAGTGCCCAAATCATTACGCCTTTCGTGCGGGTCGGAACTTACCCGACAAGGAATTTCGCTACCTTAGGACCGTTATAGTTACGGCCGCCGTTTACTGGGGCTTAAGTTCAAAGCTTCGCCTTACGGCTAACCTCTCCCCTTAACCTTCCAGCACCGGGCAGGCGTCAGCCCATATACCTCACCTTTCGGTTTCGCATAGACCTGTGTTTTTGCTAAACAGTTGCTTGGGCCAATTCTCTGCGGCCTGCTCTCGCAGGCACTCCTTCTCCCGAAGTTACGGAGTCATTTTGCCGAGTTCCTTAACAATGCTTCTCCCGTCGGCCTTAGGATTCTCTCCTCATCCACCTGTGTCGGTTTACGGTACGGGTACGGTATGAACAATAGCGGCTTTTCTTGGCAGCCAGCTCACACATTTCCCTACTTTTAGTTCGGTATGCGTCACGTCTTCGGATTGATAAGCGGATTTGCCAACTTACCTCCTACCTCGCTTGCCCCGGTCTTTCCATTCCCGGTAGTGCTCTCTTTCTGCGTCCCCACAGTTCTGTCATACCGTAGTACAGGAATTTCAACCTGTTGTCCATCGACTACGCCTCTCGGCCTCGCCTTAGGTCCCGACTTACCCAGAGCAGATCAGCTTTACTCTGGAAACCTTGGATATTCGGCCGGAAGGATTCTCACCTTCCTCTCGCTACTCATTCCGGCATTCTCTCTTCCATACAGTCCACAGCTCCTTCCGGTACTGCTTCTTCCCGTATGCAATGCTCCTCTACCAATGTTAAAACATTCCTGAGCTTCGGTGATGTGTTTCAGCCCCGGACATTTTCGGCGCAGGACCTCTCGACCAGTGAGCTATTACGCACTCTTTTAATGTGTGGCTGCTTCTAAGCCAACATCCTGGTTGTCTTTGAAATCCCACATCCTTTTCCACTTAACACATACTTTGGGACCTTAGCTGCAGGTCTGGGCTCTTTCCCTTTCGACTACCCAACTTATCTCGTGTAGTCTGACTCCCATGAACCATCTACGCGGCATTCGGAGTTTGATATTCTTCGGTAAGCTTTGACGCCCCCTAGGAAATTCAGTGCTCTACCTCCGCAAGACTCTCATGAGGCTAGCCCTAAAGCTATTTCGAGGAGAACCAGCTATCTCCGGGTTCGATTGGAATTTCTCCCCTATCCACACCTCATCCCCACCCTTTTCAACGGATGTGGGTTCGGTCCTCCATTGCCTTTTACGGCAACTTCAACCTGGACATGGATAGATCACCCGGTTTCGGGTCTACTCCGACTGACTAACCGCCCTATTAAGACTTGGTTTCCCTTCGGCTCCGGACCTTTAGTCCTTAACCTCGCCAGCCAGCGTAACTCGCCGGACCGTTCTACAAAAAGTACGCGGTTGAACATGTAAAGTTCTTCCACAGCTTGTAAACACAGGGTTTCAGGTTCTCTTTCACTCCCCTCCCGGGGTCCTTTTCACCTTTCCTTCACAGTACTATGCGCTATCGGTCACTAAGGAGTATTTAGCCTTACGGGGTGGTCCCCGCGTATTCAGTCAAGGTTCCACGTGTCTCGACCTACTCTGGATACCGCCATGCTCGCTCACCTTTCGCTTACGGGGCTTTCACCCTCTCTGGCTGGCTTTCCCAAAACCATTCTGCTAGGCTCACAAGATCAATTCCGCGGTCCGAACCCCGGGGTGCACGCACCCCGGTTTGGGCTCTTCCGGTTTCGCTCGCCGCTACTTCCGGAATCGATGTTTCTTTCTCTTCCTCCGGCTACTTAGATGTTTCAGTTCACCGGGTTCCCCTCCATACGTTATGGATTGGCGTATGGATACATGAGGTTTGCTCATGTGGGTTTCCCCATTCAGAGATCTCCGGATCAATGGATATTTGCTCCTCCCCGAAGCTTTTCGCAGCTTATCACGTCTTTCATCGGCTCTTAGTGCCAAGGCATCCACCCTGCGCTCTTTCATGCATAACCAACTTGAAGGCCTCCCGCGGGAACGGGACTCCTTCCACACATGTATAGCGTTACATGCGTTGGTTCAGGTCAATTTTTTTACTTTGTTTTCTTCAAAGTGTGTCATCATCATCTCTGATGATGCCTCGGATGTCTTGATATTTTCATCAATTTCTTATATGCGGTTTTCAAGGTACATT
>NZ_JACLYY010000027.1:0-2828 GCF_016900595.1 Faecalicatena fissicatena
TGTATATTCCACTCGTGTAGCACCACTTGCACGAGTATTCTGAGCCAGTCTCACGGAAGATGAGAACCACCTTCACGGAGACTGAGCCATTTAAATTTGGTAACATCAGTCTATACTGATGCTATAGATAAAAACTGAATATTGTAAAGTTGGATGCTACCATCCCCAAAACTCAGGAAATGGTATGTTGTGCTCTCTCAGGATTGCCTCCAGCCTATCAGTATGCTCCCGTAATAAATGGTAATCTTTACGCAGTTTATCAAAGGCTTCCTCTGCTTCCTTTATGGTTTGGTTGGCAACAGCCAGCTCGATTAGCAGATCTCTTTCGGAATAGTTCATTATGGACGCCCCCCTTTCAAAGAGGCTTTTAGTCCGTGGCGTTCGCGCATAGAGACCTTGCCTTCGATCAGAACTTCATAGGAATTATGGATGATCCGGTCCATGATTGCCTCAGAGATTGGACTTTCAACATTGGGATCCGGATTGATCCTGTCGTACCACTCGTCCGGTTCATACTGTGTGCAAAAGATAACAGAGCCTTTTTCACATCTGGATTCTACAATCTCCAGGAGATCATAAGATTCCTGAGGTGAAAGTGCCCGGATCAGCCATTCATCAAGAATGAGAAGTTCGACTTTCTGGTAGGATTGTATCGTCTTTTTAAAGGTGCCGCAGGCTTTGGCAACATTCAGTTCATCCAAAAGTTCCGGCATGCGGATATACTTTACAGATCTGAACTTCCGGCAGGCCGCATGTCCAAGGGCACAGGCAAGATAGGTTTTCCCATTTCCTGATGCACCTTTCAGGATGATATGATGCTTGTCCATTATATATTGGCATGTGGCGAACCGAAGGATCTCCGCTTTATCCAGCTTGCGATCCTCATGATACTCAATTCCTTCTATGATTGCGTTAGGAGCAGCAAAATGTGCATTCTTGATATAGCGGGAGAGCTTATTCGCCTGACGCCGGTTCCATTCTGCATCCACAAGAAGACCGATACGTTCCTCAAATCCAAGGGGCCGATAAGTAGCGGCATCTTCCAACTGGTGTTCCAGTTCTGCAGCCATTGCAGTCAACCTCATAGCTTTCAGGGAATCAAGGGTGCTCTGATTGATCATTGCTGTGCACCTCCCCTCTGAAAGTAAGCGGCGCCACGCGTGATTCCATGGCTCTTTGGCGGTTTTGGAACGTCAGATGACGCAGAAGCAAGCTTATCCTGTCTATTTTTCAAAACCGTGCTGATGGTGCGTATGGATGGCTGGACGCTATAGGCGATTACTCTTTCGCAAGCCTTTTCCAGCCGATTGAGCCCATATTTATCGCCAAGGCGGGTGAGACTTGCACAGGATTTATATCCTTGTTCTGGTTCCCGGCCAGAGGATAGGAACGCTTTAACAACAGCCAATGTATGCTGCCCTGCATCCTGTGCCCAGCGGATAAATTCATCTGCGTTGTAGGTGAGATATTTACGGTGTTCGATCGGCATATGTTCTGGCTGCACAATCGGATCGCGAAGCGGCCTGAGCACCCGTTTATGGGATGCTACTCTGGAACCGTGGAAGAATACCTCTACCATTGTTTTTGTGAGCCGGATATCCACTTTTTCTCCAATCAGATCAAACGGAACGGAATATTTATTTTTCCCATCCGTTATGAGATAATCAAGGGGAACCTTTGCAGTGGACCAGACTGCAGGCTCATACGGGGTTAAAGGGAGCGGCTTCATAAATGCCTGTTCTTCGTCTGAATAAGCACTGTAGCGGCATCCCTCCCGTTTTTTGAAAGGGTACTGGTTTAATTCTTCCAGCTTTTCTGCTACAGCACACTGTACTTCTTCAAACGAGAAAAATTTTCGATTGCGCAGGGCGGCTATGATCCAGGTGGTTACAAATTTCACCATTCCTTCCGCAAGGCTTTTGTCTTTTGGGTGAAGGACTCTGGCTGGAACGATGGCAGTTTCATAATACTCTGCCATTTCGTGATAGCTTTTGTTCAATACTGTATCATAACGGGTGTTCTTTACAACACCGGTCTTAAGATTATCCGGGATCAACAGTCTTGTCACACCGCCGAAATACTCATAGGCATGCACATGGCACAGAAGCCAGTTCGTTGATTTCATATCTTCACAGGCTTCTACATATGCATAGCAGCTGCATGGAAGCACAGCGGCAAAGATATATGCATCGTATGTTTCTGCAGTGACTGGATCCTGATACGGAATGGTTGTGCCAGCCCAGTCCACCTGCATTGCCTCACCTGGCTTGTGCTTGATGCGCATGGTCGCTTTGGTCAGACGTGCCCAATGACGGTATTTATCGCAGAACTGAGAATACATATATGGTGTGCATCCTTCGGAATCACATTTGCTGCAGTATTCTGTCCATAGCAGGGAAAGATTTACTCCGGGCTTCGCAAGTTCCTTGTGGATGTAACTGTAATCCGGCTCTTTCCTCGGGTTTACTGCATCCTTTCTTTGAGGATACAGCAGTGACATAATCTCCTGATTGGTGACAGTGTCATCCAATGGCCAGTGCAGTCCTTTTGCATCTGCTAAATGTAATACCTCGCTGATGGTATTTCTGGAACTGTGTACACTGGCAGCAATCTGACGCTGAGTGTAGTTAAGGCTGTCAAGCCTCAAAATTTCTCGATAATTAACCATAATTACCGACCTCCTATAATGATAGTCACACTGATGTGTGCCAATCTCATTATAAGAAAGATTTATAAGGATGGCTCACCTTCCGTGAAGGTGGCTCTGTTTCAGCATTACAATGGCTCAGAGTGACCGTGCAAACGGTTCTTACGAGTCAGAATATACA
>NZ_JACLYY010000028.1:0-2552 GCF_016900595.1 Faecalicatena fissicatena
TCCGGAGAAACCGTCCTTGATTTGGCCACGATCACCTTCTCCATCATGGCCTTGGAGGTGCCCATGGCGTTCACCGGATAGGCGGCCTTGTCGGTGGACAGGCAGATGACCTTCTTCACCCCTGCCTCGATGGCCGCGGTCAGCACGTTCTCTGTTCCCAGGACATTGGTCTTCACCGCCTCGATGGGGAAGAACTCACAGGAGGGCACCTGCTTCAGGGCCGCTGCATGGAAGATGTAATCCACACCGTGCATGGCATTTTTCACGGACTGGATATCCCGCACATCGCCGATATAGAACTTCAGCTTGTCGCTGTACTCCGGGAATTCCCGCTGATAAAAATGCCGCATATTGTCCTGCTTTAGCTCATCGCGGGAAAATATACGGATCTCCTTAATATCCGTTTTTAAGAACCGGTCCAGGACAGCGTTCCCGAAGGAACCGGTGCCGCCGGTGATCATTAAGGTTTTACCTGCAAATATACTGCTCATTGGTTTGATCTCCTTTGTTTTTTGTAAAATAAAAAAGCCCTCCGCCATGCTTCCAGCATGGCGAAAAAGCTTCTCTGTCTGATAGGATATTCTTTTTATTTTTCTACTCTATACAATCGATTTCTCAAAAATCCTTCCTGCCTTATAGCTTTCCAGGATGGTCTCCAGCATCTTATTATACCATTTTATGAGCTTTTCTCTTCCAAAATTTTTTATAATTTCCTCATAGTCATAATTAGACCTGTTCGTCGCCATTATACAGCGCCACCTCACATTCTCTCAATGTATCAAACGCAAAACTGTTTAAAAAGCGCACATACTCCTCCAGTTCCTTCTGTTCCTGTATAAGCGTATAATCTTCAGATGAATTAGGCAATATGTTCTTTTTGATCTTTCCATTCTCTAATAACTCCACAAACCTTCCTGCTCTGTCCATGTTTACTCCTCAATCAACTTATCCACAGAACCGTCAAAATCCTGTGCTTGTTTTCCCAGTTCCATCATACCATGTATACGCTTTTCCAGCATTCTGTATGTTCTTTCCTCTTCCTGATCTATCACAGTATGACCTTCCATGATCTCTTCCTGCTCTTCTCCTGAAAATGCCTTATCCTCCCATTCCAGATTCACCGTCACACTTATGTCGCCTGTCATTGTCATTTTATAACTTATTTTCAAGTATGTCAACTGCAGTACAGCAAAAACATCCATCTGATTTAATGCGCTTGACTAATCTCGGCTGAAAATATCTCTTGTGTATACTTTCTCTGCTACATCATCCAGCGATCTGTCATAGCGGTTCGCAATAATGACCTGGCTTCTTTCTTTAAAATCTGCCAGGTCATTTACCACTTTACTGCCGAAAAATGTGCTTCCATCCTCCAATGTAGGCTCATATACGATTACTGTAGCCCCCTTTGCCTTAATTCTTTTCATCACTCCCTGGATGCTGCTCTGCCGGAAGTTGTCAGAATTACTCTTCATAGTCAACCGGTACACACCGACTATACATTCTTTTTCATTCTCCTTTTTATAATCGCCTTCCTCAAAATAATCATAGTACCCGGCTTTCGATAAAACCTGATTTGCAATAAAGTCTTTTCTTGTGCGGTTACTTTCTACGATTGCTTCAATCAGATTTTCCGGTACATCCGCATAATTCGCCAAAAGCTGTTTCGTGTCCTTTGGAAGGCAATACCCGCCATACCCAAAACTGGGATTGTTATAATGCGTGCCTATTCGGGGATCCAGACACACACCATCGATAATCTCTTTCGTATTCAAACCTTTCATCTCAGCGTACGTATCCAGTTCATTAAAGTAAGATACCCGCAGAGCCAGATAGGTATTGGCAAAGAGCTTCACAGCCTCCGCCTCCGTAAATCCCATGATCAGCGTAGGGATGTCCTCTTTAATAGCTCCCTCCTGCAGGAGGGCGGCAAAAGTATTGGCAGCTTTGACCAGACGAGCGTTCTCCACATCGGTCCCCACAATAATCCTGCTGGGATAAAGATTGTCATACAACGCCTTGGATTCCCGCAGGAACTCAGGGCTGAAAATAATGTTGTCGCAGTGATACTTTTCCCTCACATGAGCCGTAAACCCCACCGGAATGGTAGACTTGATCACCATGACTGCATCCGGATTATACTGGATCACAAGCTTGATCACATCCTCCACAGCACTAGTATCAAAAAAGTTTTTCTTGCTGTCATAATTTGTCGGCGCTGCAATCACAACAAAAGCTGCCTCTTTATAGGCAGCTTCCGCATCTAGTGTAGCCGTAAGATTTAAATCCTTGTGGGCTAAATATTCTTCTATATAATCATCCTGTATAGGCGACTTTTTTTGATTAATAAGTTCCACCTTTTCCGGTACAATATCTACAGCCGTGACCTGATTGTGCTGTGCCAGAAGTGTTGCGATAGACAGGCCTACATAGCCTGTGCCTGCGATTGCGATTTTCATAATTTTATCCTCTTTTCTACTACAATATATTTATGGTTAATACCCCTTACCGCCAGTAAGGAATTACCCATCTTGTTGCTTAAGCTGTTAGAA
>NZ_JACLYY010000029.1:0-1897 GCF_016900595.1 Faecalicatena fissicatena
AGATGTGTATAAGAGACAGCCCTTGCTGATGCCGGTCACGTCCACGCGGTCGCCCTCGGCGAACACGTCCACCTTCACCTCGTCGCCCACGTTCATCTCGGCGGCCTTGGCCAGCTTGAACTCCTTCAGGGTCTTCTTGCGGGCGTCGCCGGCCTTCTTCAGGTGGCCCAGCTCAGGCTTGGTGAGCTTGCGCTCCGCCACGTCGCCGTAGCCGAGCTGAACGGCGTTGTAGCCGTCCTTCTCCTCGGTCTTCTTCTGCACCACGGTGCAGGGGCCAGCCTCAATAACGGTGACCGGGATGACCTTGCCGTCGGCGTCAAAGATCTGCGTCATGCCGATCTTCTTGCCGATAATGGCCTTTTCCATGATAGTTCCTCCTTAATAAGGTTATTGGTTGACGCTGTCACGCCTCGCCTGTTCGCAACGCGTCACTGCTTGCCGCTCCGTGAAAAATACCGCTCCGCCTTTGGCGTCGCCTGTTTTTTCATCTGCGCGGCCGCTGTGCCGCTGCTCACGACGGCTCAGGCGCTTCGTGCCAACTTGACCCGTCCGCCTCAAAAGCGCGGCGGACTGCGGGTACACAAAGGTAGTTGTCTGAGATGGCTGTGTCACGCTGCGAAGCCTTCGCAACGTCACGCTGTTCATCGCTCCGTGAAAAATGCCGCTCCGCCTTTGGCGTCGCCTGTTTTTTCATCTGCGCGATTTACTGCGTGCCTGCTCCCGGCTTCTCCACGCTTCGTTACAGCTTGATCTCGATCTCGACGCCGGCGGGGAGCTCCAGGGACATCAGGGCCTCCACGGTCTTGGGGGAGGGCTTGAGGATGTCGATGAGGCGCTTATGGGTGCGGCGCTCGAACTGCTCGCGGGAATCCTTGTACTTATGGACGGCGCGCAGGATGGTCACGACCTCCTTCTTGGTGGGCAGGGGGATGGGGCCGGACACGGACGCGCCGGTGCGCTTGGCGGTCTCCACGATCTTCTCAGCGCTCTGGTCGATGAGCTGGTGATCGTAGGCCTTCAGGCGAATGCGGATCATTTCTTTCTGAGCTGCCATTGTGGTTCCTCCTTAAAAACATACGAAGTGGTGGATTGAGCACGCTTCGTACGGTGAGAAATCTTCAGCACACGTTTCCGTGCGTATCACTCCGTGACATGAAGAAAACCGGCACAAGCAGGCCGGTTTACTCCCTGCGCGGCGATATACGCCGTGCACGGACTCCTCAGCCGCCCGATTCTAGCTCGGACATACTCCGCGGAAGTTACCGGCTCGCGCCGCAATCTCCCGCATCATCGCAGACTGCGCCCCTTTACAGGCGCTCTGTTATAATACCTGAAAAATCCCGTCCTGTCAATAGATTTTTCCGGTTTTCGTAAAATTTATTTCTTCACTGGGTCCTTGGCCCGGCAGCCCAGCCAGGAGGACAGCACCAGCAGCAGGAATGCGCCGAAATAGAACCAGAACACCTGTCCGGTCCACATGGCCACAATAGCGCCCAGGCGCAGAAGGGGCAGATAGAAGAACTGGGTCAGCAGGCCCACTGCGTTGTCCCAGTAGGCGTGAAGGGACAGCTCCTGCACCCCCAGCAGCACCAGCACCACCAGCGCTGGAAGGTTGATGCACAGCATGGTGAGCGCCATGCCCCTCTTGGAGCCCTTGAAGCCAAACGTGCCGGAGACCACCATCCACAGCGTCAGCACGGCCAGACCTACCACGATGTAGAACCAGGCGCCCATCTGGGCAAAAATTGTCGTCATCCCCAGACTGAGCAGCCATCCCAGCAGGAAGGGGCTCAGCCCCACCAAAAACAGCACCGCGGCTTTGCGCATGCAATCACACCTCTTTCATCATACGGCATTTTTTACCGCTGCACAGCATACCTGTCTCTTATACACATCT
>NZ_JACLYY010000002.1:0-334055 GCF_016900595.1 Faecalicatena fissicatena
TCACAAAAATGGCACTGGAAGGCTAAGGACCAGTGCCGTTTTTCAGATATGAAAGAGCCTTTTGATAAAAGAAAGGGTGCCCCTTTCCTATAAATTTAAAAATTCATAGTTTTGGGACACCCTCCTCAAATTAAATTACATCTTCTTTATTCTCTCGATCGCTGCCACTGTATTCTCGTAGGAGCCGAAGGCTGTCAGCCGGAAATATCCTTCCCCGCTGGGGCCGAAGCCTGAACCGGGGGTGCCCACCACGCCGGCATTCTCCAGAAGGTAGTCGAAGAACTGCCAGGAGGTCATTCCGGAGGGGGTCTCCAGCCAGATGTAGGGAGCGTTGACGCCGCCTGATACATTGTAGCCTGCGTCCTTCAGCCCCTGATAGATAACCTTGGCGTTGTTCATGTAGTATGCCACCTGCCCCTTCAGCTGGGCCTTGCCTGCCTCTGAGTAGACTGCCTCGCCCGCCTTCTGCACGATGTAGGGCGCGCCGTTGTACTTTGTGCCGTGTCGTCTTGCCCAAAGGGAGTGGAGCATCACATCACCGGACTTGATGTCCTTGGGCACGATGGTGGCGCCCAGACGCACGCCGGTAAATCCCGCGTTTTTGGAGAAGCTGCGCAGCTCGATGGCGCAGGTCCTTGCCCCCTCACACTCATAGATGGTGTGGGGAACATCCTCCTCGGAGATATATGCCTCGTAGGCCGCGTCGTAGATAATGACAGCGCCCACCTTATTGGCATAGTCCACCCACTCCTGGAGCTGTGCCTTTGTGATGGTGGAGCCTGTAGGGTTGTTGGGGAAGCACAGATAAATGATGTCCGGTGTCTCCTTCGGAAGCTCCGGCGCGAAATTTGTCTCCTTTGTGCAGGGCATGTAGATCACATCACTCCATGTCTCCGTCTTCGGATCGTAGGTGCCTGTTCGGCCTGCCATGACGTTGGTGTCCACATACACCGGATACACGGGATCGCACACAGCGATCTTGTTGTCCTTTGCAAAAATCTCCTGGATATTTCCGGAGTCACACTTTGCTCCGTCTGAGATAAAAATCTCGTCTGCCCTTATATCGCAGCCCTTGTCCTGATAGTCATTTTTTGCCATGGCGCTGCGCAGGAACTCATATCCAAGATCCGGCGCGTAGCCGTGGAACGTCTCTGCGTGAGCCATCTCATCCACCGCGCTGTGGAGGGCGTCGATGATGGCCGGAGCCAGAGGCTGGGTCACATCGCCGATACCAAGGCGGATGATGGATTTCTCAGGATTTGCCTCCTGGTAGGCCGCCACTTTTTTCCCGATAGTAGAGAAAAGATAGCTGCCGGGCAGTTTCAGATAATCTTCATTTACTTTGAACATCTCTTGTATTCTCCTTATCTTTTACTATGTTTTATACCTCGCCGTCAAACACGTGGACAGCGGGCCCTGTCAGCAAAATTTCGCCGGTATCCTCCCGCCACTGTGCCAACAGGTCTCCTCCTATTAATTTTACCGTAACCTGGCGGTCTGTCAAGTCATTTAATACGCCTGCCGCAAGAACCGCGCAGGCACCGGTGCCGCAGGACAGGGTCTCACCGCTCCCCCTCTCCCACACCCGCACCCTGACAGTCCCCCGATCCTCCACCTGGGCAAACTCCACATTCACCCGCCTGGGAAAGCGGCCGTGATATTCTATGGGCGGACCCAAACGCTGCAGATCCAGCCCTCTCACACGGCCTGTAAAAATGACCGCGTGGGGATTTCCCATGGAGATGGCGGTCATCGGGTACTCCACACCGCCAACCCGCACAGGCTCGCGTATCATGCAGGTGTGCTCCGAGATGGCAGGCACCTGGTCCGCCTCCAGCACCGGCTTTCCCATATTCACCTCCACCATGCGGATCTCCCCGCCTGCCGGAACCTCCTCCCCCGCAAACAGCCGCAGATGCCGGATGCCTGCCCCGGTCTGGATGTCCAGCTCTCTCTTATCTGTCAGCCCTCTGTCGTAGACGTATTTCCCCAGACAGCGGATCCCGTTCCCGCACATCTCTCCCCGGGAGCCATCCGCATTGTACATCTCCATAGCAAAATCCGCTCTTCTGGAAGGGCGGATCAGAATGAGGCCGTCCGCCCCCACCCCAAAATGCCGGTCGCTCAGTCGCCTGGCAAGGATATCCGGCTCATTGACCGTCTCCTCCAGACAATTTACATAGATATAGTCATTTCCCGTGCCCTGCATTTTCGAAAATCTCATAGCACGCCTCTGCCTCCTGCCGCAGACCTTCTCGTTTCATATATACGGCCGTAACTGCCTGTTTTAGAAGCGCGCTGCCCATGAAAACCAGCCTCGGCAAAAAGCGCCGCTGAAGACGAAAAAGCGGAAGCCCGCCAGCCATCCCCGGAGACCGCTCCGGGGCGCCTGAAAAGCTCCCGCCATTGGAAAACAACTTTGATTTACACCTTTGCCGTCAGCGTCTTTGCCGTCACACCGGGCTGCATGCCAAGCTTGCCGGAGAGCGCGCTGGCCACCTCTCCCGGCGCGTCCATCACCACACTGATGATAGACACATTTCTCTGGCGGTAGGGAATGCCCATCCTGCCCACGATGTACTGTCTGTACTCGTGGAGCAGGTCATTCACCGCCGCAGCGGCCTCCTCGTCCCTGACAATGATGCTGACCACCACTACTTTACTCTCCATCCTGCATCTCCTCCACGATCTGCTGCGCAAATGCGTCCAGCTCAGTCTCTCTTCCGTTCTGGAGTGCGGACCTGATGGAAATCTTTGTGTCCAGGAGAGTGATATTCTTCATCTCTTCCAGCTTTGCCGTGATAAGCCGGCCGGATGCGGCCGCCCAGGTTCCGTTTTCCATGAGAGCCACAGTCTTGTTCTGCACAGAGAGTGCCTTCATGTCCTCCAGCAGGTCGGCCATGGGCGGGTAGATGCCCCCGTTGTATGTGGAGCACGCCAGCACCACATGGCTGCACCGGAAGATCTCCGCAATGAGCTCTGACACATGAGTCCGGGACACATCGTACATCTTCACATCCTTCACGCCCTTGTCCGTCAGTCGGGAGGCAAGTGCGTCCGCCGCATTCTCCGTATTTCCGTAGATGGAGCCGTAGATGATGGCCACAGCCTTATCCTCGGGCTCATACCGGCTCCACTTGTCATACTTGTCCATGAACCAGGACAGACCGCTCCTCCACACCGGTCCGTGAAGGGGGCAGATCATCTGGATATCCACAGCTGCCGCCTTCTTCAGGAGAGCCTGCACCTGGACACCATATTTGCCCACGATATTTGCGTAATATCTCCTGGCATCCGGCAGCCACTCCCCCTCAAAGTCCACCTCATCGCTGAAAAGTTTTCCGTTCAGCGCACCGAAGGTGCCAAAGGCATCCGCCGAAAAGAGGGCCTTGTCCTTCTCGTCATAGGTAACCATGACCTCCGGCCAGTGTACCATGGGCGCCATGAGAAAATGGAGGGTGTGCGCCCCTGTGGCCAATGTATCGCCCTCCTTTACGGCCATCATCCGCTCTTCAGCGTCGAAACCGCTGACATCGTAAAACTGGCCGATCATCTGGAGTGCCTTGACACTGCCCACCACCTTTGCCTGGGGATAGGTCCTCATGACCTCCACGATCGTCCCGCAGTGGTCCGGCTCCATGTGCTGCACGATAAGGTAATCGAGGTCTCGCCCCTTCAGGGCATAGGCCACATTCTCAAGGAACTGCTGGGATGCGCTGCTGTCAACTGTATCCATCAGGACAGTCTTCTCATCCTGGATGAGATAAGAATTGTAGGAGACTCCGCGGGGAATGGGAAACAGGTTCTCAAAGAGAGCCAGTCTTCTGTCATTGCAGCCAACCCATGTAATGTCGTCTGTTACCTTTCTTGTGATCTGCATATACTAAACCTCCTGTTTATCTATCCGTTTTTTTGCCACTTTATTATACCATGGCCGCACGGCGCCATGGACCTCTGGCAGATGCGCGGCGGGTTTCTGCGGTTCCGCAGAAACCGCTCTATGCGCAGGTATAATAACCACGCTGTGGTTATTATACCATACTTATCCTTCTGTGTATGCTGAATTTTTGACGTATTTTTCGCAGCATAGCGGCAATTTACACAAAAAGGGACAGGCCTTTCCCTGTCCCTCGTATTTTTCCGGCTGTTCAGAATGTAAGCTCCATCCTGGTACCCTTTCCCAGGCTGCTGTCCACATGGATGGAGGCATTGTGGAGAATAGCTCCGTGCTTGACAATGGAAAGCCCCAGTCCCGTGCCTCCGGTCTCCTTGGAGTGGCTCTTGTCCACCCTGTAGAAGCGCTCGAATATCCGTTCCTGCTGGTCCTCCGGTATGCCTATACCAGTGTCAGTGACGATCACCTTCACTCCCTTCAGAGTGCTCCCCACCCAGACGTCCACCTTTCCGCCGGGCTTGTTGTACTTGATCGCGTTCTCACAGATATTGTAGATCATCTCGTTGAGGACCTGGCGTATACCCACGATGCTGACCGGCTCCCCGGACACCTCCACATGTACACTGTGCTTCTCCGCCTTGTGGGCCAGACGCGAGCACACCTCTCTTGTGAGGGCATAGAGATCAACCTCTTCCTTCTCGACCTCACCGCCGCCTTCATCCAGCTTGGAGAGCCGGATGATATCCTCAATGAGCACGATAAGGCGGCTGGCCTCATTGTAGATCCTCTCGGAAAATCCGCGCACATCCTCGGGCCTGACAAGCCCGTTCATCATGATCTCCGCATATCCGGAAATGGACGTGAGCGGCGTTTTCAGCTCATGAGAAACATTTGCCGAAAACTCCTTTCTCATATTTGCAATTGCTTCTTTTTCCTTATTTTGCTTGTCCATACTTTCTAACAATGGAGTCAATTCCTCATAAACATCATTTTCCAGGGGATGTTCCAGATCCAGTTTATTGATAGGTTCTATCAGCTTTGACACCTGCCATTTTGACAGCATCCAGGCCAGGCCTACCATCAGCACTGCTATCACTGCCATTCCCGGCAGGATCTGCAGCGCCGAGCCAAGAGCGCTGGAGATTGTTTTTGAGACCCGTAGGACCGAGCCGTCCGAGAGACGCTGCGCATAGTAAAACATCTGTCTGCCCAGCGTATCGGACTCGCGTATGTCCTGTCCCGCTCCGCTTTGGAACGCCTCCCGCACCTCCGGCCGGTCCGCGTGGTTCTCCATATCCTCCTGTCCCTCCGAGGAATCATACAGGACATCTCCGTCACTGCCGATCCAGGTGACCCTGGTCTCCTCCTGCTGGGCATCCATCTCCTCCAGATATGCGGACCCGGACGCCTCTATCGCCGCACAGATATACCCTGCCTCCTGCCTTGCTTCCTCCTCCATCAGCCCCACGTTCTGCCTGTACACGACAAACGTCAGGAGGGCCATGGAGACCAGGAGCGTGGCCGCAATAACAAGGATCATGCTCCGCTGTATTTTTCGTCTCATAAAATCTCCTATTCGCTCATGCGGTAGCCCACACCGCGGACAGTCTGTATCTGTTCTCCCGCACTTCCAAGCTTCTGCCTGAGAGTCCGGACGTGGACATCCACCGTCCTTGTCTCCCCGTCAAAATCATACCCCCAGATATCCTCCAGCAGCTGATCCCTTGTCAGCACGATATCCGGGTTTTTCATCATCCGCTTCAGGAGCTCAAACTCCTTCAGGGTCAGTGTGACTACTTGTCCGTCCGCCTGGACCTCATGCTTTTTCACATCCATGACAATGTGGCCCAGGGCAATCTTGTCTTCAATCTTCACAGAATTCTTTTTACTCCTGCGCAGCACCGCCTTGATCCGGGAGATCAGCTCCATCATGCCAAAGGGCTTTGTCACGTAGTCGTCAGCCCCCAGGTCCAGTCCCATCACCTTGTCGTACTCTGTCCCCTTTGCGGTCATCATGATCACAGGGATGTCCTGGGTCTTCACCGACGCCTTCAGCTGCTTGAGCAGGGAGATGCCGTCCTCTCCCGGGAGCATGATATCAAGAAGAATAAGCTCTGGCGTTTCCAGCGCCAGAGCCTCAAGAAAACTGCTCCCGTCCTCAAATCCGCGGGCTTTGAATCCTGTTGTCTCCAATGTATATACAACCAGTTCTCGGATGTTGCTGTCATCCTCCACACAAAAAATCATCAGTTTTCTCCCTCGTTATCCTTTATGCCTCGACCGCCTGCGCTCCTTTATGGACACCTGTGATGGAGAACTCCACCCACTCGGCGATGTTGGTGGCATGATCGCCGATACGCTCCAGATACTTGGCGATCATGATCAGGTCGACGCCCTGCTCTCCTCTGTTGCCCTCCGCGATCAGATTGATGATGCTGCCGCGGATGTCGTCAAAGAGCCTGTCGATATTGTCGTCTGCCTCCATGACCTGTCTGGCCAGCTCAAGGTCGCGCTCCACGTAGGCAGTCACGCTGTCATTTACCATCCTTGCCACACCTGCGGACATCTCCTCGATCTTCTTGACATCTCCCGCCTCGGACATGCCTGCGGATATAATGATCTCGGCAATGTCGGCTGTCTGGTCGCCGATGCGCTCCATATCCGTGATCATCTTAAGAGCTGCGGAAATCTGGCGCAGATCCCTGGCCACCGGCTGCTGCTGAAGAAGAAGCTTCAGGCAGAGACGCTCAATATCCTTCTCCATCTGATCGATCTCCTCATCTGCGGCCATGACTTTCTTTGCCTGTTCCAGGTTTCCCTCCACAAGGGCCTTTGTCACCCGGTTGATGGCCAGTTCGCAGAGCTCTCCCATACGTGTCAGTTGTTCGTTGAGCAGCTCAAGCTGCATATCAAATTTATTACGCATATCCTAACCAAACCTCCCTGTGATATAATCTTCTGTTCTCTTGTCTGAGGGGATGGAGAACAGTTTCTCTGTATCATTGTACTCAATGACCTCACCCAGCAGGAAAAATGCTGTATTGTCAGACACACGCACGGCCTGCTGCATGTTGTGTGTAACCATGACAATAGTATAGTCCTTTTTCAGCTCCATCGCAAGGTCTTCGATCTTGGAGGTGGAGATGGGGTCCAGGGCGGATGTGGGCTCATCCATGAGGAGCACCTCAGGCTCCACAGCCAGGGCTCTGGCGATACACAGCCTCTGCTGCTGTCCGCCGGACATGCCAAGGGCGCTGGTCTTGAGACGGTCCTTGCACTCATCCCAGATTGCTGCGTTCCGCAGGGATTTCTCCACGATGTCATCCAGCTTTGACTTGGAGTGCACGCCGTGGGTCCTGGGACCGTAGGCGATGTTGTCGTAAATGCTCATGGGGAAGGGATTGGGCTTCTGGAACACCATTCCCACACGCTTTCTCAGCAGATTGACATCCATCCCTTTGAAGATGTTCTGTCCGTCCAGCTCGATGCTCCCTTCGATCCGGCAGCCCTCCACCAGGTCGTTCATGCGGTTGATAGATTTTAACAGGGTAGATTTCCCGCATCCGGAAGGTCCGATAAAAGCGGTAATCTTATTGGCTTCTATTTCAAGATTTACATTTTTCAGAGCCTTGAAGTCACTGTAGTACAAGTCAAGGTTCTTAATACTTATCTTCGACATTTCCTTTACCTTTCCTATGCTTTAGTCAGTTTTCTTGCGATCACGCTTGACAGCGCGTTGATGCCTACAACGAGGACGAGCAGGATGACTGCCGTCGCGTACGCCTGGTCCATGTAGAGACCTTCACTGGACAGATTGTACATGTGCACAGCCAGTGTACGTCCGGAACCGAACACGCTGGTGGGCACCTGTGCCACTGTACCGGCAGTGTAGATCAGAGCGGCTGTCTCGCCTACGATACGTCCGATGGCCAGGATGATACCTGCCAGGATACCGGGGATAGCAGACGGAAGCACGATGCGGAACACGGTCCGCAGCTTACCTGCCCCCAGCCCGAAGCTTCCCTCACGGTAGGAATCCGGAACTGCCTTTAACGCCTCCTCCGTGGTCCTCATGATAAGCGGAAGGATCATGATGGACAGGGTAAACGCACCGGCCAGGAGTGAGAAGCCCCACCCCAGCGTGTTTACGAAGAAGAGCATACCAAACAGGCCGTACACGATGGAGGGAATACCGGAAAGTGTTTCTGTTGTAAGACGTATGACCTCCACGAACTTGTTGCCCTTGCCGGCATATTCCACAAGGAAGATAGCGGAAAAGATACCAAAGGGGATGGCAATGATCAGGGAGAGCAGCGTCATGATCACTGTGTTGATGAGGGCCGGCACTACCGACGCGTTCTCAGAGGAATATTCCAGCGAGAACAGGGACGGGGTGATGTGGGGCAGCCCGTTTACAAGGATGTATACGATCAGGAAGATCAGCACCGCAAAGGTAATGACCGCCGCGAGCATAACAAGAAGGAATACCACGAAGGAGCCCGGATGCTTCAGATAGGTATTGAACTTATCTTTTATTGTCATTTTATTACTCATGGTCCGCCCCCCTCTTAAGTAATGCCACGCTGAAGTTGATGATCAGGATGAACACAAAGAGCACAACGCCTGTAGCGATCAGCGCTTCTCTGTGCAGCCCTGTAGCATAGCCCATCTCCAGAACGATGTTTCCTGTCAGGGTACGGATACCCTGGAGGATACTGGCTGTCAGACGGGGCTGGTTGCCCACGATCATGATGACTGCCATGGTCTCGCCGATAGCCCGGCCGATGCCCAGGACAATGCCTGCGATCACACCTGATTTTGCCGCCGGGATGATGACCCGGAAGATACTTCTCTCCTTTGTCGCTCCCAGAGCGAGAGAGCCCTCATAGTAGTGGGCGGGCACCGCTCTCATGGCGCTCTCTGTTGTGCCGATGATGGTCGGGAGGATCATCATGCCGAGGATAAGGGAGGTAGTCAGGATGCTGTTTCCGTCTCCCGCACGGTCCACCAGTCCCAGGCTCTTTAATGTCCGTCCGAACTCGCGGATGAGCGGCACAACGACCACCAGGCCGAAGAAGCCGTACACAACGGACGGGATGCCTGCCAGCAGCTCCGTGGCAGCCTTCAGCGGTTTATAGATCTGCTTCGGACAGTACATAGCCATGAAGACAGAGGTGAGTATACCGATGGGCACACCGAAGATGATGGCCCCCGCTGTCACATAGAGACTTCCGATGATCATCGGGAAGATGCCGAACAGCTCATTGTTCGGGCGCCAGATATCACCCGTAATAAACTTTACAAATCCGATTTCACCAATTGCAGGGATACCATTTGCAAAAAGAAAGATACAAATGAGTGCTACCGCCAGCACCGAAGCGCAGGCGGCAACTAAGAACACTCCCTGCATGAATTTTTCAGTCCATGCTTTAGATTTCATTTTTTACTTTTTCCTCTTATCTTATAGTAGGATTACTCAGCGATCTCATCCCAGGAGAATACTTCGCCTGTGTAGATCTGTTTTACCTGGTCAGATGTCATCTCGTCTGTCGGGTTGTTGTTGTTTACGATGACTGCAATACCGTCTGTAGCGATCACGGTCGGTGTAAGCTCAGCAGCCTCATCCTCCTTCAGCTCTCTGGATGCCATACCGATGTCGTAGCTTCCCTCGATAGTGGATGTCATACCTGTTGTGGAGTCAGATGTCTGGAGCTCGATGTTAGCGTTGGGGTTCACTTCTTTGTAAGCCTCTACCAGCTTCTCCATCAGAGGAGATACAGAAGAGGAACCACCTACTACACAGTCGCCTGCCGGCGCTGTTCCTGCATATGCCTCAACGTCTGCCACCGGGATGTAGCCCTCGTCAGATACAACCTGCTGTCCCTCTGTGCTCATGATGAAGCTCATGAAGTCTGCGGCAACCTCGTTTGTGCTGTCAGGCTTTACTGCTACATTGAAAGGTCTGGATACCTTGTAGGATCCGTTCTCAATGTTCTCTGCTGTGGCCTCTGCCCCGTCAATAGAAAGAGCCTTCACGCTGTCGTCGAGAGAGCCAAGAGAGATATATCCGATGGCATATTCGTTCTCAGCTACGGTTGTCATCATAACGGAGGTGTTGTTTGTGATCTGGGCGTCTGCTGTTGTCATGTCGACCTTCTCGCCATCTACTTCCTCCTCGATTCCAAAGAGCTCCACAAAAGCTCCTCTTGTACCTGATCCATCCTCACGGGATACGATGGTGATATCATTGGAGGCATCCCATTCGCTTGCCGCGTCTGCGCTGCCGCTGTCTGAGGATGTGTCGTCAGAAGAGCTGCTGCCGCATCCTGCGAGCATGCCTGTCATCATTCCTGCTACTGCCAGTACTGCCATAAACTTTTTCATTTTCATGGTTTTTAATCTCCTTTTGTTTCCTGCGAAATTTTCTATGTATTTTCTTGACAGTAGCTATCTTATAAGAGCAATGTTAAATCTGAAATCAGCTGAATGTTAAATCTACGTAAAATTTTGAAAGCCTTGTAGAAATTATACTGTCAAAAAAATACCCTTCCCACACAGGGCACACCCGGTGTCCCCATATGGAAAGGATATCCAATTTTTCCGCATATTACACATTTTCAGCTATTTTACAGGAATTCCCTTTTTCGCACGCTGCCCACTGTCAGATCCAGCGTATCAGAGTCTCTTCTCGAAGTTTCCATCCACCGCACATCCCTCTGTAAATATCATAAACGCATTGGGGTCAATGCTGTGCACGATCTGCTTGATCTGCCCCATCTCATACTTGGAGATCATGACGAACAGGATGTAGGAGGTCTTGTTGGTGTAGGCCCCCTCCCCGTCCCAGTTGGTGACGCCCCGGCCCAGCTGCTCCATGATGGCCCGGGAAATGCCTGTCTTCTTCGTAAAGATCATGACGCTCATATTGATGTTCTGGATGTGGACATGGTCAATGGCCACAGACAGGATCGTAGTGTAGATCAGCGAGTAGATGACGATCTCTATGTTGAACATGAAAAGACAGATGGCGTACACAAAGATGTTCATCAGGATATTGATCCTGCCCACGCTGAAGCCGGGATACTTCTTCGTACAGCACAGGCCGATGATATCCTGCCCGCCGCCGGAGCTCCTGCCCCGAAGCACAAGCCCTGTCCCGGTGCCAGCCACGATGCCGCCGATGATGCAGGACGTCAGGTAGTCGTCCACAAGCGGGGCGGCAGGTATGGGGACAATGGTGAGGAACACACTCTGTATGCCGACCGTGATCAGCGTCTTTACGGCAAAGCCCCGCCCCAGAACCCGGTAGCCCATGTAAAAAAGCGGTATGTTCATAATAAAGTAGATAAAGCCCGAAAGATCCACCCCCGCCGGCACCGGCACGTGCAGCCCCTGGACGATGAAGGTCCTAAGCAGCTGGGCAATACCCATAAAACCGCCGTTGTACAGGCCCAGCGGAGTGATCAGCACATTGACGCCAAAGGCAAACAGAAAGCTGCCTCCCACCGCGTAGACCCCCTGGGTGATCAGTTCTTTTTTTCTCGCATCCAACTTACCGTTCATTTCTCCTACCCCCGTTTTTTTTCTCATTCCTGTGTCTTTGTAGTTCCTTTTTCTTCCTTTAGAGCAAAAGGGACTTAAGCCTCCTGCTTAAGTCCCTGACTGCTGTTCTTCCAGACACGCCTGTATCGCCTCGTTGAGCGAGAGCATTTTCTCGTCCAGTGTAGATACCATCTCCGCACATTCGCGGAGGTCACGGCTGATATATTCCGGCGCATTTCCCTCGAATTTATAATAGATCTTATGCTCAAGACTGGCCCAGAAATCCATCGCGATGGTCCGGATCTGGATCTCCACCTTTGTGTCCACCACACTGTCTGAGAGGAAGATAGGTACGGACACCAGCATGTGGTAGCTCTTGTACCCGCTGGGCTTTGGATTTTTGATGTAGTCCTTGATGGACAGCACCTTCAGGTCGCTCTGATTGCCGATCATCTCAGCCAGCTTGTAGATATCTGACGTAAATGAGCAGATCAGCCGCACCCCGGCGATGTCATTGACGTACTTTACCATATTCTCAATGGATGTCTCGTAGCCGTACCTCTTCAGCTTCTTGACAATGCTCTCTGCCGTCTTGATCCTCGTCTTGATGTGTTCGATGGGATTGTACTGATGGACATGCTGGAATTCATCATTGAGGATCTCCAGCTTCGTCCCTACCTCCTTCAACGCCGAAGAATAGAGGAACATGATCGTCTTCCAGCTGTCTACATCCTCGTAAATCTTGATTGGTGTTTCCATAGCTGCTATCTGTACTCCTTACTATGCCACGGGCCGTATGTATATTTCTTTTATCCCTATGGCAGACTGCTTACATAATAGTATATCACAATCCGGAAACAATGTCATAGACTTCACACTTATTTAAGAAAGTAATTATATTCGCTCCGGGCAGGGACAAAGTTTAAAACTCTATCCCCGCCCTGGCGCTCCTGCCCTCATCGTAGGGATGCTTCACCTTCCGCATCTCCGTGGCGTAATTGGCAAGCTGCATCAGCTCGTCTGACACGTGGTGGCCTGTCATGACCACCTCCAGCCCTCTGGGCTTGTGCTGCAGGAAATGGATCAGCTTCTCCTCGCTCAGGAGCCCTAAGTCCGCCGCGCAGACCGCCTCATCCAGAACAAGGACGTCAAAATTGATGCAGAATTTGGCGATCTCGTCCAGTGCCTTTGTGTTGTAATGCCTGTACTCTGCCTTCTCCTCCCTGTTCATCTGGTTGTAGAACTTCACATGCCGTTTTCCCGGCAGGCAGGTCACATTGGGGATCTGCTCCAGGATCTTCCGCTCATTTGAAGTATTATTTTTCATAAACTGGAAGACAAGGACCTTCAGCCCGCTGCCCGCTGCCCGGATCGCCTGCCCCATGGCCGCCGTGGTCTTCCCTTTCCCGTCTCCGTAATAGATGTGTATCAGTCCGGTACCTTTCATTTCTATACCCCCTTGACAGTTCTTCTGTATTCCCTTACTGTTTTCCTCCTCAAGGCACTCTGTAAGCTATTTTAAAATCTATCGCCCGGGAAGTCAAGACAGGATCTCCACCTGGCACATGGCCATGGTCTGGAGGGCCGCCTCGTGGCTGGCAGGGGTGACGCCCGCGCAGCAGGAGCTTCTCACCTTCACCGGCAGCTCCGGGACAGCCGCCTTGATGAGAAGGGCGTTGGACACCACACAGATGTCCGTGCACAGCCCTGTCAGCTCCACCTCATCGTAGCCTCCCTTTGCCACATACTCCATCAGCTCCAGGCTCCCGAAGGAGGGCTTGTCTATCACGCGCCCGGCAAATTCTCTCAGCTCGCCGACGATCTCCCAGCCCTCTGTGCCCCGGATGCAGTGCTCCACCGGGAGCTTCCTGCCCTCCTGGGTCTGAAGATAGTCCGCCGGGTGGGTATCCCGGGTAAAGAGAACCTCCCAGCCCGCCTCCACAGCCTGAAGGATGCGGTCCCTCACCAGGGGAACGATGGCCTGCGCCTCCTTTGTCCCCAGGCTCCCGTCCACAAAGTCCTTCTGCATATCTACCACGATCAAAAGCTTTTTCATGCTCTGTACACCTCTTTCCTCTTTCTTTAATAGATACACTATCCCGGATAAATTTGCAAGTGCCTTGTCCGGATATTCCTGCTTTAGATTTTCTTCAGAAATTTTAGAACTTAATAATCATATCTTCATTTTTTCTTTAGATGACTGTCACAGATTGGACATATTTCCCCTATATACTAAGAACCATCAAAGAAATGAAGTTGACGGGAGTACATAGATATTGGTTCTTGGATTTTCGCCAGCTTCGCCTAAAGACATTAAGTTATATTTAGATAGATTTACCTTTTTTCTCTTATTTCCTTTTTTCTGAGGCAGCCGGAAGCGGCTGCCTCTTCCTTTTGTCCCGCCCCGGTGCTATAATGGTTAGACAAATACCTCAGAAAGGATGGAGCACATGTTTCGTTTATGGGCAAAAGAGTTTAAAGGGGGCCGGATGGTGCAGGATACGGTGATCTGCGATGACAGAGAGGACACCCGCACTCACAAAATTTTCCGCGCGCTGGATGAGATATGCTATGCCTTTGACCTCAGCAAGCCGATCTGGCTGGACTCCACCATCGCCGAGTTCAAGAGACACAGCAAGACAAGGTTTTATCAGGACAATTTTGTGGACTCCATTGAGTTTGACTATCTGGAAATCCAGGTAATAGAAGAAGACTGATCCCCAAGGGACCAGTCTTCTTTTTGTCTTTTTTATCTCACCCGTTCTGTATGGCCGCCAGCGGGCTCAGCTTCATAGCCCGCAGGGCCGGGGCATAGCCTGCTCCCATCCCCACCAGCATGGAAAATCCCACTGCCGCTAGAACCAGCCAGGGGGGAATGAAGGAAATCCCTCCGTCCGCCCCCATGACGTTCTTTGCCGCCGTCAGGGCGTTGATGACAGCGGACACAGCAAAGCTCAGCACACATCCCGCCGCGCCTCCCATCAGTCCGATGAAGGCCGCCTCCAGAAGAAACATCTGGCGGATATTTTTCAGGCTGCAGCCCAACACCTTGATGACGCCGATCTCCTTTGTCCTCTCGTAAATCGACATCATCATAGTGTTGGCGATACCGATGGCCGCCACCAGGAGAGACACTGCGCCAATGCCTCCCAGCACCGCCTGGATGATGGCCAGCTGGCTTTTCATGCTCTTCATGAACTCGGCGTTCGTCTCTGCGTTGTATCCCATCTGCCGGATGGCGGCCGCCACGCTGTCCGCCTGGTGGATGTCGTCCACCCGCACAAGGGCCTGGGTGTAGCAGAATTCCCTGTAGGGCTTTCCCGACTTTGTGACCGGCTGCCCCGGCAGAGGGCGGCCCGCGAATTCCTTTTTCAGCATTTGCTTCAGCGTGTCCAGATCACAGTATACGCTGGAGAAATGCTCGCCGTAATCCTCCAGGCTGCCCTCTACCACGCCACTGGCCTGCACCGCGTACTTGCGCACTGGCCTGCCCGCTCCTCCGCCACTGTCCGCGCCGGCGCCGCTCTGTCCGGAGCTGCTCCCCTGAACCGACACCTGGGCTCCCTCGCCTCCTCCGTTCTCTCCGGGGAGGCCGGCCGGGGACATACCACCTTCCCGGCTCCGGCTGTAGCCGCTCTCGTCCAGCACAAGAAACAGGGTATCACGGGCCAGATCGATATCCGGCTGTCCCCCGGATCCATCGTAGAAGCTGCCGCCCCTGCTGTCCGTAAATGAGGTGAGGACGCCGTTCCCATAGACAAGCTCCAGCTTTCCCGCCCCAGTCTGCGGAAGACGCCCGCCGGGGGCCAGCTTTATGTTCCTGCCCTCCAGTCCCTCCGGCGTCATGCCGGTGAGCTGGACCATCGCCTCATAGCCGCCTTTCAGGAGGACAGCCGACACAGTGTAGACAGGCTGCACGCTCTGCACGTGCCCCATTCCGGCCAGCTGGGTTACGAGCTGATCTGTCACCTGCTTCTGCTCCTGCCCTGTCTTTCCGCCGGAGCTGGCAGGAGCTCTCTCTCCCGCCTCCCTTCCGGTGACGGTGATGGTGTTTAGCCCCCCTGTCTCCTCGATCTGCCTGTACATGGCTCTCTGCATCCCCAGCCCGAGAGAGAACATGACCACAATGGAGGTGGTGCCGATGATGACTCCCAGCACAGTCAGGAAGGTTCGCAGCTTTCTCTTCAGCAGACTGCTGCTACTCATCCTCAGAAGGTCCATCCAGCTCATACTGCACCTCCTCTTCCGCTGCCCTTTTCTTTCTTCTCCACATCAGCGCTGCCGCTGTCCCAGCCGCGACCGTCAGCACCGCTGCCGCCGCGGGCAGAACGGGAAACGGGCGGGCCGCTTCCATATCTGTCTGGCTCCAATCTACAGTCTCCACAGCCGCCGCCACCTCCAGCTGCAGCTCCTTCTCCGCCTTAGAGACCTTTCCCGCCTCATCCTCATAGGTCAGGGTCATCTTCACCTTCTCCGGTCCCTTGGTCTCCTTCTCGCCCTCCAGCATGGCGTCTATAGCAGCGCTCGCCCCCGGCTCCACACTGCCCACAAAGAGCTCTTCCTTCTTGATGCCCTTTCCCTCAAACACAGCCTTTACATTGTAGAGCTTTACTCTCCCCAGATTGTAGAGGCTGCAGGACACGTTAGACTCTTCGCCGGGACTGATGACAGCCGGCGTCACCTCAAAATCACTGAACTCGAACCTTGCCTCCTGCCTGACCGGGATGGAGATGCTGGACTGGGCCTCGATCTGAGACGCGTTCTGATCCTCATATTTCATGGCAAGATTGATGCTGTAGGGCTTCTGCACCAGGTCCGCCTTGGCGTTCAGCTGTATGGAAATATCCGCGGTGCCTCCTGCCCCAATCTGGTCCAGATAGAGAGAGCTGGCGCCTGATGCCGGCAGAAAGGCGGGGGCTGTTGTCTGCTCGTCCCTCCCCTCCGTGGGGGCTGCAAGCTCAAAGAGAATGTTGCTCACCCTGGAGGATTTAGACGTGTTCTTCAGGTGGATCGTCAGCTTGAAATCCGTTCCCGCCTTCACCTCTCCCGGGTCTGTGTCAAATCCGGTGACGATCACCCTGGGCACTGTGCCTGACGCAGACTGTCCGCCGCCTGTCACAGGACCGTTCTCAAAGCCTCCCGCCAGGGCCGGCATGGACCCGTCATCAGCCTGCGCCACTGCGGCCGCCGGCATCCATCCCCCGGATCCGTCCTGTTCCCCTCCGGATCCCTGCCAGCTCTCCCCGGCGCTTCCCTGAGACTGGGAGCTGTCCGGCGTCTTTCCGCTCTCCTGTGCGGCCACATTTACATAGAAGGAGCTGCTGCCCCCGATGTCCTCCTGTCCGTCTCCCACAGCGGACACGTCAAAAACCACCCTGTACCGTCCCGGAGCGGCGTCCGGTCTGGCCGTAAACCCGAAGGACGCCTGCCACGTCTCCCCGGGCGCCATGCTTTCCTTCTCCGCCTCATAGCTCTGGTATTCTGTCGCAAAGGGCCACTGTCCTTCCTCTCCCTCCAGCCTCGGGACTGCCTTTACATTCTTCAGCTCCTCCGTTCCGCTGTTCTTCAGCTCCAGGACAAAGCTCTTCGTCTCTCCCTGCCTGTATGTAGTGACTTTGTTCTCCGGAACAGATACCTGTATCCTGGCGGATGCCGCCCTGGCCTCTCCCTGGGGCATCAGCGCCATTCCAAACACAACTGCCGCCACAGCTCCTGCTGTGATCCTCTTAAACCATTTCTTCATCTTCTGTACTCTCCTTTTTCTTTACTTCAATACTCACGATCTTCCCGTCAATGACTTTGATGATCCTGTCTGCCCAGGACGCGAGCTGGGGGTCGTGGGTCACCATCACCAGGGTGCATCCCTGCTCCCTTACCACCTTCTGCATCAGGGACATGATCTCCCTGGATGTGCGGGAGTCCAGATTGCCCGTGGGCTCGTCCGCGAAGATGATCTCCGGGTCAGACACAAGAGCCCGGGCCACGCCTACCCTCTGCTGCTGGCCTCCCGACATCTGATTGGGAAAGTGCTTTCTGTACTTCCCCAGCATGACCCTATCCAGCATCCGCCGGGCCCTCAACGTTCTCTCTCTTTTCTTCATCCCCCGGAAGCTTAAGGGGAGCGCCACATTTTCCTCCGCGTCCATGGACGCGATGAGCTGGTAGGCCTGAAAGATAAAGCCCACGCGGCGCCTGCGGAAGCTGACAAGCTGCTCTTCGTTCATCCTCTCCAGGTGGCACCCGCTGATGACCACCTCCCCCTTGGTAGGCTTCTCAAGCCCCGCCAGCATATTCAGGAGTGTGGATTTCCCGGATCCGGATGTTCCTACGATGGCGCAGAACTCACCCTTCTGGATCTCAAAATCCACGCCATCCAGGGCCCTCACCGTCTCCTCTCCCAGGTGGTACAGCTTATACAGATTTCTGACTCTGATCACGCTCTGCACGTTCAACCCTCCTTTTATCCTTCTGTTTTATTCTTCTGTGTCCGCCTCCCATATCCCGGTCAGGAATGAGTGCACGACAAGGTGAGGGTATCACATAAATCCTAAGGCTTTGCTTGCAATTTATTTAAGATTTTATGAAGATAAGCGAACCGCATTTTCCATTACTTTTTCATCTTGGGCTCAAACACGAGGGAGGCCAGATACCCGAAAATGAGGGCAGCCGAAATTCCGGCGGCGCTGGCCTTGAAGCCACCCAGGAAAATACCGATAAAGCCCTCCTTTTCCACCGCCTCCTTCACTCCGTTCCAGAGAGTGTTTCCAAATCCAAGCAGCGGGACTGATGCGCCGCCTCCGGCGAACTCCACAAAGGGCTGATAGATGCCCAGAAAGCCCAGCACCGCCCCGGTGCACACGAGAAGGACCATGACCCTCCCCGGCATGAGCTTTGTCCGGTCCAGCAGGATCTGGACAAGGGCGCAGATGGCGCCGCCCACCCAGAACGCGTTGATATACTCCATCCTATTCATCCTCCTTCCAGTCCGGGCACTGCTCCAGCACAATACCGTGGGCGATTCCCGGGACGCTGGCCCCCTCGTTGTAGCTGACTGTGGACATGAGAGCCCCTGTGGGTACAAAGAGGACCCGCCTCCACTCCCCGGATATGATTTTGGGCAGGATGTAGGCAGAGAGGGTCACTGCCGCGCATCCGCAGCCGCTTCCTCCCGCATGGGTATCCTGGGACTGCTGGTCAAAGATGAGCTTGCCGCAGTCCAGATGGAGTCCGCTGATGTCGATGCCCTTCTCCCGCATCAGATCCAGAAGGATGCTCTGGCCCACATACCCCAGGTCTCCGGTGATGATCCGGTCGTACTCCTGCGCCTCCCGCCCGAAATCCTCCAGATTGCAGGCAATGGTGTCCGCCGCCGCGGGGGCCATGCAGGCTCCCATATTCTGGGAGTCCTTGAGACCGAAATCCACGATCTTCCCCACCGTCACGCCGGCGATCCGAACCGGGCCGGGCCTGCCTCCCACCAGGAAGGCGGCGCTTCCTGTCACTGTCCACTGGGCCGACAGAGGCCGCTGGCTGGCGTAGCTCAAAGGAAAGCGGAACTCCTTTTCCGCCGTCCCGAAGTGGCTGGAGGTGACTGCCAGCATGTACTCCCCGTACCCTGCCGCTGCACTCATGGCCGCCAGCGCCAGCGCCTCCCCGGAGGTAGAGCAGGCGCCAAAGAGGCCGAACAGAGGGATCTGGAGCTCCTCCGCCCCCATGGAGGTGGCGATCCCCTGGCGGAGAAGATCCCCGCCGTACAGGCAGCGCACCCTGTCCGGGGTCAGATGGGCCTTCCCCAAAGCCAGCACACAGGCCTCCTTCTGGATGCGGCTCTCCGCCTCCTCCCATGTCCTTTCCCCAAAGAGGTCATCCTCCCCGGCCATGTCAAAGAGCTCCCCCAGGGGCCCCTCGCTCTCCTTCTTCCCCACCACCGAAGCGCTGCTTATGATGCAGGGCGCCTCGGCAAAGGCGAGACTCTGAGCTCCCTTTGTCCGCTGGATCATTGGATCACCCCCATTTCTTCCGCAATCCACCAGGCCAGCCCCAGAAGAGAGCTGGTAAAGATCCCGTAAAGGATCACAGGACCGGCGATGGTAAAGATCTTGCAGCCAATCCCCATGACCTGCCCCTCCTTCTTGTACTCAATGGCGGGAGCCGCCACGGAGTTGGCAAATCCTGTGATGGGAACAAGGGCTCCCGCGCCGCCCCACTTGGCGATCCTTCCGTACAGGTTAAGGCCTGTCAGGAGCACGCTCAAAAAGATCAAGAGGACGCAGCACCAGCCTCCGCTCACATCCTTGTCCAGCCCCAGCCTTTCACCGTAATTTAAAATGAATTCCCCCAGGGTGCAGATCACACCCCCTGTGAAGAAAGCCTTTGCCATATTCAGAGGCAGGCAGTGCACGGGAGTCTTCTTTTTCACATAGTCCCTGTACGCCTGCGCTTCCGTTTCTGTCCTGTTTGCCATATCCATCTCCTCCTGCCTGTCTTTTCCTGCTGCTGCCTCCCTGCCGCTGCCTCCCGCCGCTGTCCTTTGCCACTCCCCGGCACAAAAAGGCCTATCCTCCCCACTGGTTCCAGAAGAAGAGCAACGCTCCCACTCCCTTTCCCAGGGCCATGCCCAGGATTGCCAATGACACGCACTTTGTCAGATTGATCCTGCGGATGAAAACCGGGAATACATTCAGCACCTCCGCCAGGGCCATGGCCCAGCACCCGGTAAAAATCCCCGCCAGCAGTCCGAAGACCGTCAGCAGGGGGGCTCCCCCGGGCAGCGGGATCTGGTAGACGAAAAACAGATTGCCCAGCGCCCCTCCCAGGGCCGCCGCGTCCTCGTAGAGGAGAATGTTGTCCCCCGTGTGGGTCCTGTCCGCAAAGTCGGCCAGGATGCCAAGCTCTATGATAAAGGAAAACAGTCCCCCCGCCACGGTGATCCCGGCGCTAAGTCCCAGAATTCCCAGGACGATCTGCTGTATCCACATCCAGCTCCTTCCCCTTTCTGGAGTAAGTCTCGATGAGCGCGTTCTGTATCTCTCCCTCGTAGGTGCGCATCTGCACCTCGATGGGCGTGGGATCCTCGGAGAAGCGCTTTTTTCCAAAGTGATTGAAGAAAACCAGTATGCCTGCCACAAGCCCGAGGCTGTAGCTCAGCTCCAAAATGGTAAAGCCCTGCTCCTTCGTCCCTGTCATCAACTCGTAGACCTGGCCGAAAAGCCTTGTCACATCCACATCATTGTTGAAGGCCATGATGGAGAAGGCCGCCCCCGCAAATGTCAGCGCAGCCACTCCGGCTGTCTTTACCGCGTGCAGCAGCTTTCCTCCCGACCCGGGTTCCCTGTAGGTGACGATCACATCCGGACTTCCAAGGCATACCACATCGGCCTTTGGGAATTCCCCATGTATGGCCTCAATCGCCTTCAGGGCAGAGACGGCTTTTCTCATAATCTTCTTGTTCCCGGCCGGTCTCTCCCCATCCCGGAACCGGAACAGGCGTATGGTCTTTATCTTCGCCTTCTGGAGGGCGCCGGCGCACTCTATCTGAAATACATCCCCCACAGTCACAGCCGTCTTATCCACTTCCACATTGCCGTCTGCCTTTAAATAGACTGTATCTGTCCTGTCCGCCATAGCTGCTCTCCACCTGCCCCCGGCATGGCCTCCTGCCGCTCCACCAGGGTTCCTTCTGTCACACTTGTATTTTTCTTCATCTCCTGGAAATACCAGACCACACCCAGGATAACGGCCAGAGCCACTACACAGAGAAGGCATACCCTTATCTTTTTCCTGGCTTTCTCCATATCCACTCCTCCTTCACTGCCGTTTCTGGAAATAGTATGGATAAGCCCAAAGGAAAATATACGTCAGGGTATGCCTTTTTTAAATTTTTTCTCTCATCCTCTCCAGTATTTTTTTCTCCATCCGTGAGACCTGGACCTGGGAGATCCCCATCAGCTTCCCCACCTCCGTCTGGGTCTTGTCCGCAATATAGCGCAGGTAGATAAGCCTTCTCTCCTGAGGCTCAAGCTGTTCAAGAAGCTGAGAGAGGAGCATGTGGTCCAGAAGCCTCTCCTCCCTTGCCTCCCTCTCCTCCAGCTTGTCCAGAAGCTGGATCTCCCTCCCATCCTTCTGGTAGATGGTCTTGTGGAGAGACTCCACCTCCGCCCCGGCCTCCATGGCCAGCACCAGCTCTTCGGTCTCCACCCCGGCCTCCCGGGCCACCTCCTCCACTGTCGGCTCCCTCCCGGTCCTCTCCCGCAGCTTCTCCCTGCACGCATTGGCCCTGCCGGCGGTCTCCTTCAGGGAGCGGCTCACCTTGATCATGCCGTCATCCCTCAGAAACCGCTTGATCTCCCCGGAGATCATGGGCACCGCGTAGGTGGAAAATTTCACATCGTAGGACAGGTCGAACTTGTCGATGGCCTTCAGAAGGCCGATACTTCCGATCTGGAACAGATCCTCCACCTCCGCTCCCCGTCCACGGAAACGCTTTACAATGCACCATATAAGTCCTGTGTTTTCCTCCACAATCTGTGCCTTCGCCTCTTCATCCCCTTCGTGAGACTTCTGTATCAAAGCGATTGTGTGGTCCATAGCTCCCTTCCTCTTCCGATCTCCTTTCTCATTTTCACCGTGGTCCCTCTGCCCGGCTCCGACTCCACTTCCAGCTCGTCCATGAATGCCTCCATAAAGGAAAAGCCCATGCCGGACCGCTCCATCTCCGGCTTGGTGGTAAAGAGGGGCTCCATGGCTTTTTTCACATCCGGTATTCCCACACCCTCGTCGGACACCTCCAGGAACAGGCTCTTCCCCTGGATCCAGGCCCGGATATGTACCTTGTGGAGGGTGTTCTCATAGCCGTGTATGATGGCGTTGGTGACCGCCTCCGACACCGCTGTCTTCACGTCCGACACCTCCTCCACCGTAGGGTTTAACTGGGTCATAAAGGCCGCCACCGTCACTCTGGCAAAGGCCTCGTTGGACGAGTGACTGTCAAAAGAAAGCTCCATCTCATTTGTAATATCCCCTATACGCTCCATCTTATTTATCCTCCTCATAGATCTGCATGATTTTCATAACGCCGGACATGGTGAGGATCTTTTTCATCCTCTCATTGGTGTGGACAGCCCACACCTCGCCGCCCATCATGTACACCTTCTTATAGCGCCCCATGATGACTCCTATGCCGGAGCTGTCCATAAAGCCGGTGTCCGCAAAGTCAAAAATGATATAGCGGATGTGCTCCCTGTCAATGAGCCTGTCCGCCTCCCTCTTGATCTCCTCCGCGTTGTGGTGATCCACATCCTCCGGCAGAAAAATAGTGAGACAGTTCTCCTGTACCTGATACTTCAATTGTCATTCCTCCATCCTTTTCTTTTTACAAAAAAGAAGGATATACCTTTTCGTATATCCTTCTCTTTCGTGTCTTTTTATTCCGCTTTTTCTCTGTCATAAGCCCTCTACTGGGAGGACTCATCCCCGGAGCTGTCGTCTCCGGATGTATCAATATTGGGATACTCGGTCTGTACCCGCTCTGTCCATGTGTTCGCATTCTCTGTGTCCCCGGAGGCAGAGTATGCCTGGGCCAAAAGCCACATGGCCTGACCGTCGTCATAGCCTGCGTTCATCTGCATGACTGTGTTCAGGTTTGTGATGGCGTCCGCGTAGTTGGCCACCTCATAGTTCTGCTGGGCCGTGTAGTAGAGGGTCTCACAGTACCGGCCGTAAATGTCCTCTGTCATGGAGTCGAACTGCTCCCTTCCGACCGTGCCCAGCGAGTCCGGGTTGACCTTCAGAAGCTCTGTGACCATGGCGGCGTCGCTCATGTCCTCCGACCGGTAGTGATCGTACATATTCAGGACGATCTCATAGCTCTCCTGGGTGGAGGCCGCCGTCTGCTGGGCCGTCTGGGTGGCTTCGCTGTTGGCCCGGTACTGCTCCAGCTCTGTCTGCAGCGCGCTGATCTGGGCGTCCTGCTCTGCGATCTGGTCGCTGAACTCCTTCACCTGGTGGTTGGTCCTCTTCGCCGTGGAGCTGTTCACGGCGGGCATGATGAGAAACCACATGACAGCCACTCCCACCACCAGTCCGATGACAATGTTCACGATCGTCATGATACCCGCATTTTCCTTGGCTCCCGTTGAGGCAGGCTGGATGATGGTCTCGTTGCCGATGTTGTATGTGACAGTCTGGGGCTTTTCCTTTTTCCCCTCCTTCTCCGCCTGGCGCACGGCCCGGTTCCTGCGCAGCTCGTTCAGCTCGTGCATGTAGCGCAGGGTGATATCGTTGGTGGTGTCCAGCCTGTGGGCCTCCTTCAGCGTGTGCCTGGCTTTCCCGTACTGCTGGGTGTGGAGATAGAGCAGGGATAAGAGCTGATAGGCCTTCAGAAAGGAGGGGTGGTCTGCCACCACCTTCTTCAGCTGTATGATGGCCAGATCCTCACCGTCCTGGTAGCAGTAGGAGAGGCTCTGGTTGAATTTTCGGATAGCCTGGTTTACTTTCTCAAGCTCTGTCGGATTTTCCTGCAGCTTCTTTATATAGTAATTGGCGATGTTCTCATGGGACTGGAAATTCTTGCTGAGGATCCACTCCACAAGCGCCTCCCCGACTTCTCCCCGTCCATAATAGACAAGCCCCAGAAGGTTTCTCGCCGCAATGTTTTCCCTGTTGTACTGAAGGCTCTTCTTCAGGGATGTGACCGCCCCGGACATATCCCTGATCCTGGCCCTCTTAAGTCCGTCATTGTACCAGTAATTGGACTGGTACACCAGTTTCTGTGTATACTCCATATAATCCCCGTATTCTTTCTTATTTCTGACTTCCTTTGTCTGTTCTACTTACTGTTGTTTGTCTGCTCGATCATCTCCCGCAGGATATCGCTCATATCTGTCAGATCCTCCTGATATACTGCGTCCTCTATATCTTCCACTTCCACGCTTGGCTGGAATTTTTTCAGTTCTTCTTCATAGTTCAGCATAAATCTGTACCTCCTCTATGTGCAGACGGCCCTTCTGATGTGCGGGCTGCCTCCTCTGATATACAGGCAGTTCCCTCTGTGATGAGCCTGCGCAGCTCTCCGATCAGATACAGAGAACCGATGCAGTACAGGCTGCGGCCCTCCCTGCGGCTGACAGCCGTTCCAAGAGCCGCTGCCGGCTCAGGGCAGACAAGCACCGGCCTGTCCGTGTAGCGCGTGAACACCTCTTTCAGCTCCCCGGCGGGAACTCTTCTGCCGTCGCTGATTTCTGTAACAATATACAGGCTGGCCTTCACCCTGTCACACAGGATGGATGCCATCTTCTCATACTCCTTGTCCGACACGGCGGAAAACAGGATCACCGGCTCCCTCTCGCCCAGGGCCTCCAGGGTGTCCGCAAAAGCCTCCACAGCCCCCGGATTGTGGGCTCCGTCCAGGAAGATCCCGGGCCGTACCTCCTCCATCCGTCCCTTCCAGACAACGGAGGCCACCGCCTCTTTCCATCTCTCATAATCGATATATTCCTCCGGAAGCACTGTCTCCAGCGCTGCCAGAGCCAGGGACACGTTCATCATCTGATAGGTCCCGCAGCCCCGTATCGTCCAGAGTTCATCTTTATCATACGCACTGGCCCTTGAAAATGCAATATGTTTCCTTGTAATTTCCCGGATTTCGAACGCATTTTTCCCAAGCTTTCTACACGGTGCGTGCAGGGCCTGTGCCCGCTCCCCTATGACCGCGGCGGCCCTGGGATCCGTCCCGTCGAAAATGACAGGCACTCCCTCCTTGATAATTCCCGCCTTCTCCGCGGCGATCTGCTCCACGGTATCCCCCAGGTACGCTGTGTGATCCAGGCTGATGGAGGTGATCACAGTGACAGCCGGGCGCTCCACCGCGTTGGTGGCGTCCAGCCTGCCGCCCATGCCCGTCTCCAGGATGATATACTCCACATCCGCCCTTTCAAAGGCCACCATGGCCATCCCGAAAAGAAACTCAAAATAAGAAGGATGGGAGACGCCGTCCGCCGCCATCCCATCCACTGTCGCTTTCACCTGCTCAAACACGGCAAGGAATTTTTCGTTATCTATCTGTTCCCGTCCGATCACGATCCGCTCGTTCAGGGCGATCAGATGGGGGGAGGTGAAAAAGCCTGTCCGCCGCCCCATCTCCAGGAGCACGGCCCGCATGTAGGCGCAGACAGAGCCCTTTCCGTTGGTCCCCGCCACATGGATGACCTTTTTATCCAGGCCCGGGCTTCCCAGCCTTTCCAGGAAATCCCGGATGTAGGCCAGGGAATGTTTCTCTGTAAATTTCGGTATCTCTTCTATATACCTGACAGCATCCTGATAGGTCATATCTACTCTTCCTCTTCTCCGTTTGCCGCAAGCCAGGATACGCCCTCCTGGTCCGCGCTTCCCGTTCCGGGCACCTTGGTCAGGGTGCCGTCCTGGTAGACATACTCGCAGGAGGTGCGGAAAATGGTGTTGCTGGATCCCACCTGGCTGACTGTCACCACATCGCCGTTCTCCAGCGTGGTCTCGGGCAGCTCGATCCTTGTGTTGTTCAGGAAGGTGCTCTTCTGCCGCTCCCCATTCACATAGACCCTGCTGTTCTTTGTAAAGTTCTCGCCGTAGAGGCTGTAGCCCTCCTCCAGCTTGGGAACCAGATCCGTGATCTCCACATCCTTCACGCCCATCTGCATGTGGCCCTCGGTGATGGGCGGATTTCCGTCATACACATACTGCTCTCCGTACATGATGTCGTACTGGAGAAGCTCCAGGTCAGCCAGATAATTCTTTGTCTGGCGGCGCTCCTGATGATAGTTGAAGACTGTTCCGGAATGGATGTCCAGACGCTCCATCACATCCGCCATGATCTGATAGGAGGGAATATTCCTGTCCTCCTTGGCAAGACCGATATTGTCCCAGATCACATAGTTTGTATTGTAGAGGTAGCGGCTCTTTAGATCCTCCGCCTCCAGCCCCATAGTGGGGAGATGATCCCCGTAAAACACGATGACTGTGGGCTCTCCCCTCTTCTCGATGGCAGCCACCAGATCCCCGGCAAACTTGTCCATCTCGTAGACCTGGTTCACATAGTACTCCCATTTGTTCTTGAGGGCCTCGTCCTCGATGCCCTCCACCTTGATCTTCGGGTTCTCGATGACCTGCTCCTCCGGGTAATCTCCATGTCCCTGGACACTGACTCCGAACACAAAGTCCTCCTGCTCCGTGGTATCCATGGCTTCCAGGATGTTGTCGATGAGCACCTCGTCCTTGGCCCATCCGTTTTCCGTGGTCTGGAGGATGTTCATGAACTCCTTGCTGGTGAAGGTGTCAAAGCCCATCATATTGTACACTCTGGCCCGGCTGTAGAAATTGCCTCCGTTGTTGTGGAGAGCGTGAGTCCCGTAGCCCAGAGCGGAAAAGGCGGTAGCCGCGCTCTCCGTGGGCTGGAACTTTACAATCGTCTTGTAGGGATACTCACCCGGTCCGAAGTACCGCATGTTCATGCCCGTAAGCACCTCGAACTCTGTGTTGGCCGTCCCGGCACCCACAGAGGGCACCTTGAAATAGCCGGATGAATACTTCTGAGCCATGGCGTGGAGATTGGGAGTGGCATCCTCGGAGGTGGTAAAGAACTCCGCCTCGGCCACGTCAAAGTAGGACTCCAGCTGAATGAAGATCACGTTCGGCAGATCCTCCTGGGACCGGCCAGTCTCGTTCTTTGTGATCTCCCCGTTATTGCTGATGGCCTCCATGGTCTCCCGGCTGTAGCCGTTGGGCTCGTCAATGCCTGTGTTGAAAAGGCTGGCCATAAAGCAGTAGGGGAGTCCGTAGTCCTCATAGGCGAAGGCAATGTTTCCAAAATAATTGGACACCACCCTCTTGTCCAGAGCCACCTGGGAAATGAACGTGTAGGCTCCGAAGCACACCACCACGCCAATGAACGCCAGGACGCGGTGCATCTTTCCCTCAAACTGGCCGCCCCGCCTCCACATGGACACGCTCCACACGATGACAGCCGCAAGGCCCACGATCACCAGTACCAGCTCCATTGGTTCAAAATAGTTGTTGATCAGAGCCAGTCCCTCTCCCGCGGCCTTCAGATCCTGGGCATTGAAGGGCGTCACCCGGACCATCAGCATATAGCCGTTGGCCACACCCAGCACCAGCCAGAGCACGCTGATGACAATGCGGGCAAAGACCCGCCTCCTCACCAGGTACACGACCGTGAAGGTCATAAAGATCATAAAGGCATTGTATAGAAATACGAGGGGCGATCCCACCATATAGTCCCAGGCCTCAAAGGCAGAGTGCCTGGAGATCGCTTCTATGACAAAATTGATCAGACACGCCAGCAGGGCATGGAACACCAGCGAAAAGCGGTTCATGAACGCGTAGACCGGCTTCATTTTCCGGGCAAAGGGCCCGTTGCGCCGGGCCTCCAGGATCCTCTCCCGGCGCTCCTTTCTCGCGCGGTGCCACGCCTTGATATCTTCTTTTTTCAAATGTCTGATTTTATAAAGGGTGCCTCTGATATCCGGCTTTTTCAAGTGAATTTTTTTCATTGTCATCCCTTTCCTTTTCCCTGTGGTTCATCTGCTCCCTGCAATCTCCCGGCATTGCCGCCCGGATGCCGCTTACCTGGATATCTTCTCTTTCAGAGAGGCGAGACGGTCTTTTACCTGAGCCATCATCTGCTCATATTTTTCCAGCTTTTCTCTTTCTTCCTGCACTTTGGCAGCCGGCGCCTTGCTGACAAACTTCTCGTTGCCCAGCATACCGTTAGAGCGGGCGATCTCCTTTGTCAGGCGGGCCTCCTCTTTTGTGAGGCGCTCAATCTCCTGGTCAAAGTCGATCATATCTTCAAGCGGCAGGTAGGCAGTCGCATCCGGAACCACCACAGAGATGGCATCCTCCGCAATGCCCGACTTGTCCTGCTGCGCAATAAATTCCGATGCGTTTGTGAGCCTTTGCACAGCGTCCTTCAGCATCTGGAAGCCGGTCAGCAGCTCCTGATCCTGGCTCACCACGTAGATCTTGATCTTTCTGCCGGCAGGCACGTTCATCTCCGCCCGGATGTTTCTCACACCGCTGGCCAGGAGCTTTAAGTGCTCTACCACGTTCTCCGCCTGGGGGAACTCCCACTCCTCTTTATACTGCGGCCAGTCGGACATCATCAGAGACTCCTCCTGGGGAATGAGCTTGCTGTAGATCTCCTCTGTCACAAAGGGCATGAAGGGATGGAGCAGCTTCAGCGCGTTCTTCAGCACTTCTCTCAGAGTCCAGAGAGCCATGCCCGCGGACTCAGGCTCTTCCTTGGCATTGTACATTCTCTGTTTTACAAATTCAATGTACCAGTCGCAGAACTCATCCCAGATAAAGTCGTACACCTTCTGGAGGGCAATGCCCAGCTCGAATTTATCCATGTTCTCCGTCACTTCCCGGATCAGCTTATTGCACTTGGAAAGGATCCAGCGGTCAGCGGGAAGCAGCTTAAGGAGATCCGGCTCTGTGATCTCCTTGCCCTCCATGTTCATGAGGATGAACCTGGAAGCGTTCCACACCTTATTTGCAAAGTTCCGGCTTGCCTCCACTCTCTCATTGTAGAAGCGCATGTCGTTTCCGGGGGCATTTCCCGTCACAAGAGTCATTCTCAGGGCGTCGGCTCCGTACTGGTCAATGATCTCCAGCGGGTCAATACCGTTTCCTAAGGACTTGCTCATCTTGCGTCCCTGGGAGTCCCGCACAAGACCGTGGATAAACACAGTGTGGAAGGGGCACTTTCCAGTATGGGCATACCCGGAAAATACCATACGGATCACCCAGAAGAAAATAATATCGTAGCCTGTCACGAGCACGTCTGTCGGATAGAAGTAGTCCAGATCCTCGGTCTTCTCGGGCCATCCCAGAGTGGAGAAGGGCCACAGGGCGGAGCTGAACCAGGTATCCAGCGTGTCCTCATCCTGTGTGAAATGGGTGCAGCCGCACTTCGGGCATTTTTCAGGCATGCCTCTTGACACCACTACCTCGCCGCACTCGTCGCAGTAGTAGGCCGGAATCCGGTGTCCCCACCAGATCTGACGGGAAATGCACCAGTCGCGGATATTTTCCAGCCAGTGCAGATAGATCTTGTCAAACCGCTCCGGCACAAACTTCAGGTCGCCGTTCTTGACCGCCTCGATGGCCGGCTTTGCCAGCTCGTCCATCTTCACAAACCACTGCTGCTTGATGAGAGGCTCCACTGTGGTGTGGCAGCGGTCATGGGTTCCCACGTTGTGGGAATGGGGCTCTACCTTCACAAGGTATCCCTGCTCCTCCAGATCCTTCACCATGGCCTTTCTGGCCTCGTAGCGGTCCATGCCTGCGTATTTTCCACCATACTGCTCATTGATGGTGGCGTCGTCGTTCATGATATTGATCTCAGGCAGATTGTGGCGCTTTCCGACCTCAAAGTCGTTGGGGTCGTGGGCCGGCGTAATCTTCACCGCTCCGGTTCCGAACTCCTTATCCACATAGTAGTCCGCCACAATGGGGATTTCCCTGTCAGTCAGGGGGAGCAGACATTTTTTGCCCACAAGGTCTTTGTAGCGCTCGTCATCCGGATGTACCGCGATGGCTGTGTCTCCCAGCATGGTCTCCGGACGTGTGGTCGCAATCTCCAGGTAATCGTCAGTTCCCACGATGGGATACTTGATGTGCCAGAAATGTCCCTCCTGCTCCTCGTGCTCTACCTCCGCGTCGGAGAGGGATGTCTTGCACACCGGGCACCAGTTGATGATCCTGGAGCCTTTATAGATATAACCTTTCTCATACAGGCTGATGAAAACCTCCTCCACTGCCTTGGAACAGCCCTCGTCCATGGTGAACCGCTCTCTGTCCCAGTCGCAGGAGACGCCCAGCTTCTTGAGCTGTGCCTCGATGGTTCCCGCATATTCTTCCTTCCACTGCCAGGTGCGCTCCAGGAACTTCTCCCGTCCCAGCTCCTTCTTGTCAATGCCTTCCTCTTTCAGCTGGTTGGTCACCTTCACCTCCGTGGAGATAGCAGCGTGATCTGTTCCCGGGATCCAGAGGGCGTTGTAGCCCTGCATCCTCTTATAGCGGATCAGGATATCCTGCAGGGTGTTGTCAAGGGCGTGGCCCATGTGCAGCTTTCCGGTAATGTTCGGTGGCGGCATCACCGTTGTAAAAGGCTTTCTGCTCCTGTCCACTTCCGCGTGGAAATATTTTTTCTCGCACCACTTGTCGTATAGCTTTGGTTCGATCTCTTTTGGATTGTAGGTCTTCTCCAGGTTCTGACTCATGTTCTTCCTCCTCATAATCATTCTTCCGGCTGCTGCGCAGCTCATGTAACTGATGCGGTGAAGGGTTATTATTGAATAAAAAATCACCCCTCACTGAAACGTAAAGGGCGAATTCTATCTGTCCGCGGTACCACCTTTATTTAATATGGAAGAAACTCCTCCATACATCTTCTCTTATTCTGTAACGTGAACGACTCCGGGATGACTTACCTGCTGCCTGTATCTGCCCGCCATTCGGCCATCCGGCTCCAAAGCTACCTTCCGCAGTCCCTTCTCCAGGCCGCCTCTCAGCCCACGAGCAGCCCTCTCTTTCATGGAGCGGTAACACCTGCGTACTCCTCTTCTTCTCCGCCTTTTTCATAAACTATTCATAATCATAGCCAGACAGTGTAGTTTTGTCAAGGAATTCACTGAATTTTCATAAACTCTTAAGAACTGGGATGGCCCACTTATCCACCACAGATGTGGATAACTTATTTCAATCCGGGGGATAAGTAACCTGTTTTTTCACACAATTACCGGAAAATCTTCTGATAAATATGCAGATCCTCCTCCTTAAACACATCAATTATCACTCGCTCAAGCCTGGAGCCGGACAAATATCGGTCGATCGCCTCCACAGCGATCCGGGCTGCCAGCTTACCTGGAAAATGGAACTCCCCTGTGGAGATGCAGCAGAAGGCCACCGATTTGAGGCCGCTCTTCTCCGCCAGCTTCAGGCAGCTCCTGTAGCAGGATGCCAGCTCCGCCTTCTGCTTCTCCGTCACCTCCACGCCCACCACAGGCCCTACCGTGTGGATCACATGCCTGGCAGGCAGATTGTAGCCTCCTGTGATTTTTGCCCTTCCCACAGGCTCTTCATGACCCTGGGCCTCCATCAGCTCCGCGCACTCGTTCCGGAGCTGGACGCCCGCCGCCGAGTGGATGGCATTGTCGATACAGCCGTGGCATGGCACAAAGCATCCCAGCATCTGAGAGTTGGCCGCGTTGACTACAGCGTCCACAGCCAGAGTGGTAATGTCTCCTCTCCAGAGCACGATGCAGTCATCGTTCTTTACAGCCGTGCAGGGATACTGCTCCCGGATCACCGGCAGCGCCCCTCCATCTGTGATCCCCTTCTCCTCCAGCTCCTCCTGAAGCAGCTCATCCTGCACCCGCAGGAACTCAGGGCTCACTCCACCGGGCCACCGCACGTTCATAAGGCTTCGCAGAAGCCTTCTCTTCTCTGTCTCGTTCACCGGCTCCCGGATGACCTCATAGCCTGGATTTTCTTTTTTCAGCTCCCGGATCAGCCAGGATACTTTCTCAGAACGGTTCATGGCCTTCCTCCAAAAAATCATTTTCACATAAAATCAAACAGCGACAGCTGAATGTCCCTGCTGGACTCCACTTCCCTGTCTGTGATCGTCTCATCCCCCTGCAGATGCCCGATCAGAATGGGGGACTTTGGATCGTGCTCATCCCTCCTGCTCTTTGCGCTGGCAAGGCTGGCCGTGGCGTAGCAGTAGTGGCATCCGTGGACACAGGTGTCGTACATGCCGATATCTATGCTCTCGCAGCAGCCGCACTCCTTCCTCTGTCCCCTGTCCTTCTTCAGATCCAGCTTGTATCCGATGATCTCCCTTATCTTTTCTTTGTCAATACAGGCAGCATGGCGGATGCCGTACTTCTCCAGATCGATCTTCTCCGCACAGGTGTACAGGGGCAGGCCGTATCGGTCGGCAATCTTTGCAAGCCCCTCCGCCAGCGTGATCTTCTCTTCATCCTCCAGCTCACGGAAAGGGCTTCCTCTGTAGGAGTCCACAAAGCTGAAAATGCAACGGGTCGTATAGGGATGCAGCCACTCGCACATCATGTCGAATTTCTCCAGGTGGTAGTCAATGGTATATTTCTCCGTCAGGAGGATGGGATCAAAGCGGAAATCCACCCTGTTTTTCCCCAGCCGCTGGCTCAGAAGGATAAAGGTGGCAATGGACTCCTCCGTGGACGGCAGATGGGGCTCAATGTCCTTCTCATAGTCCGTGATCGTCATCTGAAAATAATACCGGTAATCCAGCCTGTCGATCATCCTCAGATAGGGCAGCATTGGCTCCGGATTTTTCGTCCAGAACACAAAGCAGTCCACCACCTCAGGCGTAAGGCGGATACGGCTCACCTTTTTTCTGTTGTAGGGATTGGGGACCAGGACTTCCTCTGCCAGCAGCCGGTTCATGAACCACTCCGGATACAGGGCAGGAATGTCGGTCCTCCTGCTTGCGCTGATGATCATAAGTCCTCCCTGGCACTGCGGGGTCCGCACGTAGCCGCATCGTCACATGCCGTCTGCATACCACCAAAAATGCATGGATTTTTGCCCCGCATCATACATCATCAATTATAGCACATCCCGTTTTTGAATGACAGAAAAATCAGAGTACTCTCTGTAGCCTGGACTACAGACAATCCTTCTGATCTCGTGTATGATAATCATGTGCAATAATAATGTAATATCCGGAACAGCGGGAGCCGGACGGCTGTGTTCCGCTGTCACAGCGTCTCGCTGGAGCAGTGGGCTGCCAGCAGGTCCGGCCGGAGGATGCGGATCTGCTTCCGTCCTGTGGCAATAATGCCCTCCTGCCGGAGACGAGAGAGATTTCTGGAAAGATTGACCCGGTTGGCAGCAAGGATATCCGCCAACTCCTCCTGGCTCAGATAAATCACTGGGCCCGCCTCCATCTCCTCTCTCTGCCAGGAGATAGAGCAGGTTGCATAGCTTTATGAAGGCGCTGTTGTATTCCTGGTGCGCCGTCTCATAGAGGAGCAGATTGACGTAGGATGCATACCAGTCAATGACCGTCTCTGTGAGAGGAAACCTTTCTTCCATCATGCGGCGGAACTGGGACGGGGAAAATTCCAGCGCTTCCACATCCTCCAGGGCCTGGGTGACAATGGATTTTTCTATTTTAAACCGATTGCTGTGATAGACCGGGAAAACGGTTCCTTTTCCGTGAAAGGAGAGGATCTTCCTGTGCCCCTCCTCGTGGTGGATGCAGGTCAGGGCCAGCCCGGACAGGATGTAATAGACCGGCGAGAAGGGCTGTCCCGGTGCCCACAGACTGTCTCCCTTTTTAAAGGAACACCGTCTCCCCGGAACAGACTTAAAAAAGGTTTCAAATGCAGAAAAATCATCTGCAAAAATATATCTGGGCGTCTGCATGGCAGCTCCCCCTTTCCGGACTGCGTTTTAAGATAATTTCATAATAATACATTCCGGCGTCCGCCTGCAAGGTCTGATCCTGTCCGCTCCTAGCGCCGCGGCAGAGGCCATCAAAAAAGCATAAAAACGGAGGTAATATTTGATGATGAAACGCGTAAAGATCACTGTTCTGAAAACCACTCTTGACAAGGAGCTGGCCGATGAGTACGGCATTGAGGGACTGACCCCCTGTCCCATGCTGAAGGCAGGCCAGGTCTTCTATGCGGACTACGCAAAGCCTGATGGCATGTGCGATGAGGCCTGGAAGGCCATCTACCAGTATGTATTCGCCCTGGCCCACGGTGCCGGGAAGGATCTCTTCTACTACGGAGACTGGATCAGAAAACCGGGCGTCGCCATTGTCTCCTGCAATGACGGACTGCGTCCTGTCATCTTCAAGCTGGAGGCCACTGAGGAAGAGTCAGAGATTGACTACACGCCCGTCAGGTAGATAGGTAGAACGGGAGGTACCCCTATGACCGGCCAGGAAACGCAGGCAGGGCGGCAGGCTGGTCTGTGAGTGTGACAGATAGGAAAAGGGAAGACTTTCCCAGTACTACAGGATCGACCTGTAGTGAATTCCCTTCAGTAATTTCCTGAAAAATGTGGACATTCCCAGGGGGCAGTGATACACTGTCCCCTGTAAGATAACAGCAGCCGCAAATAAGCCCCATTATTTCAGGAGGAACCTATGATCATAGAAAACAATCCAAAAGAGCTGGAAGCAATGAGAGAGTTTCACAGGGGAAATCGGGCCGAAGGCCTGAAGCTCCAGGAAGAATTTGCCGCTCAGTTCAGAGAGGAATACAAAGATAAGGATCACTGCCCCTGCAAAAAGGCGTGCCGCTATCACGGCAACTGCAAGGAATGCGTGGCCATACACAGGGCACACCAGGAGCATGTCCCCAACTGCATGAGGCCCATGCTGAACAAAAAGCTCCGTCTCCTGTCTGAGCTCACCGAGCACACGCTGGCCAATGAGATCGAGCCGCCAAAGGAGGTTCTGAGAAAAGACCTATGATTTACAGAGCATATACCTCTAACGACCTTGCCGCCGTCATCCGCCTGTTCCATGATACGGTCCACGCGGTCTGCGCCCGGGATTACACCCCCAAGCAGCTGGATGCGTGGGCTCCACAGGAGCTGGATATGGAAAGGTGGCAGGCCACGCTCCTGGCCCACCACACTATTATTGCGGAGGAAGCCGGTATCATCACCGGATTTGGCGATATGGACAACGCCGGCTACCTGGACCGCCTCTATGTGCATAAGGATTTTCAGCGCCAGGGCATAGCCACTGCCATCTGCGACCGCCTGGAGTCCTACCTCTCCCCGGAGCTTCTCTGTGCCCGGTTTACAACCCACGCTTCCATCACCGCAAAGCCTTTTTTTGAAAAAAGAGGATACCGCGTTATAAAAGAACAGACCGTGGAGCGCTGCGGTATTCAGCTGACGAACTACACTATGGAGAAGCCTTGTCGGAAAGCTGAGTGATCAGCTCTTCCACCGTCTCAAGGCTCTCCTCTAAATCCTCCGCGATTTCCTGTGCTGTCTTTCCCCTGGACAGCTTTTTCTTTACCTGTTCCTTCAGCACAGACTCTTTCCCGGCCTGGTAGCCCTCATCCATTCCGGCCTGGTAGCCGTCCTCGTAGGCCTCGCTCTTTACAGCCTTTTCATAGCTTTCCTTGTCAAATGTCTCCAGTATCATCTGCATCACCTCCGCCTTCTGCTGGATCAGGATGTCCCTCAGAATTCCGTCCTGGATGCAGTCGTCAATAGTCTGCATGAGCGCCTCCTCCAGAGGCCCTGCTGTCTCCAGGTTCCTCCGCACCCTGTCCACAAAGATCGCGTACTCCTCCAGCCGCCGGCACTTCTCCACAAGAGCCCGGTTGTGGCCGTAGTTGATGTTCAGCATCACTGTAGTACATTCCAGCGCCGGGGACTGTCCCTCCCCACACCTCTCAAAAAGGTCGGAGAGCCGCAGGACTGTCCGGTCCGGCTGGTCTCTCGTCCCATTGTAAAACACGATGTGCTGGGGAAGGGGGAACTTTTTGGGGCTGGAGCTGTAGATATTGATGTTGTCCCGGGCAATGATCTTCCCGTACAGCCTTGCAAAGTACAGCACGCCCCGCATGGGCATATTGGGATTGTAGGTGCTCTGATGCTCATATAAGTTCAGGGTGCCGCTGACAAGGAAGGAAATGTCGTTTTTCATGGAAAGATAGAGCACATTTCTTGTACTCCCGGTCAGCGGTGGGATATTCTGAGTCATCCACATTTATCATATTTACTTTTTTCGTCGTGCACATAAAGATGTCACACCTCCATTATAGACATAAAAACAACAGACTGCAACCTTTTCACCTGTCTGCAGACTTCAGAAAAAGGAATTTCATGTGGCGGAACCCGCCCCGGACAAACGCCGGATGATCATAAATAAGAATGGCTGCCAGGCAGCCTCAGAGAAAAGATTTCCTCTGTAGATGGTTTACATTATATAGAAAACAGACGCGGATGGCAATAGGACACATTGCACAAATTTATGAAAACGATTTTGTGGAAATAATAGACACTGGGGGGCAGAGATGATACACTATGGATAATACTACAGGCAATAAAAGGGACGCAAAGGAGGACGCAGATTATGGTTGACATTTTGTTTGGCGAGAGCGAGGCAGCCTGCATGAAATATGCCAAAACCATCCGCGCACTCCCGGCAGAGGAGGGCGAGCCGGACACGGTGATCTGTCTCGCCTTCATGCTGGACATCGGCGATATCCAGGAAGCAATAGACAGCTCCTACCGGCAGGAGCTGATCTTCTCCATGTACAGCCAGGACCAGGATGGACATGACGAGGCTGCCTGCCGGGAGCTAAAGGAAGCCGGCGCCTCTTACATCCGCGGGCTGGCCCGGCTGGAAGAATATCTAAGGCAGGGCCGGGCTGTTAGGATCTGGTACAGTCACAGCCCCTACTCCCTCTGCGGTCTCTGCTTCCTCTGCGCTTGGATGAAGTCTTACAAAAATCCCGTCTCCGCAGTGGAGCTTCCAAGATACAGGACAAACGGCAGCCGCATTGTATCCTGCCGGAGCTGGGCTGAGGTGTCCCACGATGAATTCCGGCACTTTCTGCCTCTGGAAAGACCGCTTTCCTCTTCAGAACGGGAAATGTACGCGCTGCTGTGGGAAGACCTGCGAGGGGAAAACGCCCCTCTTCGCGCTGTCATCAACGGGAACCTGCTCAGCGTCCCTGAAGAGTTCTATGATTTTCTTATATGGAGGGAGCTCACCGACAAGCCCCTAAAGCAGGCCTTTCTCATCGGGAATATCCTGGGGAAATACCCGGTGGGGACCTACGACTGGTGGTATGCCCAAAGGATTGACACATTCATAGAACAGGGAAAGATAAGGGTAACCCAAGACTCCGAAAAAAAGTACGCAAGGACAATCTGCAGAGCCTGACCCGGAGGCCAAGGACACAGAAATTTTGCGCGCAACCGCAAAGTTGCGCCCGGGTTGATAGAGACAACTGCACATACATGCTATGCTGTTTCTATCAAAAGGAGGGAGCATATATGGAAATTTTATCCTCATTATCTGTTGTCATTGCATTTTTTAATCTCATTTTTATCCTTGGGAGCTTTGTGGGCGGCGTCTATCTCTTTATTTTAGTCGTGAAGGCCCTGAGGAAATACATCCGGTCCGGCAATGTGAACCCGGAAACGGCCAGGACAAGAAAATCTCTTGGCGAAGTGCTGAAGAAGCACCGCACGGACAGGGGAATGACCCAGGAATTCGTGGCCCAGGCGCTGGGCATCAGCAGGCAGGCTGTGTCCAAATGGGAAAATGGAACCTCAGAGCCCACCACCACCAACCTCATTGCCCTGGCAAAGCTGTTTGGAGTGGAGCCAGAGGATCTGCTGCGGGAGGTGCAGAAATGAACCGGAACACGGAAAAATATCTCGCCATCAAAAAGAAATTTGAGGGACAGGAGGACAGACGGATCCTGAGTGGGTGAGAGACTTTATCCGCACCTATGAGGCGAAGATGGACAGTCTGAGCATCCGGGAGGGATCAAAATACCTCTGATATGCCTCTGATATATAAGATGCAACCCCAGGTTGCGCTTCTGCAAGCCAGGGTTGGTGGCCTGCTCAGGGCATTTCCGCTATAATCCAGGCATACCACGAATGCCAGCCGCACATGGAAGCGGCCGGCTCTGACAGCATATCATACATATAAGGAGGCACCCCTATGAGCTTTGGTGAAAATCTTCGCACAGTAAGAAAAGAAAGAAAGATTTCCCAGGAGGAGCTGGCCGAGCAGCTACACGTCAGCAGGCAGGCTATTTCCCGCTGGGAGCAGGGAAACGGATACCCGGAGATGGAGAAAATGATATCCCTCTCCCGGATACTGAAGGTCTCCCTGGACTATCTTGTTTCAGACCAGTCTGACAGCCCGGAGCATCCAGGCACCGCTCCTGATGGTCAGTCACAGCCCGCCCCCACACCAGTGTCCACGGGCAAGATCATGATCCGCAGCCATGACGGCAAACAGCTGGTCAACTGCTATAAGGTAATGTCCATGCGTGTGTCCACCCGCCCGGACGTACCTCATTTTGCCCTTTTCGGAGTGGACAGCTCCTCCTTCTGGGGCGAGAACAGAACCATGCTCGGCTGGTATGCCCACGGGGCGGATGTCCAGAGGGAGACAGAAGCTATCTCACAGGCCATGCTGGAGGGAAAGACGTTCTATGAGCTGCAGTATGCCGCCAAAGTAAAAGAAAGCTTTCTGCGGGTCAGTCTCGTCAGAGAGGAAAACACCGCTCCTGAAAAAGAAAGGGATACAGACATAGGATCATAAGGCTTCGCATGGACACCTTCCCTGCGCAAGCTGAGGGATTCCTTTCATTTCAGAATAAAATTTCAGACTAAAGGAGGAACCACTATGTTAGAAATCGGAACAAAGGCGCCGGCATTTTCTCTGCCGGACCAGAACGGAGACATGCACACGCTGGAGGAATACAGGGGAAAGAAGGTCATCCTCTATTTTTATCCCAAGGACAACACTCCCGGCTGTACCAAGCAGGCCTGCGGCTTCGGGGATCTCTATCCCCAGTTTGCCGAAAAGGGCGCTGTCGTCCTTGGCGTCAGCAAGGACAGCGTGGCCTCCCACAAGAAATTTGAGGAAAAATACGGCCTTCCCTTCACACTGCTCTCTGACCCGGAGCTCACCTGCATCCAGGCCTACGATGTGTGGAAGGAGAAAAATATGTACGGGAGGAAGACCATGGGCGTGGTGCGCACTACCTACCTGATCGATGAGGAGGGCACCATCGTCAAAGCCTTCGGAAAGGTGAAGGCAGCCGACAATCCGGCCCAGATGCTGGCAGAGCTGTAGTCTCCCCCGTCCCGGAAAGGAGGGCAGGACAATGAAAAAGTACAGGAAAGAGCTTGTGATCACTGCGATACAGGCTGTCATGTTTTATCTGTTTCCCCTGACCGCCGGCCCCACTGATATGATGGGACTGGTGGTTGTCCTGCTGTTCTCCTCCTTTCTTCTGTCTCTTCTTCTGGGTGCTCTGTCCCGGACGCCTTTCAAGTATGCCTATCCGCTTCTCGTGTGCGCCCTGTTTCTGCCCACAGTTCCCATCCACTACAATGCCACTGCCCTTTCCCACGCCCTCTGGTACCTGGCGGACGGATATATGGGGCTTGGACTGGGGTGTGTTTTCAGGGCTGTCTATGAAAAGCGGCGGGATTAAGGAAGCCTGGAGCCAGCTCTGCCATTCACCCTTTTAGTATGAAAATCATTGACACCTTGCGTTTTGCTCGTTATACTATATACATACCAAACGAATGTATGTAGGAGGATACCATGGCCAGAAACAAATATCCGGAGGTCACTGTGGAGAAGATACTGGATGTGTCACAGCGGCTTTTTCTGGAAAAGGGATACGACAAGACAACGATCCAGGACATTGTGGACGAGCTGGGGGGCCTGAGCAAGGGCGCCATCTACCACCACTTCAAGTCAAAGGAGGACATCCTGAACGCCCTGGGGGACAGGCTCTTTGCCAGGAACAATCCCTTTGAGGAGGTAAAAAAGCGGACGGATCTGAGTGGCCTGGAAAAGATGAAGCTGGCCATCCTGCTGAACCAGTCCAACGAAGAGCAGACAGCCTTTTCCGCTCAGGCTGTCCCCCTCCTTAAAAATCCCCGGATCCTGGCAGGGATGCTGGAGACAAACCGCCGCACTCTGTGCCCCCGCTGGCTGGAGCTCATCGAGGAGGGCAGGCGGGACGGCTCCATCCAGACAGACTATCCAAAGGAGCTGTCCGAGCTTTTGATCCTCCTGGATGTCTGGCTGATCCCATCTGTCTTTCCCGGCAGCTCTGAGGAGATTATTCGCAGGTACCAGTGCAGCTGCGAGGTGCTCGCCAGGATGGGGCTTCCCATCTATGATGAAAAGGCGGCTGACCTGATCAGAAACCACCCTGCCCTGCAGCAGGACTCATAAAATTGCCTTTCAGAGGCAATTTTATATTAAACATATACATACCTTCGTTCGGTATTAATAATCAAAAAAAAGAAAACATGCGCCACAGCTCACAAAAAGGAGGTAACCCATGGAAGGAAACAATGTATCGATTTGCGTTTCCTCGCTGAAGAAACGCTACAAAGACAGAGAGGTCCTAAGAAACGTCACCTTTTCAGTCCCCACAGGGACCATCTACGCTCTTCTTGGCTCCAACGGCGCCGGGAAGACCACCACAGTCCGCATACTGACCACTCAGCTTTGCCCTGACGGGGGAGCTGCCCGGATCCGGGGCTTTGATGTGATCAGGGAGCCGGAGAAGGTCCACCAGGTCATCAGCGTGACTGGACAGTTCTCCGCCCTGGATGAAAGTCTGACGGGAATGGAAAATCTTCTCCTCATGGGCCGGCTGCGGCACCTGGCAGCCCCGGAGAAATCGGCGGTCCGGCTCCTGGCTTCCTTTAGCCTCTCCCCCGATGCGCACAGAAGGGTCTCCGGCTGGTCGGGAGGGATGAAGAGGAAGCTGGACATCGCCATGAGCCTTGTGGGAAGTCCCGATGTCCTATTCCTGGATGAGCCCACCACCGGACTGGACCCCCAGAGCCGCCTGGCCATGTGGCAGATCGTCCGAAGGCTACGGGACGGCGGCATGACCGTCCTCCTCACCACCCAGTATCTGGAGGAGGCCGAGCAGCTGGCTGACCAGATCGGTATCCTGAGCGAAGGGAAAATCCTGGCAGAGGGGACCCCCGCCCGGCTGAAGTCCCTCCTTCCCCGGGGCGCCGTGCGGTTTGCCTTCCACAGCCCGGAGGATCTGGAGCAGGCCGCCTCTCTTCTGGGAGCCCCTGCGGGAAAATGGCGGACCAGCTGCCTGCCGGAGGAGTGCGCTCTGACTGTGTTTACAGACGGGAGGGCAGACACCCTGGGGGAGCTCTTCTGCTGTCTCCGGGATGGCTCTGTTTCTGTCCGGGAATTCTCAGAGGAGTCCCCCTCCCTGGAGGATGTGTTCTTAACTATGATCAAGGAGGAAAAATCATATGGAAACAACAAAACAAAGCTATAGCGACACCTTCACCATCGCCTGGCGCTGCCTGCTCCTGTCCTGCCGGAACCCGGAGACCTTTCTCACCAGCATCCTGCTGCCCGCCCTCATGATGCTGCTCTTTGTCTCCCTCTTTGGCAGCCTGATCCGCGTGGACGGCACCTCCTACACAGCCTATATCGTCCCCGGCGTCCTCATCCAGTGCGCGGCCCAGGGCTCCTCCACCACGGCCATCATGGTCAATCAGGATATCACCAGCGGGATCCTGAGCAGATTTTCCACTCTCCCCATCCGTCAGGGAGCGCTCCTTTACGGCCATGTGCTGGAGGCCTGTGCGCGGAACCTTGTGACCTCCGCTGTGGTCCTTGTCATCGCGCTGCTCCTTGGCTTCCGCCCGGCCCTTACCCTGACCGGCCTTGGCATCACCTTCCTTCTTCTGTCAGGCATGATCCTGGCGCTGTCCTGGCTGGCCGTCGCTGTAGGGATCCTGTCAAAGAGCGCCCAGGGCGCCAGCTCTCTCTCCTCCCTGGCCATCGTCCTGCCCTACCTGAGCTCCGGCTTTGTACCCACAGAGCATCTGCCGCCGCTGCTGCGGACGTTTGCCCGCTATCAGCCCATGACACCTGTCATCGACGCCATGCGAGACGCCCTGTCGGGCAGCCCTGCGGACGCCGGGACTCTCGGTGCCGCCCTTCTGTGGTGCGCCCTTCTGACGGCTGTCTTTTGCGCCGCCTCTGTACTTTTCCTTAAAAGGAGGCTATTGGGATAGCGGAGCTGAGAATAGAAAACCCTGACAGATAGAGCCCGACAGACAGAACTCCACAGATAGAGCGAAAGGGCCGGATATGCAGGCGTCACATCCCGCATATCCGGCCCTCTTGCTATGCTTCTAATCGAAATTCTTCCGGATCAGCCGGCAGTACTCCTGGAATACCGGTTCCTTCTGAAAGTCCTTCGCAAGGGCATCCCGGACACCCTTGTAGTACCAGCCGATCATTTTCTTATCTTTCATCCGGAAGCGGTTCCAGAGCTCCTCGCCCACCTTGGGGTAATCCCGGTCGATATCACGCATATTGGACAATTTATCTGCAAGCCCGATCATCTGCACTTCCCTGGGAGCGTTCCCAATGGACTGGATCGTTGCGGTCTTCCTCTCCATCCAGGTCCTGGACTTATCCTCGCTCTCTCCGGCCACCATGGCCGCCACCCTGGGACTGAACTCCAGCGCCAGCACCTCCCTGGTCACTCCCTTACAGTCCTCAATTGTGTCGTGGAGTACCGCGGCGCTGATCACTTCCTCATCCCGGGTCATAGTGGACACGATCTCCTTCACCTCAATGGGGTGCACGATATAGGGACGCCTTGTCCCCTTCCGGAACTGCCCTTCATGAGCCTTCGTCGCAAATTCAATTGCCCTGTCGATCATATTCATACCTCTTTTTCATCCTCTGCTTCCATCGCTAATGATAATTTCCTTTAAAATCTCCTCTCTCGGCAAATATCGCTTGTCTGAATCATGCCTACATCATAGCATCAGTGGACAGAAATAGCAACTCCCTTGTAAAATTTAAACCCCTCCTCCAGATTTTCCCTGACGCAGTCATTTTCCCCATTTTTTCTGTCGGTACGCACTGGCGCTCATATGATACTGCTGCCTGAATTTCCTGCAAAAATAGCCGGCATCCGAAAATCCCGTATCCGCGGCAATGGAAGATATGGACTTCTGGGTTGCCTGAAGCTGCTCTGCCGCCTGTGCCAGCCTGTGGCGGATGAGATAAGCCACCGGGGATATATGTATTCCTGACCGGAAAATGTGCAGGGCGCCGCTTTTGCTCAAAGAGGCAGACGCGGCAATCTGTTCAAGCGTTATTTCTTCCATATAGTGATCGTGGATGAACTGCATCATGGTCTGCAGTTTAGCCTGTTTGTGGGTCAGGCGGCGAAGCCGGGAACCGCCCGCCGGCAGATCCATATTCCCTGCCAGCAGCTCCCATATTTCCAGAAGCATTCTCACAGTGGACAATTCGCAGTCCTCCCCTGTCTCCTGAAGATCAAAAATCTGCAGGAGGATCTGCAGGATCTGTTCCTGCCAGCCTGTCTGCGGCTCCAGAACCTGGTACGGGACAGATGAGCTGATGACAGGCATGATGTACTTATGGTAGACAAAAGTGTCTTCTGCCGCAAGAAGATACGGGGAAAAGACGATGTTGGGCGCCCATGCGCTCTCCTGCGCTTCAAATCGGTGCAGCACGCCGCTGTTGATAAAGATCCCGCTTCCCTGCCGCATCTCTATCCGGTCTTCCCCGGCAAAACAGAATACACTTCCTTCAGAAAAATATATAAATTCCACCTCATGGTGCCAGTGCCAGTCTATCCGGTGGAAGTCAAACTGCCAGATATTTTCCGGATAATAGGCAAACGGATAACCGCTGCTTCCATGGACTGCCGTTTCCCGGAGCGTTTCGTCCGTAACTGTCACGCAATGATCCATACTCATCCTCCGATTCATCTCATTTTGTGATATTGTACCATATAAAAGCAATTATATTCAATGATTTGGCATTCTCTATATGATATAATCCATATTCAGAACAGGAGGAGACAAAATGAGAATAAAAAATCAGTATAACAAAACCATTGCAGCCTGCTTCACGGGCTACATCGTCCAGGCTGTTGTCAATAATTTCGCGCCGCTTCTTTTTTTACTGTTTCAGGAAACCTATCATATCCCCCTCTCTCAGATCACGCTGCTTGTAACTTTTAATTTCGGGATACAGCTCCTGGTCGATCTTCTGTCCGTCAGATTCGCAGACAGGATAGGATACCGGGCCTCCATGGTTGCGGCACACATTTTTTCAGCCGCAGGCCTGATCCTTCTCACCGTTCTGCCGGACCTGCTGCCGGTACCGTTTGCCGGCATACTGATCTCCGTCATGGTCTACGCAGTCGGCGGCGGGCTGCTGGAAGTACTTGTCAGCCCAGTCGTGGAAGCCTGCCCCACCGGCCACAAAGAAAAAACCATGAGTATGCTGCATTCCTTCTACTGCTGGGGCTATGCGGGAGTCGTGCTCGTATCCACCCTCTTTTTCCATCTGGCGGGCATGGAAAACTGGAAGTTCCTGGCGCTGGCCTGGGCTTTTCTGCCCATCTGCAACGCTTTCGCCTTTACAAGGGTTCCCATGGCTCCCCTGCTTGAGGACGGTGAAAGCGAAATGACGCCGGGCTCACTTTTTAAAAACAAGCTGTTCTGGGTCCTGCTTGTCATGATGGTGTGCGCCGGGGCAAGTGAACAGGCGGTGAGCCAGTGGGCATCCGTATTTGCCGAGAAGGGCCTAGGCATCTCCAAAAGCGCCGGGGACCTGGCCGGCCCGATGGCATTTGCCCTGCTGATGGGGCTGTCACGTCTGTTTTACGGAAAATACGGACACCGGATCAACCTGGAGCGCTTTATGGCCGCAAGCGGGCTTCTGTGTATTGTATCCTACCTGGGGATCTCCCTCCTTCCGGTTCCCCAGCTCAGTCTGGCCGCCTGCGCTGTCTGCGGCCTGTCTGTGGGGATCATGTGGCCGGGTACCTTCAGCAAGGCGGCCGCCTCTCTTCCAAAAGGCGGGACAGCTATGTTTGCGCTGCTGGCCCTTGGCGGGGATATCGGATGCTCAGGAGGCCCCACGCTGGTGGGCCTTGTCTCAGACGCTATGGATAACGATCTGAAAATAGGTATTTTAGCAGGCGTACTGTTCCCGCTCCTTCTGTCAGCAGGGATCGTGCTTGCAAAAAGGCCGGAGGTGAAATGCAGCAATGAAAGGGATGCTGTCCTTGGAAAAGCGTAAGGATGGATTTATTTTTATCGTATTTTCTGTAGAAAGCACAGAGGAGGTAAATGCGCTGACCATTGACATGATAGAAACAGGTCTGGACGTTCTCTATGAACCTAAAAACATTGGCGGCATGTACGAGAGCTGCTTTGTATGCACAGAAGAAAGCGGACTGAAAATACGCGCCTGCCCGGACAGGTAGACAGCAGGTATACTCTGGTGTAAAATGGGAGAAACGATAAAGACAAAAGGAGAATGTTCATGTCTGCAACACAGTCTGTAAAATACGTACTCGTCACAGGAGCCTCCAGGGGCATCGGCCGCGCCTGCGCCCTCCGCTTTGCCGAGGAGGGGTGGCACGTCTTTCTCAACTGCCGCTCCTCGCTGGAGGAGCTGGAGAAGGTCTGGCAGGAAATCCAGGAGCAGCTCCCCGGCCAGTGCACGCTTGTCCCCGGGGACGTGGGAAACCCGGAGGAGGTCCGGCAGATCTTTAAGAAAATTTATCAGCTCTGTCCCTGTCTGGACGTGCTGGTGAACAATGCCGGCATTTCCCACACCGGGCTCCTCACCGACATGACGGACCTGGAGTGGCAGAGAATGATGGACACCAACCTGTCCTCTGTCTTCTACTGCTGCCGCAGCGCCGTCCCGCCCATGGTGACGCGCAAAAAAGGGCGGATCATCAACATCTCCTCCATGTGGGGGACAGTGGGCGCCTCCTGCGAGGCCGCCTACTCGGCCGCCAAGTCCGGGATCCACGGCCTGACCCGGGCCCTGGCAAAGGAGCTGGCCCCCAGCAACATCCAGGTCAACGCCATCGCCTGCGGGGTCATCGACACATCTATGAACTCCTGGCTCTCCCCCGTGGAGCGGGAGGCGCTGGAGGAGGAGATCCCCGCCGGAAGGTTCGGGACGCCCCGGGAGGCAGCGGACCTTGTGTGGCAGACCGCCCATGCCCCGGCCTACATGACCGGGCAAATCATCGGAATAGACGGAGGGTATATCTGATCCGGAACAGATCAGATATACCCTCCCTTTTCTTTTGTCTTTCCTATTTCACAAGCCGCTGGATCTTCTTGCTCTCCTCTGTACCGGCCTTCTCAAGCAGCTCAAAGAGCAGCGCCTCGTATGTGGTGAGGATAGCCCCCTCCTGCCTGGCCCGGATCAGAGCCGTCTCATAGTCTGTCCTCTTCCTGCTGGAAACGCAGTCTGTCACCAGCACGGGCACAAAGTCTGCGGCACGCAGATCTATCAGGGTCTGCAGCACGCAGATATGGGACTCCACGCCGCAGAGGATAATGTACTTTTTCCCCTGTATCCAGGGATGGCTGCTGACCACATCCTGCCAGGCGCTGAAGCGGATCTTCTCCACAAATTCTTCCGTCCCCGCAGCCTGGGTCAGCTCCCTCACTGTACTGCCCAGCCCCTTTGTGTACTGCTGGGTGAACACCATGGGGATGCCCAGCGCGCGAAGACCCGCCAGCAGGATGGAGGAGTTCTCTATGAGCGTCTCCTTCCTGTCCATGGCAGGAATCAGCTTCTCCTGGTAATCAATGACAACTGCCGCCGCGTGTTCTCTCTCAATCCTCATATTCGCCCGCCTCTTTCCCTTACTTTTCTTTTTCTCTCTTTTCCCTGCTATTTCAGATCCAGCTCCACGGGACAGTGGTCGGATCCCATCACATCGGTCAGTATTTTGGCGTCCTCCAGCCTGTCCTCCAGACATCTGGACACACAGAAATAGTCGATACGCCACCCTGCGTTCTTCTCCCTGGCCTTGAACCGGTAGGACCACCAGGAATAAATCCCCTCCCTGTCGGGGTAGAAGTACCGGAAGGTGTCGATAAACCCAGCCTCCAGAAGCTCCGTAAATTTCTGTCTCTCCTCGTCTGTAAATCCCGCGTTCTTTCTGTTCGTCTTGGGATTTTTCAGGTCGATCTCCCTGTGGGCCACATTCAGGTCCCCGCAGAAGATCACCGGCTTTTTCTCCTCCAGCCTCTTAAGGTAGGCCAGGAAATCGCTCTCCCACTGCATCCGGTAGGAAAGCCTGGCCAGCTCGTTCTGGGAGTTGGGCGTGTACACAGTGACAAAGTAAAATTCCGGGTACTCCAGGGTGATGACCCGCCCCTCCTGGTCGTGCTCCTCCATACCGATGCCGCAGGACACGCTAAGAGGCTCCTCCTTTGTAAACACAGCCGTGCCGGAGTAGCCCTTTTTCACCGCATAGTTCCAGTACTGATGGTAGCCCGGCGTCTCCAGGTCGATCTGCCCCTCCTGCAGCTTTGTCTCCTGGATGCAGAAAATATCCGCATCCACCTCTTTGAAAAAGTCTGTAAAGCCCTTCTGCACACAGGCCCGCAGGCCGTTCACATTCCAGGAAATGAATTTCATATGCTCTGTTCTCCTTGTCGTCTAATAATACACTTTCCGCAGGAACAGCCCTCTGGCCGGCGCCAGAAATCCCGCCAGGCTGCGGTCCTCCGCTGCGATGACCACCGGCAGCTTGCTGGCGTCCCGCCTGCCTGTCCCGATCTCGATCAGAGTCCCTGTCAGGATGCGGACCATGTGGTAGAGGAAGCCGGACCCGTAGTAGGTGATCCTGACCTTCTCCCCGGAACGCACGATCTTGATATTGTAGATCCTGCGGACTGTATCGTTTGTCTCTTTGTTGTCCGTGAAGCTGGCAAAATTCTTGACGCCGATGAGGTATTTCACCGCATCCCGCATGGCCTCTATATCCAGCTTCTCCGGATAGTGGTAGCAGTAGCGCCGGGAAAACACATCCGGCTTCTCCCTGCAGTCTATATAGTACTCGTATTTCTTTCCCTTGGCGCTTTTTCTCGCATGAAAATTATTCTTTACCAGCTCCACCTTGAGAATGCGGATATCCTCCGGGAGGTAGCGGTTTAGCGCAGCCTTCAGCTCCTCCGGGTCGTAGAGGCCGGACAGCTTCACGCTGGCCACCTGCCCTCTGGCGTGGACGCCGCTGTCCGTCCGTCCGGAGCCGTCCACCTGCACCCGGTAGCCCACAATTCTTCCAAGGCTCCACTCTATAATATACTGGATCGTATTGTCCGTCGTGGCCTGCCGCTGCCACCCCTGGTAGCGGCTTCCGTCATAGGCAATGGTCAATTTATAGTTTCTCATATACACACACCCGATCTATCTGTAAAACTTGAAAATAAATTTGCATATCAAAAAAGAAGAAGCTGTATATGCTTCCTCTTTTATCATAGCACTTTCCGGTAGGATGCGCAATTTATTTCTCACCGGGTCAGATGATATTTTCTCCCCGGAAGCCCTCTCGCTTCACCGCGTAAAGGACACACCTGGACACCACGTCCACGATCAGGAAACCCAGGGCAATACCAAGGCAGGTCTCAAGCAGCACGCTTGTCTCCTGGCTTGCCAGGACACTGTCGCCGCTCACCCAGCCGTACATCATATAGTAGAGATTCGGTCCGGGAATGAGCGGAAAGGCTGACGCAGTCAGGAAAATAGTCGCCGGCGCCTTGTTGACCCTGGCCATGATGAAGGCAAACGCCGCTACAAAGACAGCTCCTGCCATAGTGGCCACAAAGTTGCTGGGCCAGACCGCATACACCAGGCAGTAGATAGCCCAGGTGAAAAAAGCACCGATGCCGGAAAAGAGCACCTGCTTCCCCTGGATCTTGAACCACATGGCAAATCCCACGCAGGCTACGGTACAGGAGATAAGCTGGATGGGCACGCTGTGGTTCAGCGTGAAGCCGTCGTAGGCGCCCTCCCCAAGAAGCTGCATGGCGATGGCGATGCCAAAGGCAATGCCCGCCGCTCCCAGGACAGAGTTCATGATATTGATAAGACCGGAGAGAAAATCTCTCTGCAGGATCTCCCGGATCCCGTTCGTGGTGCTCAGGGCACTGATGAGCAGCATGACAATGCCGATCATGATCCGGTCCGGGTGGGTGCCGATCCCCAGGAAATCCATGCCGATGATCACCGTCTCCGACAGAAAGGCCAGGATTAAGTTGTATATCAGGAGATTGTCCTCCCGCTTTCCAAGCCAGTTTCCCACAAACACGATCATGAGGGACACAAGCACTGCCACTACCGCGTCCGTCAGCCCGCATCCAAAGAAGACGGCGAACCCGGTGCCGCCCATGACTCCCGCCAGGTAGGTGATCCAAAGCGGCTGCTCCTTCCGGTTCATGACCTCCACATACCTCCTGTGCAGCTCATCCGCGTCCGGCGTGTGGGCGCACACGTATCTGGCCAGATTGTTCATGTAGTCCAGCCGGTCATAGTTGATGCCCGTGGACTCGATGTGCCGGATCTGGGTGAGGATCTCCCCCTCCGGCGTCTCCACTGTAATCTGGATGTTGCTGGGGATGACAAACACATCGTACCTCTTGAAGCCGTAGCTTTTGCACATCCGGTACATGGTGTCGTCCAGTCTGAAATTTTCCGCTCCGCTGCAGAGCATGGCCTCTCCAATGTCCAGTATGCCTTCCAAAATCCGCTGATAATCCATTGTTTTACGCATTTCCTCTGTCCAGTATTTTCTTAATCTCGTCCATAAATGTGTTTACATCCTTAAATTCCCTGTACACCGAAGCGAAACGGACGTAGGCCACCTCATCCAGCTTCTTCAGCTCATCCATGACGATCTCGCCGATAGCGCTGCTGGGGATCTCCTTCTCCTCCAGGCTGAATATCTTTGTCTCCACCCTGTCGATGCACTTCTGTATCTCAGCTGCGGACACTGGCCTCTTGTAGCAGGCCCGCAGGATGCCCGTCTCGATCTTTCCGCGGTTGTACTGCTCCCTGTTGTTGTCCTTCTTTATAATGATCAGCGGGATAGTCTCTACTTTTTCATAGGTGGTAAACCGCTTTCCGCATACATCGCAGGAGCGCCTTCTGCGGATGGAATTACCGTCGTCTGCCGGTCTGGAGTCGATGACTCTCGTATCCGGATGGTTGCAATATGGGCATTTCATCTTGGTCTTCCGTCCTTTCTCAAATATTAAGACAAGTATATATCCCGCCGGCCGGACTTGTCAATTTATTACTTCGACCTGTGCCTTTTTTCTTCGTGGATCTCCACAAGGATGATATCCGGGCCGATTTTCCTGATACAGTCAAAGGGGATGACGTACTCCCCGGTATCCCCGAACCAGCCGCACAGAAATCCTCCTCTTGGCACGATCACCGACTCAATGCAGCCTGTACACTCGTCAAAGACCAGGTCCGCCACATACCCCAGCTTCCGGCAGTCGCAGGCATTGATCACTTCCTTCTGCTGAAAATCACAAAGCCTCATGCTGTCACCTCCCCTTTCATCATATGCTGATGGAAAAGGGACGGTGAGGGCACAAGGCTCTTTATCCTGTCCTGACTTTTTGTTCTTTTATTCCGCTTTCCTGCCTACAGCGCCATGACCTTCTCGTTGTTGAAGGCTCTGGCAATGAGCACGGTCAGGATACCGCCCAGCGCAAGGGTCTCCACCAGAGTGATCAGGTACTGGGACATAGTCAGTTCATGGCTCAGTATCAACTGGAGGGCAACGGCGCTGTTGTAGAATGGAATATAAAAATCCCAGCGTCCTCCGTCTCCCATGCGGAACATGGTCAGAAGTCCCACAACCAGAACCACCATGTACACCGGCATGATATAGCTGCTGGCCTCCTTCGTCGTCTTCGCGAAGACGGAGATCAGCGCCACAACGGCGGAGTACAGGAAGGCGATGGCAATGAGGAGAAGTCCCATCATGATGATCTGGTCCGCTCCCAGGTTCAGGTTGAGGGCCTCGTCCATACCAGTCATGGAGTCCATCATAAAGGGCGTGCACACCACCATACCTGCCACGTAGATGAGGGAGGAAATTCCCGATACCGCCATCAGGGCGAACACCTTTCCAAGGACAATGGAGGATCGCTTTACAGGCGCCACCAGAAGGCTGGCCATGGTTCCCCTCTCCTTCTCCCCGGCGATCATGTCAGTGCCGATTCCCATGGCTCCGGCAAAGAGAAGGATCGTGATGAAATAGGGAAGCATCATGCCCAGGGCCCGGCCGCTGGCCTTCTCGTCGTCCTGGATCACCATATCGTCATTGTCCGAATTGACGGTAAATACAGTGATGGCGTCCGGGTTTCCCACCCGCCCTGCCAGCAGGGTCTGGCGATAGGACTCCAGCACACCCACGGAAATCTCCTGATATGCCTGAGCGGAGTAATCCTCAGAGGGATTATAGTAGGTCTTGACCTGTGGGACCGGGTCTCCCTCCTGGAAGCCGGCGACCAGCTGATCAAAATTTTCCGGGAACTCTATGAGAAGGTCCGCCTTCCCGTTCAGGATCTGATCCTCCGCCTCCGCCCGGTCGCTGTCAGAGTCCACTGTCCTGACACTGTACTCCATCCCCGCGGAGGAGAGAAAGGCCTCAAAGCTCTCCGGCTCGTTCTGCATCCAGACAATGGACTTGTGATCCTCTATATCTGACTGCATCTGTCCCGCCAGGCTGTTGATGATGGTGAGCAGGGCTACCATGATGATGACCGGGAGAAAAAAGACGGAGAAAACCATCTTTTTGTCCTTCAATATCCTGGCCATCTCTTTTCCAAATATCTGTTTAATACCGTTTAACATCTACCTCTCCCCCTTTCTGGCCGAGTAGAGCTGGAAGAACGCATCCTCCAGGTCGTTCGTGCATGTCTGCGTGAGCAGCTCATCCAGGGTGCCCTCTGCCACCTTCTGCCCGTCGATAATGATGCCGATGCGGTCGCAGAGCTTCTGCGCCTCGGACATGATGTGGGTGGAAACGATGACCAGCTTGCCCTCGTCCCGAAGCTTTTTCAGATAGTCCGTCACATTTCTCGCAGTGATGATATCCAGCCCGTTGGTGGGCTCGTCAAAGATGACGATATCCGGGTCGTGCACAAGGCTGACCGCGATAGCCGCCTTCTGCTTCATACCTGTAGACAGCTCCTTGATCTTCTTGTGGGCGAACTCGCTGATGCCAAAATAGTCAAACAGCTCCTCCCTGCGCTTCCTGAGCTTCTCCTCAGGCACCTTGTGGAGACGGCCGAAGAAGCGGAACATGTAATCCGCGTCAAACTGGTCGTCCAGCTTGATATCGCTTGTGAGAAATCCGATGCAGTTGCGGACCGCCTCCGGCTCTCTTTGCACCTCGTGGCCGTCCACGTAGATCTCGCCGCCGGTAGGCTTTATAATGGTGGAAACGCACCGCAAAGTGGTGGTCTTCCCTGCCCCGTTTGGCCCAAGAAGTCCGTAGATCTCCCCCTTTTTCGCCGTCAGGCTCAGGTGGTCCACAGCCGTCTTCTTCGGATTTTTCGTGTGGGACTCAGCCATCTGTTTTTTGTTCAGTCTGTACACCTTGGTCAGGTCTCTGATCTCAATCATAGCCTCTGTTTCCTTTCTCCCCTCATGGGATGATCTTCCTTATTTTTCAATTCTATTTCCTCAGACGTCTGTATTATTAATTTAGTACAATAATATACATCTTCCGAAAATTTGTCAACACTTTTTCCCTAAATTTTACACAATTTCCAGGCCCGTATGACACAGGGCTGCATCACATCGTCCTGTGGAACCAGATTTTCGCACCCAGGCCCACCAGGCTCACAAAGAGCACAGCTCCGATCAGCACCGCGAACACAGTCATGCTGAAAAATCCCGCCGCAATGGCCGCTGTCAGAAGTCCGAACAGGCTGATGCAGTAGGCTGCCCGGCCCGACTCCCTCTGGATGGCCTGCAGCCGCTCGTCGTGCTCCTTGATGTAGAGCGCCCGCAGCCGCTTCTCATCCCGCAGCGCCCGGACATTCACCACGATCCCGTAGACCGCGATGGTCGCCCAGGCCAGGAACAGGCCGCTCTGAAATCCTCTCATAAAGCTGGCCTCATGCTCATCCGCCCCCAGCCGCATGGCGCTGACGCAGCAGATCACAATGATCATGCAGGAAAAAATGATACCGACGATCATCCAGATGATCTGTCTCTTCAGCTTTGCTCTGTACTCCTTCATCTCACATCTCCTCCTCGTCCACTTCTGAAAAATCAAATACATCCTCAATGGTCACCCCGAAATATCTGGCGATCTTGTGGGCCAGCACAAGGGAAGCCGTGTACTTCTCCTTCTCCAGCGAAATGATCGTCTGCCGGGTGACCCCCACCGCCAGGGCAAGCTCCTCTTGGGAGAGCTTGTATTTCCTGCGCAGCTCCTGAATCCGGGTCTTCATAGGCTCGACATCCCCTTCACAATCGTATAGTTTACTTTACATTTTCAGTATAGTTGGCTTTACATGAAATGTCAAGTGTGTTTTACAATTGTTCATTTCAGACGTAATACTTTTAAAAAGTGTTACGTCTCCTGTTACATTTTTAACACACTTCTTGCATAGAAAAATCCCGGCCGCGGTTCTTGCGCGGCCGGGATCAATAGATCGATATACTGCTTTTTTCTTACCGGATGATTGTGCCGGTCTTTCCCTTGAGTCCGTCCTTCAGCTTGTCAAAGGAAGTGATGAGGGCGCTTCTCCCCTCTCTCTTCTCAATGAACTCCACTGAGGCCTTGAACTTGGGAAGCATGTTGTACACGCCGAAGTGCCCCTCCTCCATGTACTGCTTGGCCTCAGCAAGGGAGATCTCTCCCAGCTCGGACTCCTGAGGGGTGTTCATGTTGATGCGCACCTTCTCCACGCTTGTCAGGATGATCAGCTCGTCCGCGTCGATCTCCTCTGCCATCTTTCCGGCTGTCAGATCCTTCTCAATGACCGCGCTGGCGCCCTTCAGGCGGTGATCCTGCTCCATGACAGGGATGCCGCCGCCTCCGCAGGCAATGACTACCTGATCCGCGCCTATCAACGCCTTGATGGCGTCGATCTCCACAATGCTCACCGGGTTGGGGGCAGAGACTACGCGGCGGAAGCCCTTTCCCGGCTCCTCGATCACATAGTTCCCCTTCTTGCGCTCCTCGTTCGCCTCCTCGGCTGTCATGTAGCGGCCCAGCACCTTGGTGGGCGTGTAGAAGGCCTCGTCGTAGGGATCTACTGTCACCTGCGTCAGTATGGTGCTGACGGTACGGTAAATGCCCCTGTTCAGGAGCGCCTCCCGGATCGCGTTCTGAAGGTCATATCCGATATACCCCTGGCTCATGGCTGAGCACACAGACATGGGAGCCGGCGTGTAATCCTGGTGCACCTTTCCAAACTCATTCATAGCTGTGTGGATCATCCCCACCTGGGGTGCGTTGCTGTGGGTGATGGCTACCTGGTATCCCTCCTCGATCAGATCCGCGATGGATACCGCCGTCCTCCTCACGGCCTCCTTCTGCTCCGGCAGCGTGATCCCCAGCGCTCTGTGTCCTAATGCAACTACTACTCTTTTTTTCATCGCTCTTTCTCCTTTACGCCTCTATGACTTTTCAGACCTCTGTTTTGTCTGTCTTTTGTAGTAAATATAAGGAAATTATATTATTTTTTCACAGAAAATGCAATGGATTTTACACGTCAAACATAGTCTTTAGAAGTCTCTTCCCCGCCTCCGTCTCAAAAACGGCGGAAAGACCGTGTGTGAGGGCCTCCCGGGACATTTTCTCCTCGTAGCCGTTGACCAGGAAATCCGCCTCCAGAAGGATCCGGTAATCCGCGCCGTCCACCCCTGTGTAGGTGTGGTGATGTCCCACCAGATAGCAGATCCGCTCCCGGTCCGCCTCCCCGTAGCCCAGTTCGTCCAGCAGCCTCCCGGCCTCAGCCGGCCCCTCCTGCTCCTGCAGCTTTCCGTTGGAGTACCCGTACTTTTCCTTTGCCGGGCGGATGCCTATGTCGTGCACAAGAGCCGTGGATTTCAAAAGAAACAAGGTGTGTTCATCCAGTCCCTCCGCCTCACCGATCATCTCCGCAAATGCGTACACCTTCAGGAAATGCTGGATCTGCTCCGGGCATCCCCTGTAAAATTCCACCATCTTCTCCTTCAGCGCCTGTATTTTATCCAAATCCATATTCCTCTTCATATGCCTGTCCATCTCCTTTTCTTCCCGCAGCGCCGGCCCTCATCTGCCGGCCTGCCATCTTCCGCTTAAATATTGACAGAAGTATTCTATCATAAATTCATCTTGATTTCTTCCCCTGAAGTGGTATAATTTCCTTATGGGGCATTAGCGCAGTTGGGAGCGCGCCACATTCGCATTGTGGAGGCCACGGGTTCGAATCCCGTATGCTCCAGGACAAAAAACGGAGCTCCGGTATCAGACCGGCAGTTCCGTTTTTTATATTTTCTTTATTTTCCCACTTTATATCTACGATCATCCATGACTATCTGGCAGCCGGTTTTGGGCCGCCTTGTTCTGCCCCTCGCACATTCCGGCAGTCCTCCGCATAGATTAAAGCAGCGGCGCCATGCAGCCGCCTCAAAAAAACAGCGGAGGTAATCTCATGGAACAGATCGTTCAATATATCAAGCCGGAGCTTCTCATAGTATCTGTCATCCTGTATTTCATCGGCATCTGGCTCAAACAGGCGCAGACCGTCAAAGACAAGTATATCCCCCTCATTCTGGGCGGGCTTGGCATCGCTCTGTGCGCCGTTTGGGTCCTGGCCACAAGCCCTCTGCGCACCGGACCGGAGATCGCCATGGCCGCATTTACTGCCATTGTCCAAGGCGTGCTGGTAGCGGGGCTTTCCACCTACGTCAATCAGATCATCAAGCAGGCGGGAAAGTAGAGCAGACAAAATCCCAGAAGGCCCCGGCGGCCTGGGGAAGCATCTGGTATCGGCGCTTCACCATATAGAGCCGGGACTCCTTCCTGGGCTCCACAATGGTCTTGTACACGATCCCATCGCCCCCTGTAAAATACCGGGCGGAGCCGGGGCAGATGGCAATGCCCATGCCCCGCTCCACCATGGGCAGCATGGAGGCGGAGGAATTGTAGTAGCAGAGGATCTCCCTGTCCTGGGCAATCTCGTTGAACCAGTGGTTGATCTCCTCCTGGAGGGAGGCCCGGACAGGGACCATCAGCGTCTCTCCGCCGAGCCGCTCCAGGCGCACCTCGTCCCCTGCCTCCCCGGCCAGAGGATGGTTCCGGCTCATGGCCGCCACCCAGGGCTCGCTCCGCAGAAAAATCTGCTCGCACTGCTCCATATAGACCGGCGCCCTCACGATCCCCACATCCGCAAGGCCCCGCTCCAGCTTGTCCCGGACCTCGTCGCTGTTTCCGCACCAGATCTGGAAATGCACCTGGGGATATTCCCTGTGGAACGCCTCCACCATCTCCGACAGAAGCCCAATGCCGAAGGACTCCGCCGCCGCCACGGAGACAAGTCCGTGGACGGTGCCGCCAAATTTCCCGAGCTGCTCCTTCGTCTTCTCCATGAGCTCTATGATCTCCTCTGCCTGCTGCTTGAGGAACCTCCCCTCCTCTGTCAGCTGTATCTCTTTTTTTCCACGCAGAAACAAAGTGACACCCAGCTCCTCCTCCAGAAGCCGGATCTGCCTGCTCAGAGGCGGCTGGGCGATGCACAGCTTTTTTGCCGCCTGGGTAATATTTCCCTCCTGCACCACCGCAAGGTAATACTTCAAAGACTTTATATCCATCTGCCTCTCCTTTCTCCCTGCCAAACGGGCCGCACCTTTCCCATACTTTTTTTATATGTTTATTCATATATTATATGTATTTTTATATATGTATGCAATATGCTATAATACACAGGACAGCGGTTTACACCGCATTTTAGAAAATCTTTATTCAAATGGTGAACACAGATGGAAAACAAGAAAAAATATGAAACTCCCCTTCATTATATGATGGCCTTTGTAGGCGGTTTTTTCGGGGTCTATGCGATCCTGAGCTTCTGCGACCTCTTCGGAAATGCCCAGACTGCCAATATGATCTACTTTGTGACCGACCTTCTCGGCCATGATTTCGCGGACGCCTGTCTGCGGCTGGGCGGCGTGCTCCTCTTTATGGCTGCCATCGCCCTGACAGTATGGCTTCCCAGACACAGCTCCATCAACCTTCAGGTGGCCAGCATTTTCCTGGACGGGGCCGCAGCAGTCCTTATCGGACTTTTTCCCATGGACATCCACCCGGTTCTGGCTCTCTACCCCTTCTTCTTCGCCACCGCCTTCCAGTGGAACAGCTTTAAGGGGGCAAAGGGCTTTGCCAGCTCCACTTTATTTTCCACCAACAACCTGAAACAGTTCACAATGGCTGTCACGGAAGTCTTCTTAAATAAAGATAAAACCCACACGGTAAAGGCAAAGTTCTTCGGATGTACTCTGCTCTCTTTCCATGTGGGTGTGGCCTGCTCCTTTGCCGCCAGGTCGCTCATCGGGCCAAGGAGCATCTGGTGCGCCCTGCTGCCCCTGGGCATCGCTCTGTACACCGTATGCCTGGCAAATGAGTGGCTTCCTCTGGCTGTGACAGAGGGCGCAAAGGAACAGGGATAGGCAGGCAAGACGCCTTCCTTTCTCTTTCTGTCATGCCATGTCTCCATTCTACATCAGACTGGCATTTTCCCAGTGCAAAAGGCTCCCGCCACATCCGGCAGGAGCCTTTCCATTTCTTAATATAATTCTGCGATATGTTCAGTACTACAGCTGCAGCACCCCGAAGATCACCGCTGTCAGCACGACCACCGCGTTGGTCACGGTCTGGATGGGCACTGCCTTCTTGCAGAAGTGCTGTACCTCCGTCTCCGTCAGCGCGCAGCCAGTGTATGTGGATGAGTTGGTCGGCGTGGAGCTGGTAGCCAGTGACAGGTTGCAGACAAAGGGTGCGATGACTGCCACGGCCGGGATCCCAAAGCCTGCCCCGATGGAAATGAAGATCGGGTACAGTGCGTTAAAGATCTGGAAGGGGATCACGTATATGATCACCACGCACAGGAGCAGCAGGATGATGTGGATGTAGCGGAGCAGGAACTCAGGGCAGAACTGCATGAGCGCGTCTGAGATAGCTCCCACCATTCCGGTGTTGTTGAACACAGCCTGATACACGTTGATGGCGATCAGCATGATGAGGATATTCAGGTACATGGGGCCCACCTTGGCGAATATCTCGCCAAAGTTCTTCGGGTAGTTGAGCATGGCGGTCACAACCGTGGCCACGATGAACACGAAGTAGGGCGCAATGCCGAACACGCCAAGGGCCACCAGGGCGATCACAAAGATGATCAGGTTGACCCAGAAGAGCTTCGGGCGAAGGTTCGGGTTCTCCTCCTTCTTCTCCTCAGCGGTCTCCACCTCAGCCACTGCCTGGAAGGTTCCCACACGTTTCTTGTGCTGCAGGCCAAAGTAGATCCACTGGAGGATGATGGCCGGGATGAAGCACAGGCCCCAGGGCATGGAGGCTGCCGCCAGCTCATTGGCGTCCAGCCCTGCGGAGGAGGCTGTGTAGGCCATGCCGATGCCCCACGGGATGAAGCACAGGGCGGACATAGCTGTCTGGGCGATGATGAAGGCCGCCTCCCTGTCAAAATCAAATCTCTTGTACAGAGGCACAAGGATGGGGAAGGTGATCAGGTAGGCAGGTGTGAAGTTACCTGTCAGGATGCTGAAGCCGCCGATCAGGGTGGTCAGGATCATGATCACGATGACGTTCATCTTGTGTCCCAGCTTTGTCGTCACTGCCGTTACGATAGTGTCAAACACGCCCGCCTCTGTCAGCATCTGGAAATACAGAAATGCGAACAGAAGCATGAAGCCTGCCGACTGCATCATGGATGAAAGCTGCTCCACAACAAAGGTGCTGGTCTCCTCCACGCTGTGTCCCAGGATGAGGGCACAGACAATGGGCACGATGAGAAGCACAAAGTTAAAGGGAACCTTTTTCGTTATAACTGTGGCCACCACGATCAAGATCAGAATAATGGCCATTAACAATATTGTATTCATTTTCTACCGCCCCTCCTGTTTATCTGCCGGTATGTTTCCGGATAAATCCTTCCACAATATCCATATTTTTCTCTGTCCAGAAAGCAATATCCCCGTGGCCCGCGTTTTCCACAAGGTACAGGGTCACGTCCTTGCCCTCCTCCAGAAATTTCTTGTACAGCCGCACGCTCTGATTGTAGGAGACCATATCGTCCGCGATCCCGTGCATCATCAGGATCGGCGGGATCTCTTTGTCTGCCCTGACATAGTTTGTCAGGATGACCGGGCCTGAGAGCTCCGGGTGCTCGTACACATTGTTGCCGCCGATGAGCATGCCCTCCGGGCTGTCCGCCTCGCCCTGGTTGGGAGTGGTGGGGAAATCGCCCTTCTGGCAGATATCGGTCACGCCGTAGAGATCCACGATGGCCTTCACGCCGCAGGACACCTCCGGGTAGATCCCCCCGTCCAGGCAGTCGTCATCTGCGGTGAGTCCTGCTGCCAGAGCCGTGTGTCCGCCGCTTGAGTCACCCATGATCACAATGTTCTCCGGATCAATGTGGTACTCCTCTGCGTGCATCCTGAGGAAGCGCACGCCCGTCTTGGCGTCCTCCACCGGCGCCGGGTAGGAAGCCAGAGAGCTCTCTCTGTACTGGAGGATGGCCGTCACATAGCCCCGCTGGGCCAGCCTTGCCATCACACCCAGGCGCTTGTAGTTGTCCTGCTTCATCCAGGCAGATCCCTGTACATACAGGACTGCCGGGTAGGTGTAGCCTTTGTCCGGCTTCATCTCCGGCACGATCATCTGCAGAGTGCGCTGTATGCCGTCCTTTTCCATGTAGCACACATCATGCTTGTAGATACCGTATACCTCTGTGCCGTCCGCCTCCAGATAATGCACGTCCTCCATAGTGGGGAGCGCCGCCTTGAAGGCTTCAAAATCCATGCTTTTTACTTCTTCGCGCGTCATTTTCTCCATTCCTTTCTCTTCATATTTTTCTTTTCTTATGTCTCTCTTTTGTGTCGCACCTTCTTGATATTGTTAATTTTATAACTATCTCCAACTTTCATGTCAATCTGTTTTCCATTCTCATAATCTATAGAATTTCGCTTAAACCGAAAATTTTTGTTTGTATTTTCTATAATTTCACAATTTCTTCCCCTCCCTGCGTCTTGTTTTATTCACAAAAAAACACAACCTGGAAGTAACTTCCAGGTTGTGTCCTGTCCGCTCTGACCGGAAAAGGAGTCCCTATTTCTCTTCAAGAGGAATAAAGATCTTGAAATAATTCCAGTCGTTCCCGTTCTCGTCAAAGGTGATCTTCAGCCGGATCCCAAAGGCCTCCGATGGCGTGCCGGGCCAAAGCAGTCTGTAATAGCGGCCGATCTCCTCCGCCATGGTCCCGTCCGACACATAGGGGCCGGTGATCTTCAGATAGATCACAAAGGCTCTGCCTGCCGGGACATAGCGGTAGCCCTTCTTCTCCCGGATCCACTCCCGGTCCTCCCCGGGAAAGATGCCCATGCCCCAGGAGTAGCCCCTCTTTTCCCCCCGCAGGTACTCCCTCTCCATGTGCACAGTGGTCTTGCTCACAGGCAGAAGGGTGGACAGGTTGAGCCCGTCCGCCTCCAGATAGTCTCCGCCGTCATAGTCCAGCTCCTTTGTCTGGGAGCGGAAATAGAAATCTCCACACTCCTCTATATACCATTTTCCCAGGCGTCCTTCCAGCTCCCGGATCTCCCTGCGGAAAATCTCCAGCCTTCTCTTCTGCTCTGTAAGGGCACGGATCTCCTCCTCGATCTGGCTCTCCCGCTCATCCAGAAGCTCATCCAGCCGCCGGTCGCCGGCCTCCTTGACCAGCTCCTTTGTCTCCTTCAGGGGAAAGCCCATATTTCTGTATTTCACACACTCGTAGATGTCCGTACAGATCCGCATGTCGTAGGACCGGTAGTTGGAGCTCTCCTTCCGGTTGGAGGAGAGAAGTCCGATCTTCTCATAATATTTAATTGTGTGGGCGGGGATGCCGGTAAATTTTGACAGCGTCCCTATGGTCTTCTCGCTCATTTCTCTTCCCTCTTACGAAATTCCCTTCATGGTCAGCTGGATCCGCTTTTTCTTCAGGTCCACACTCATGACCTTCACATCCACAATATCCCCTACGCTGACCACCTCCAGGGGATGCTTGATAAACTTCTTGTCCGTGATCTGGGAAATATGGACCAGCCCGTCCTGGTGCACGCCAATGTCCACGAACACACCGAAGTCAATGACGTTCCTGACAGTCCCCTTCAGGACCATGCCCTCCTTCAGATCCTTCATCTCCAGCACATCCGTGCGCAGGATGGGCTTTGGCATCTCGTCCCTGGGATCCCGTCCCGGCTTCTCCAGCTCCTTCACGATGTCCCGCAGGGTAGGCTCGCCGATGCCAAGCTCCCCGGCCAGCTTCCCGTAGTCCCGGATGGTGAGGGACAGACCGGTCAGCCTTCCCCCGGCCACATCCTCCGGTGTGAAGCCCTGCCGGCTCAGCAGCTCCCCGGCCGCCTGATAGGTCTCGGGGTGGACCGCCGTTGCGTCCAGGGGATTGTCCCCTCCTGTAATACGCATAAATCCGGCGCTCTGCTCAAAGGCCTTTGGCCCCAGCTTCGGCACCTTCAAAAGCTGCCTTCTGTCCGTAAACCGGCCGTTTTCCTCCCGGTAGGCCACAATATTCTTCGCGATAGCGCCGCTGATGCCTGATATATAGGCAAGAAGCGGCGCAGAGGCCGTGTTCAGATCCACGCCCACTCTGTTCACGCAGTCCTCTACCACACCGGAGAGGGCGTCGCTCAGCTTCTTCTGGTTCATGTCGTGCTGGTACTGGCCCACGCCGATAGACCTGGGATCGATCTTCACCAGCTCCGCCAGCGGATCCTGGAGTCTCCTGGCGATGGAGGCGGCGCTCCTCTGCCCCACATCGAACCTGGGGAACTCCTCGGAGGCCAGCTTGCTGGCCGAGTACACAGAGGCGCCAGCCTCGCTGACAATGACGTACTCCACCTTCTGGGGGATTTCCTTCAGAAGCTCCACGATAAACTGCTCCGACTCCCTGGAGGCGGTGCCGTTCCCCAGGGAGATCAGGGAGATATTGTACTTGGGGATGATCTTTTTCAGCAGATCCTTGGAAGCCTTTATCTTCTGGGGCGTGGTAGGCGCCGTGGGATAGATCACCGTAGTGCCGATAACCTTGCCTGTCGGATCCACCACCGCCAGCTTGCAGCCCGTCCGAAAGGCCGGATCCCAGCCAAGCACCGTACGTCCTGCGATAGGCGGCTGCATGAGGAGCTGTTCCAGGTTCTTCCCGAACACCCGGATGGCCCCGTCCTCCGCGCTCTCTGTCAGCTCGCTTCGTATCTCCCTCTCGATAGCAGGGGCGATGAGCCTCTTATAGCTGTCCTCCACCGCTTCCCTAAGCACCGGGGAGGTGTAGGGGTTGTCCCTGTGTATGGTCTTCTTCTCCAGATACCGGAGGATGTCCTCCTGGGGCGCCTCGATCTTCACGGTGAGGAATTTTTCCTTCTCCCCCCTGTTGATGGCCAGGATCCGGTGCCCCGCCAGCTTTGTCACCGGCTCCTCGAAGTCATAGTACATCTCGTACACAGACTCCGCCTCCTCGTCCTTCGCCTTTGACACCAGCCTGCCCTTCTGCCTTGTCAGCTTCCGGATATGGCTTCTGTAGTCCGCGTCGTCAGAAATATTTTCTGCGATGATGTCCCTGGCCCCGGCGATGGCCTCCTCCGGGGAAGCCACCTCCTTTTCCGGATCCACATACTTTTGCGCCTCCCTCTCCAGAGGCTCCTTTGCGCTCTGCAGACTGATGAAGGCCGCCAGGGGCTCAAGCCCTCTCTCCTTGGCGATGATGGCCCTGGTCCTTCTCTTTGGCCGGTAGGGGCGGTACAGATCCTCCACCTCCACCATGGTCTGCGCGGAGAGGATCTGCTTTTTCAGCTCCTCCGTCAGCTTGCCCTGCTCCTCGATGGTGGACAGGACCTGCTCCTTTTTCTCCTCCAGCCCCCGCAGATACTGGAGCCTCTCGTGGAGAGTCCTAAGCTGGGTGTCGTCCAGGGTGCCGGTGGCCTCCTTTCTGTAACGCGCGATAAAAGGGATGGTGTTCCCCTCATCGATCAGCTTTACAGCGGCATCCACCTGCCATCTCTTCACTCCCAGTTCCTCTGTGATCTTCTGATTAATGTCCATTCTCCTGCTATTCCTCATTTCCTATCATATATCAGTCAAAGCTGCCCGGCGCCAGCCCCAGGGGAACCGGCCCGTCAGGCATGTATAATATGTATTATACCGGAAACAGGACAGACGCGCAACGAGAGACAAAATACCGAGTTCACTCTGTTTTCTTGAAACTGCCCCGGAAATATGCTATGATACAAAAAAGAAACAGTATCACACAAAGGGGATTTATTAATATGGGAGAAACACAGGAATTATCCAGACAGCAGCAGAAGTCAAAGGAGACAAAGGACCGGATCTTCCAGGCCGCAAAGACCATCCTTCGCAAGAAGGGCTACGAGGGGCTGTCCATCAAAAATATATGCGAGGAGGCCGGCGTGTCCAATGGCAGCTTCTACCACCACTTCAAGACAAAGGACGACCTTCTGTCCTACTACATCGAGGAGCAGCCCAGCGTGGACGCGGACTGCCTGGATCTGCCCGCCAACGCGGAGGAGGCCAAGACAGCCATCATACACGTCTATCTGAATTACGTGAAATACTGCCGGGAGCTGGGCCTGGACTTTGTGTCCAACTACTACACGCCAAAAAACCAGTCCCTGAACCCGGACATCCGGACCGAGCGCCCCTACCCCATCGTCACGGTTCAGAATTATCTGCAGCGGGCCCTGGAGGCCGGCGCGATCCAGCTGAAGTATCCTCTCGAGGCAGTCACAAGCGACATCCGCACCATTGTCATCGGCGTGGTGTTCGACTGGTGCCTGAAGATAGGGAAATCTGACTTTGAGGGCAATATGCGCCGTCTTCTCACCACCTACCTGGATGGACTTTTCTGAAATGCATAGTACATAATCCGGCCCCGGCTCCTCATGGCAGCCGGGGCTCTTGCTTTCCCCTGATCCCCGTGATATGATGGGGGCAGACGCCGGCACAGAACACGAAAAGTGCCGGGCAAAGGAGTTATCGATTATGCTGATCATCAGAACAATGGAGAAAAAAGACGAGGCAGTCATCCTGGAAATGATGAAGGACTTTTACAACAGTCCCGCCTGCCTTCACACAGTCCCGGAAGAGAACTTCCGGCGTACACTGGCAGAGGCCGTGGCAGGAAACCCCTGCGTCAGAGTCCTGATCCTGGAGGAACAGGAAGTCAATGACCCACAGGCGGAAGCTGTCACCCTGGGCTATGCCCATTTCACCGTTTCCTGGAACAACGAGGCCGGCGGAGAGCAGATCTGGTTTGACGAGCTGTATCTGAAAGCCGAGGCCAGGGGAAAGGGCTGCGGCACAAAGGTCTTCCGGTGGATCGAGGAGCACTATCCGGATGTAAAGCGTATCCGTCTGGAGGTCACAAAGGAGAACACCCGGGCTATCTCCCTGTACGAGAGGCTGGGATACGGGGAACTCCCCTACTATCAGATGTGCAAGGACTTTTAGTAACACAGGAGCAGGCGCCCTCTTTGGGGGAGGACGCCTGCTCCTTTCTGTCCCTTCCGGCAGATCTGCCACATATTAAATGTACAGCTCGCACTCCTTCCTCTCAGAGCACGTTTTTTTCAGCATAGCGCCCACGGCGGCCAGCATGACGCCGCTCACCTTCCGGGCGGAGTGAGGACAGACGGATACGCAGCGCATGCAGGAAATACAGGCCTTGCTGTCCACGTTTTTGGGGTCATTCTTATCAATGGCCTGCACCGGACATTTCGCAGCGCACAGGCCGCATTTCACGCAGTCCTTTGTGGGCTTCGGCGTCATGCCGGCTCCGCCCTCCTTCTTGTAGGGGCGATTGCCCGGAACCGCCGGCTCTGAGGCGTCTCCTGCGTCCAGCTTCTCCCGGATCTTCCCTCCAAAGCCCTGCAGCTGCTCCTTGTCCTGTGCATCCGGACGGCCCGCCGCGAACTGCCGGGCAATGGAGTGCTCCGCCACAGCGGCCACCGCGGCTGTCACGCGAAAGCCCGCCTGCTTTGCGATATCCTGCAGTTCAACCAGGGTATCCTCGTAAGCCCGGTTGCCGTACACGCAGACAAGAACCGCTCTTGCGCCATTCCCTCTGATGGCCCCAAGTCTCCCGGCCGCTGTCCCCAGCACACGTCCGCCGTAGGACGGAACTGCGATCACCGCCACATCCTCTTCCTCCAGAGAAATGCCGGAGAAATCTGCCCTGCTGTCTGTCAGATCCACGCTCTCTGTCTCTTTGGCCAGCTCTCCCGCCAGAATATCCGCTGCCTTCTTCGTTCCTCCTGTGGGGCTGAAGCAAATCTCATAAAGTTTCATCTCACATCTCCTCCTGTCAATCTCTTACACTTGCAAATCCGCTTCAAAATGTATAAAATAAGATAATGTAAATTGAACATTTACATCTTTGTACAGTATAGCACAGGCCAGATGTAAAATCAACATTTACACCCCCCCCTGTCCCTGTTACAGGAAGCTATATGAATGCCAATGAACAACACCGTTTTAATTATGGAGAGAGGATGGAAAGATGCAGATCAGCATGAAATGCTCCGTGGCAGTACACTGCCTGATTTTTATATATGAAGCGAAGGGAAAGGCCAGGGTGACAAGCACTCTGCTCTCCCAGAGCACAGGCTGCAACCCGGTGGTGATCCGCAATGTGTTCAGCGCCCTGAAGAAAGCCGGGATCATCACCGTCGCCCGGGGTGCCGGAGGCGCCGAGCTTTGCATGTCCCCCGCCGACATCACACTATACATGATCTACCAGGCTCTTGAGCCGGACGGCCTCTCCTCCCTCATCGGGATCCATCCCTGCGCGGACCGGAAATGTCCGGTCGCCCAGAACATCCACCTGGTTCTGCAGGGTCCCTACCAGGAGATTGAGGAAGCTATAAAAAAGACAATGAAGGGAATCACCCTGGAGTCCATGATCGAGGATTTTCACAGGAGGGTGGAGGAGCCGGACTCCTGATCCTCCCGCACCTCCGCTGTGATCCCCCTGTGCTCCACAGAGGTGGAGAACACGATCAGCGTCTTGGTCCGCCCAAAGCGCTGCAGCTCCCCGATAAACTGATCCAGCTCCACTGTGCTGGGGAAGAGCACCTCCAACACCATGGAATAGTCCCCGGTGACGCAGTTGCACTCGATCACATTGGGACAGGCCTTCGCAAAGGGATAAAATTCCTTTTTGTCCTCAGGCACCACCTCCAGATTGATCAGCGCCTTGATGTGATACCCCAGAGCGACCGGGTCGATCTGGGCGTGGTAGCCAGTGATAAATCCTTTTTCCTCCATCTTCTCTATTCTGGCGGACACGGCCGGCGTGGAGAGGTAGACCTTATTGGCTATCTCCTTCAGGGGCGTCTTCGCGTTCTCCTGCAGAATGTCCAAAATCACCTTGTCTATTGCGTCCAGCTTGTCATTTTTCATGCGCTCTCCTCCTGTTCTCTGTCCTGCCGTCAGCATACAGCCGGGATCTTCCCCGCAAAATAAAAAAGGCGTATCCGCACTTCCCCCGCGGACACACCCTTGCGTCTCAAATTCATGTTGCTGTCAGATTTTATATTTTTATACGCCAAGCATAGCACCGGCGCGCTCTCCTGTCAATCGGGCTTTGATTTTAAGCTCCACCTTTCAGGTTTAATTTTTTTAAGTATCAAGCGTCAGATTGTTTCAAAGTAAAACATTTTCAGTAAAAAAAGTAAATCTTTCTCGTTGTTTTCTCCCCCCATTGACTCCTGATTTTCAAAGTCTTACCATTTTTTTCAGTTGATGCGCAGCAGCAAAAAGCAGTGAAGGAGAAAAAACATGTCACATACATACGATCCCTATACCAATGTAATCGACACCATGACCAAGGCAATGGAGCTGGGACACATCGACCAGTCCATGTTTGAGATCCTGAAAAATCCCCAGCGGGAAATCAAGGTATATCTACCTGTAGAAATGGACGACGGCACGGTCCGGGTCTTCGAGGGATACCGGGTACAGCACTCCAATATCCGCGGCCCCTTTAAGGGCGGCATCCGCTATCACCAGAACTGCGATTTAAATGAGGTGAAGGCCCTGGCAACATGGATGACCCTGAAGTGCGCGGTCGCCGACATTCCCTACGGCGGCGCCAAGGGCGGCATCCAGGTGGATCCCCACACCCTCTCCAGAAGAGAGCTGAGAAACCTGACCCGGCGGTACACCTTTGCCATCGCCCCCATCATCGGGTCCGACACAGACATCCCCGCTCCCGACGTGAACACCAATCCCCAGACCATGGCCTGGCTGCTGGACACCTACAGTCAGCTGAAAGGGCATCCCTGTCCCGGCGTGGTGACCGGCAAGCCTGTGGAACTGGGCGGCTCAAAGGGAAGGAATTCCGCCACCGGCCGGGGCGTGGTCATCAGCACCAAGCTCCTCCTGGCACAGCAGGGACGCGGACTTGCCGGTACCACCGTCGCCATCCAGGGGATGGGAAATGTGGGCGCCAATGCGGCCCGCATCTTCTACCACAGGGGCGTGAAAGTGATCGCCATCAGCGACATCTCCGGCGGTCTCTACTGCGAGGATGGACTGGATATCGACACCATCTCTGTCTTTCTGGATCAGGAGGGCGCTCTTCTGAAGGATTACAGCGCGCCGGGCATCCGGCATATCTCCAACGAGGAGATCCTGACCTGCAAGTGCGATGTGCTCGTTCCCGCCGCCCTGGAAAATCAGATCACAGCGGAAAATGCCGGCAAACTGAACTGCTCCTTCATCGTGGAGGCCGCCAACGGCCCTACCACCGAGGAGGCGGACGCCATCCTGGAAAAGCGGGGCATCACCCTCATACCGGATATCTTCGCCAACAGCGGCGGCGTCATCGTCTCCTACTTTGAGTGGGTGCAGAACATCCAGGAGCTGACCTGGGACCGTGACCAGGTAAACGAAATGCTGGAAAAGCTCATGACCCGATCCTTCCAGAGCCTTCTGGACGTTGTGGATGAGTGTCACTGCACGCTCCGCATGGCGGCCTACATCGTGGCCCTGCGGAAGCTGGTCACAGCAGAAAAGATGAAGGGGATCTTTCCGTAAAAAGATCCCCTTCATCTTTACCCGTCCTGTTTATCCTTCCGCGTACTTCCTGATGCTGGACGCATTGGTCAGCTTCTCCACCCCGTTCTCTCCGATCACCACCAGAGTCGGCGCGGACATGATCCGGTACTTCTTTGCCAGGTCTTTGTGCTCCTGGGCATCCACCACCCTGTACTCGATGTGGGCCTCCTCCAGCGCCTGCTTTGCGATGGCGCAGTTGGGGCAGGTCCTGGTAGTGAAGAGCAGCTTCACAGGGGCCGCCAAAGCTTCGTAATTCTCTCCCGCTGTCGTTTTTTCTTCCATCTCTCCCTGCATCTCATCCCCCTGGTCATGGGCGTGGAAATGAGAGTGGCTCAGGTCGTAGACCTTTCTGTCCCTGAACTCCTGGGCTTTTCCGTCGTTCCAATTCTGCACCGGGCGGTAGTAGCCGGTGATGCGGCTGTAGACCTCCGTCTTCTGTCCGCACTCCGGGCAGGTGTAGTGCTCGCCCGCAATGTAGCCGTGATCCTTACAGATGGAGTAGGTGGGGGACAGTGTATAGTAGGGGAGCTTATAGTTCTCCGCAATCTTTCGCACCAGGGCCGCCGCCGACTTCCAGGAGGGAAGCTTCTCTCCCAGGAAGGCGTGGAAGACGGTTCCCGAGGTGTACAGCGTCTGCAGCTCATCCTGGATGTCCAGGGCATCGAAAATGTCCTCTGTGTACCCCACCGGCAGATGGGTGCTGTTGGTGTAGTAGGGTGTCCCGTTCCCCTCCGCCGCTGTGATGATGTCCGGGAACTGCTCCACATCATGCTTGGCAAACCGGTAGGCCGTGGACTCCGCCGGGGTGGCCTCCAGGTTGTAGAGGTCGCCGTACTCCTCCTGGTAGCTTGACAGGCGCTCCCGCATGTGGTTCAGTACCCGCTTGGAAAATTCCTGGGTCTCCGGGTGGGTCATGTCCTTTCTGATCCACCTTGCGTTCAGCCCCGCTTCGTTCATGCCCACAAGGCCAATGGTGGAAAAATGGTTCTCAAAGGTGCCCAGATACCGCTTTGTGTAGGGGTAGAGCCCTCCCTCCAGGAGCTTTGTGATAACCGTTCTCTTCACGTGGAGGGATCTGGCGGAGATATCCATCAGGTGGTCCAGCCTCTCCATGAACTCCTCCTCATTCTCCGACTGGTAGGCAAGCCGTGGCATGTTGATGGTGACCACGCCCACAGAGCCTGTGCTCTCCCCGCTGCCGAAGAAGCCGCCGGATTTCTTGCGCAGCTCCCGCAGATCCAGGCGGAGACGGCAGCACATGCTGCGCACGTCGCTTGGCTCCATGTCGCTGTTGATGTAGTTGGAGAAATAGGGTGTGCCGTACTTGGACGTCATCTCAAAGAGAAGCCGGTTGTTCTCCGTGTCAGACCAGTCAAAGTCGCTGGTGATGGAGTAGGTGGGGATGGGATACTGGAAGCCCCTCCCGTGGGCGTCCCCCTCGATCATGATCTCAATGAACGCCTTGTTAATCATGTCCATCTCCTTTTTGCAGTCCCCGTAGGTGAAATCCATCTCCTTTCCGCCCACGATGGCCGGCAGGTTCGCCAGGTCGTCCGGCACCGTCCAGTCCAGGGTGATGTTGGAAAAAGGCGCCTGGGTTCCCCAGCGAGAGGGCGTATTGACACCGTAAATAAAGGACTCTATGCACTTTTTCACACCCTCGTAGTCCAGGTGATCCGTCTTTACAAAGGGCGCAAGGTAGGTGTCAAAGGAGGAAAATGCCTGGGCTCCGGCCCACTCGTTCTGCATGATGCCGAGGAAATTCACCATCTGGTTGCACAGCACGCTTAAGTGCTTTGCCGGGGAGGAGGAGATTTTTCCCGGAATTCCTCCCAGCCCCTCCTGGATCAGCTGTTTCAGGGACCAGCCCGCGCAGTAGCCGGTCAGCATGGACAGGTCGTGGATATGGATGTCCGCGTTCCTGTGGGCCTGTCCGATTTCCTCGTCGTAGATTTCCGAAAGCCAGTAGTTGGCTGTGATAGCTCCTGAATTGCTGAGGATGAGTCCCCCCACAGAGTAGGTGACCGTGGAGTTCTCCTTCACCCTCCAGTCGTTGATATTGACATAGTTATCCACGATCTCTTTGTAGTTCAGCATGGTGGAATTCAGATTGCGGATCTTCTCCCTGTTCTTCCGGTAGAGAATGTAGGCCTTGGCCACGTCCGCGTAGCCCGCCTGGACCAGCACCCGCTCCACACTGTCCTGGATCTCCTCCACCTGGACAAGCCCCTCTCTGATCTTTGGCTCAAAATCCGCCGTCACCTTCAGCGCCAGCATATCGATGATGGTGGGATGATACTGCTTCTTTTGTGCCTCAAAGGCCTTTGTGATGGCCGCGCTGATCTTGGCTATGTCAAAGTCTGCGATCTGGCCGTCTCTCTTTACAACCTGGTACATGTGACAACCTCCCCTTTTTATCTGTTTGGCTTCGCTCAATTTTTTCGTTCCGACCTCTTTATCATAGCATCACAGTCCAGCGCAGTCAACAAAAACAACAATATATTGTGTTGTATTTTCCCTGTCACGCACAATATATTGTTGTTATGTATTCTTTACGTAATAGTCACACTCCCCGGAGCTGCGCGGTTTTCACGTACTTTTTGACGATCTCCAGCGCCTGGAGGAGGATTTTTTTGTCGTAGGCGTGGAGGCCGGGAGCGAGTACATGCCCGGAGTCCACGAACTGCTGGAGGAAATACTGGTCTGCCCCCTCGATCCATTTTCCCATGGCCTCAAAGTCCGCTCTCTGGTGGAACTCACGCACTACTGTGGTGCGGAACTCATAGGGAATGTCGCCGCCCATGAGGAGGCGGATGCTCCTGTCAATCCGCTCCACATCGCACAGGGGCGCCCCCGCAGTCCTTCCGTAGTGCTCCGGCGAGTTCTTCAGGTCCATGGCCACATAGTCCAGAAGTCCCTGCCCCGCCAGGTACTCCAGTCGGTCCGGCAGGCTCCCGTTGGTGTCCAGCTTGACGCAGTATCCGAGAGAGCGCACCTCCCGGATAAATTCCTCCAGATCCGGCTGCAGGAGGGGTTCTCCCCCGCTTATGCACACTCCCTCCAGTATGCCCTGCCGTTTTTTCAGGAACCGGAAAATCTCTTCCCCGGCTACAGTCTTCTCCGCCTCTCCTGTCACCAGATCCCTGTTGTGGCAGAAGGGGCACCGGAAATTGCATCCCCCGGTAAAAATCGTGCACGCCACCTTGCCCGGATAGTCCAGAAGGGTCAGCTTCTGTATGCCGCAAATGACCATGACCTGTCGCCTCCTCCTCATATTTATGCACTACTATAGCATATTTTTTTCAAATGAGGAATGACAAAAACCGGAATGAGGCTTATAATGGAGCGTATATCATGAAATGACTGAAGGAGGAGACTACATGGACAAAATCAGAAAACAGATCCTTCTCACACTTGAGACAAACAGCAGGATCGACCTAAGCGAGCTGGCCGTGCTTCTGGGCACCGATGAGGTGACCATCGCAAACGAGGTGGCGGCCATGGAAAAGGAACATATCATCTGCGGCTATCACACACTGATCGACTGGGACAGAGCGGGCGAATCCCTCGTCAACGCCCTCATCGAGGTGCGCGTCACCCCCCAGAGGGATCAGGGCTTTGACAAGGTAGCGGAGCGCATTTACAACTACCCGGAGGTCTCCGCCGTGTACCTCATATCCGGCGGCTACGACCTGCTTGTGACCATCGAGGGCCGCACCCTGCAGGAGATCTCACATTTTGTCTCCGGCAAGCTGTCCCCTATCGACGAGGTCATCAGCACTGCCACCTATTTTATTCTGAAAAAATACAAAGACCACGGAACCGTCCTGGCAAAACCATCTAAAGGAGAAAGGATGCTGATCACACCATGACAAGAAACCCATTATCTAAAAAAGCCACTGCCCTGGCTCCCTCCGGCATCCGGAAGTTTTTCGACATTGTGAGCGAGATGGAGGACGCCATCTCCCTGGGCGTAGGGGAGCCTGATTTTGACACCCCCTGGCGAGTCCGGGAGGAGGGTATCTACTCTCTGGAGAGAGGGCGCACCTTCTATACATCCAACGCGGGGCTCAAAGAGCTGAAGGTGGAGATCAGCCGGCACCTGGAGCGGACCATCCATGTAAACTACGATTACAACAGTGAGGTGCTGGTGACCGTGGGGGGAAGCGAGGCCATTGACCTGGCCTTTCGGGCTATGCTGGATCCCGGGGACGAGGTGCTCATCCCCCAGCCAAGCTATGTGTCCTACCTGCCCTGCGCCGTGCTGGCAGACGGAGTTCCTGTAACCATCCCCCTGCAGCACAAAAACGCCTTCAAGCTGATACGGGAAGAGCTGGAGACAGCCATCACACCCAGGACGAAGATCCTGGTCCTCCCCTTCCCCAACAACCCTACCGGCTCGGTCATGACCCGGGAGGATCTGGAGCCCATCGCGCAGGCTGTCATCGAGCACGACCTCTATGTAGTCTCCGATGAGATCTACTCTGAACTGACCTACAACGGAGCGCACTGCTCCATCGCATCTCTGCCGGGCATGCGGGACCGAACCCTGGTCATCAACGGCTTCTCCAAAGGCTTTGCCATGACCGGCTGGCGTCTGGGCTATGTCTGCGGACCCGCTCCCATCGTAGAGCAGATGACCAAGATCCACCAGTATGCCATCATGTGCGCTCCCACTACCAGCCAGTACGCAGCTGTGGAGGCTCTGCGAAACTGCGGCAGGGACGTGGAGCAGATGCGGGAGTCCTACAACCAGAGACGCCGCTTCCTTATGAACGAGTTCCGGAAGATGGGGCTGGAGTGCTTTGAGCCCTATGGCGCCTTCTACGCCTTCCCCTCCATCCGGGAGTTCGGCATGACCTCCGAGGAATTTGCCACCCGCCTACTCCAGGAGGAAAAGGTGGCCGTCGTGCCGGGGACTGCCTTCGGCGACTGCGGAGAAGGGTTCCTCCGTATCTCCTACGCCTACTCTCTGGCGGATTTAAAGGAAGCCCTCGGACGGCTGGAGAAGTTCGTCAGCCGGCTGCGGGGATAATTTACACCCTCATCCTCCGCACAGACATCCGGAACAGGAAAAGTCCCGCCACAAACACAACCGCCAGCACGGACACGCCCAGGTTGGTGCTGCCTGTAAGCTGGGACACCACGCCCACAAGGGTGGTGCCGATAAAGGACGCCCCCTTGCCGCAGATGTCCAGAAGGCCGAAGTACTCACCGGACTTTTCCGGCGGGATCAGCTTGGCAAAGTGGGATCTGGACAGGGCCTGGATGCCGCCCTGGAAGAGTCCCACGCAGACCGCCAGGATCCAGAACTGGAACTGGCTCTCCATGAACAGGGCAAAGATGGCGATGCCTGTGTAGGCCAGGATACAGACTGTGATCAGGTTTGCAGAAGGATACTTCTTTGTCAGCTTTCCAAAGGCAATAGCCGATGGGAAGGCCACGATCTGGGTCACCAGGAGAGCCAGGAGGAGCCCGGTGGTGTCAAGTCCGAGAGCCGTCCCGTATGCCGTGGCCATGTCGATGATGGTGTAGACTCCATCAATGTAGAAGAAGTAAGCCACCAGGAAAATGAGGATCTTCCTGTCCTTTGCCAGCTCCTTCAGAGTGCGCCACAGCCGGCCAAAGCTCTCGCTGACCATGCCCGGCTCCTTCTCCACATAGTGGATCTGGCGGTATTTCCGCAGGAGCGGTGTGGTGGCCAGGAACCACCAGACCGCCACGATGAGGAAGGAGATCCCCATGGCCGTCTGCATGGAGAGCCCCAGGCTCCCGGCTCCCAGCACGATCCCCAGGCTGACGATGAAGGGGATACAGCTTCCGATATAGCCCCAGGCATAGCCCTGGGAGGAGACATCGTCCAGCCTGTCCTTCTCTGTCACGTCGTGGAGCATGGAGTCGTAGAACACAAGGCTGGAGGAATATCCGATCTTGGCGATCACAAAGATGACCAGGAAGCTCAGCCAGGTGGCGGCGATGCCCATGGCCACGCACCCGATCACTCCCACCAGAAGGGTAGCCAGAAAGACCGGCTTCTTGTAGTTCTTCGTGTCCGCCACAGCGCCGAACACAGGCCCGATAAAAGCCACCGCCAGGGTGGCCACGGAGGCTGCGTACCCCCAGTAGGCCAGATATGTAACAGAGGACAGCCCCGCCTCCTCTGCCAGGTAGTTAAAATAGATGGGAATGATGGTGGACACAAGCAGGGTGAAGGCAGAGTTGCCCACGTCGTACAGGATCCACGCCTTTTCCAGGGATGTATATTTCTTCATTTTCCGTTCTCTCCTTTTGCACAGCGCGGTCCATGCCGCCCTGTTCTCATAAAATTACATCTATACAAGTATACCCCCGGTTTGTCAATTTGCAAACAGAAAAAAGTTAAGTTCCTGTAAAGTGTTTCTATTTTTTTACAGGTATGGTATAATGAATCAAATTTACGTACTGATTGTAAAGGGTGACACCTGAGCAAAAAGGCGCATTTACAAATGGACAAGCGGGAGTATTTTATACTTTTTTAGTCTGCGCCTTCGGGTGCAGACTATTTTTATGCCGCAGAGGACAGACAGGAGGATTATGGACACTGAGACACTGATCGACAAACTGCACAGGGAGCGGGCCCTCTCCGGGGAGGAGTGGGTCCGGGTCATTGACGGGCGCACCCCGGAGACAGCGGAGTATCTCTTTGGCCTGGCCCGGCAGGTGCGGCAGGCCGTCTACGGGAAGGATGTCTACATCCGGGGACTCATCGAGTTCACCAACTACTGCCGGAACGACTGCTACTACTGCGGCATCCGAAAGAGCAACTCTCACGTCCAGCGCTACCGGCTGTCCCAGGACCAGATCCTGGACTGCTGCCGCCAGGGCTATGAGCTGGGATTTCGCACCTTTGTGCTCCAGGGCGGGGAGGATGGCTGGTTCACAGACGAGAGGATGGTCTGTCTCATCCGGAGCATCAAGGCCGGATTTCCGGACTGCGCGCTGACCCTCTCCATCGGCGAGCGGGGGCACGACTCCTACCGGGCCTTTTTTGACGCCGGAGCGGACCGCTACCTGCTGCGCCACGAGACCAGCAGCAGCGACCACTACGCAAAGCTCCATCCGCCGTCTTTGAGCGCCGCTCACAGGAAGGCCTGCCTCCTGGACCTGAAGTCCATCGGCTACCAGGTGGGGGCCGGCTTTATGGTGGGCTCCCCCTTCCAGGAAACCCGGCACCTGGCACAGGACATGCTCTTTCTGAAGGAGCTTGGGCCCCACATGGTAGGCATCGGCCCCTTCATCCCCCACAGGGACACGCCCTTTGCCGGGGAAGAAGCGGGCTCGCTGGAGCTGACGCTGTACATGCTGGGTCTTCTGCGGCTCATGCTGCCGGACGTCCTTCTGCCTGCCACCACCGCCCTCGGCTCCATCCGAGACGGAGGGCGGGAGCTGGGCATTCTGGCAGGGGCCAACGTGGTCATGCCCAACCTGTCCCCCAGGGATCACAGGAAGGACTACTCCCTCTACGACAACAAGCTGAACACTGGCGCCGAGTCCGCAGAGGGACTGGCGGATCTGTCCCGGCGCGTGGAGCAGACCGGCTGCCGCATTGCGGTCTGCCGGGGCGACTGGCGTCCCTGCCCTGATCAGGAGTAAATAAAACCCGCCCCACAGGGGAGGATTTACAGCAAGGAGGATTTTAAAAATGTATGATGTAAATTCCACACATCCGGACGACTTTATCAACCACCAGGAGATTTTGGAGACGCTGGCCTTTGCGGAGGAGAATAAACACAATGAGGCCCTCATAGACGAAATCCTGGAGAAAGCCAAAAAGAGAAAGGGGCTCTCCCACAGGGATGCCGCCGTTCTGCTGGACTGCGACATTGAGGAGAAGAACCAGGAGATCTATCGGCTGGCAGAGCAGATCAAGAAGGATTTCTACGGCAACCGCATCGTCATGTTTGCCCCCCTCTATCTGTCCAACTACTGCATCAATGGATGCACCTACTGCCCCTACCACCTGAAGAACAAGCACATCCCCCGCAAGCAGCTCTCACAGGAGGATATCCGGCGGGAGGTCATTGCCCTCCAGGATATGGGACACAAGCGCCTGGCCCTTGAGGCTGGCGAGGATCCGGTACGCAACACGATGGACTACTACCTGGACAGCATCAACACTGTCTACAGCATCAAACACAAAAACGGCGCTATCCGCAGAGTCAACATCAACATTGCCGCCACCACAGTGGACAACTACCGTCTCCTCAAGGAGGCCGGCATCGGCACCTACATCCTCTTCCAGGAGACCTACCACAAGGAAAGCTACCTTGAGCTCCACCCCACAGGCCCCAAGCACGACTATGACTACCACACCACAGCCATGGACCGGGCCATGGAGGGCGGGATCGATGACGTGGGCATCGGCGTCCTCTTTGGTCTGGATAAATACCGGTATGAGTTCACCGGCCTTCTCATGCACGCGGAGCACCTGGAGGCTGCCTTCGGCGTAGGCCCCCACACCATCAGCGTGCCCCGCCTGCGGGATGCGGACGACATCGATGCCAGCTCCTTCAAAAACGGCATTGACGACGAGACCTTTGCCAAGATAGTAGCCTGCATCCGCATTGCCGTTCCCTATACCGGCATGATCATTTCCACCCGGGAGAGCAAAAAGTGCAGGGAGAGGGTTCTCCACCTGGGCATCTCCCAGATCAGCGGCGGCTCCCGCACCAGCGTAGGCGGCTACTGCGAGCCGGAGCCGGAGGACGCACGGTCCGAGCAGTTCGACGTGATCGACAGCCGCACCCTGGACGAGGTGGTTCGCTGGCTCATGGAGATGGACTACATCCCCAGCTTCTGCACAGCCTGTTACCGGGAGGGCCGCACCGGCGACCGCTTCATGTCCCTGTGCAAGAGCGGACAGATCCAGAACTGCTGCCATCCCAACGCCCTCATGACACTGGAGGAGTACCTGATGGATTACGCCTCCCCGGAGACAAAGGCTATCGGCGACCGGCTCATTGACCGGGAGATCCAGAACGTGCCAAACCCCAAGGCCCGGGCCGTGGTGGAGGAAAATCTCCGCCTCATCCGCGAGAACAACCGGCGGGATTTCCGCTTCTGACCGGTTCCCTCAGCAACTGGAAACACTGACAGAAGAACCTTACAGGAGGAGAAATATGAGCTTAAACAACACCCCTTCCGCCGAGCGGACACACATCGGCATCTTCGGACGGCGTAACGCCGGCAAATCCAGCCTCATCAACGCCCTCACCTCCCAGAGCCTGGCCATTGTATCGGACATCAAGGGCACCACCACCGACCCGGTGACAAAGGCCATGGAGCTGCTGCCCTTAGGGCCTGTAGTGCTCATCGACACGCCGGGCCTGGACGACACGGGAGAACTGGGGAAATTGCGCATCCAGAAGGCCTACCAGATGCTGAACAAGACCGACATCGCTGTCCTGGTGGTGGACGGCCCCGCCGGACTGACAGAGGAGGACCGGCAGATCCTTGCCCGGATCCAGGAGAAACACATTCCCTGCCTGGTCGCCGTGAACAAAGCGGATCTCCTCCCGGAGACAGCCGAAGCTTCTGCTGCCCTCAAAAACAACATAGCCAGTCAGGCAGAAGCCCCGTCAGGAACCGCTGTCTCTGCGCTGCCTGTCAGCGCGAAGACCGGCCAGGGGATACAGGAGCTGAAGGAGCGGATCGCTGCCCTGGCGCCAAAGGAAGATGAGAGCCGGCGCATCGTGGGAGACCTTCTCTCCCCCATGGATCTTGTCTGTCTCGTCATCCCCATCGACAAGGCTGCCCCCAAGGGCCGGCTCATCCTGCCCCAGCAGCAGACCATACGGGACATCCTGGACACAGGAGCTCTTGCCCTGGCGGTGCGGGACACGGAGCTTAAGGCGGCGCTGGAGGGAAAGGACGGAAAGCCGGGCCTGACGCCCAGCCTCGTCATCACCGACAGCCAGGCCTTCGCCTACGTCTCCTCGGTGGTGCCCCCGGAGATCCCCCTCACCTCCTTCTCCATCCTCTTTGCCCGGTACAAGGGCAATCTAAAAGCCCTGGCAGAAGGCGCCAGGGCTCTGGATACACTGAAAAAAGGAGACCATGTGCTGATCTGCGAGGGCTGCACCCACCACAGGCAGTGCGGGGACATCGGCACGGTCAAGCTGCCCGCCCTCATCCGGCGGCACACCGGCCTCACAGGTACGGAGGATCTGTCCTTCTCCTTCACAAGCGGGACGGAGTTCCCGGAGGATCTGTCCGGCTATCGGGTAATCATCCACTGCGGCGGCTGCATGCTGAACGAGCGGGAAATGAAATTCCGGATGGCCTGCGCAAAGGACACCGGCGTCCCCATGACCAACTACGGCATCGCCATCGCCCACATGAACGGGATACTGGAGCGGAGCCTGGCTCCCCTTGCGGGCAGTCTCTGACAGGCTCCGGCAGGGCGCTGACTCTAGTAGGGCATCAGGCCCCGCATGATGGCGCCGAAGGACGCGAGGAACATGACCACACCGATCACAAGAATATAGGCGCTGATCCCCAGAAGGGCGAGCAGCGTCTTTCTTTTTTCCCTGGGGAACAGTCCCCGGTCATATCCGGGCTGCCCCCTGTGGATCAGATAACGGCCAATATAGATGAGGAAGGGCGCTCCGCAGGCGTACAGCATATAGACCGCCACGGTAAAAAGGGGCAGATGGCTCGACATAGCTGTCTGCACCGCCTCTATGTCCCCTGTGCTCTCCTGCACCGGCATGAGGGACAAAAGCCCCAGAAGCAGCACCGGCACCGCGTTATTGACAAAGTGGAAGAGCATACTGTAAAACAGGTTGTCCGTCTCCACCAGAAGATACCCCAGGGCCACGCCCAGGATAGCGGTGGGGATCATTCTCCACACACTGCCGTGGAAAGCGCCGAACACCACAGCCACGATGAGGATGCCGGCCCACTTGCTCTTCATGCCCCGCAGACAGCCAAGAAAGCCTCCCCGAAAGGCCATCTCCTCGCAAACGGCAGGCGTCAGGGCCACCAGGAACAAGGCCAGCAGCACAGGGACGCTCACCACAATATCCTGCACACCCTGGCCGGCCCCCAGCACCTCCTGGGGAAAGAAGTAGGACACAAGCATGGTCACAGCCATAGCCGCGAGGAAGGTGCCAAGCCACAGGATCAGCGTGCCCGCCACCTTGGAGGCCCGGGGCCATTTAAAGGGAAAGACTCTCCGCAGGTCCGCCCGGAACAGGGCCGCCAGAAGGACTGCCAAAAGAGCCAGCAAAAGCTCGTGGAGCAGGGTGCCCCACACCCCGAACCACAGGCCCAAAAATCCGCTCACCACAAAGATATCCAGCGCAAATGCAAGTACAAACAGGACGGCCATCCAGGGCCTTAAATGTCTTTTTTCCATAATAAAATAATCCTCTTCTTTCTTCTGTTCTGCTGTTTCTGTTGTTCCGTCAGATTCTAGTGAAAAATTATATTGTAGAGCATCAGGAGCATGATCAGGATGACAAGAGCCTTGCCGAACACAGCCCCCCTGCCATACTCGTCAAACACCCTGTTTTCCTCGAAAATCCCAGGATCGCTCTTTCTCTCCTTCCACTGGAAATCATCCATATAGTGCTTCCAGCCGGTTCTGTCCGTGTATACCGTCACCTCCGGGGACGCCAGATAGCGGTGGATGGGGCGGCTGTAGGCAGGGCTCTCGATCCGGTTTACAACCCCTGTCACCGGGTCCGGCACCTCCGCCTCCAGCACATAGTACCTCCGGTACCTGGTCCTGTGATGGCTGTCCTCATAGGGTGCGCTCTTCATGATGACATTCACGATCCGGCCTCTGGCTGCATTGCCGAACTCCCTGATCTCCCGTCCCTGCCTGCGGTAAAACAGAGCCCTCCTGACGCCCTGCACCGCGGTGAACACAGGAAGAAGCCCGGCCACCAGAAACAGAAGATAAGCGCTCTGAAATCCGCCGCCCGCGATGCCCCGCATCAGGCCCGCATACCAGACCAGTACGAAAATAATGGTAAAAGCGGTTCCTCTCATTTCCTCCTGGGCCGGACGTATCCTTTTTCTGAACATAACCTTTTCCCCTCTGGCAGAGCACGCTCTGCCGCCCTTCCTATTATGTATACAATTTTCTTTAATATAGCACCCCGGAAGAGGTATGTCAAGAAACCATACGCCTTGCCTGCTGCCATTTTTCGCGGTATAATCTTGAATGGCGGAGCATCCCTTTAAAGAAATGCTCCCACACAAAGGAGAAAACCATGTATACCTTCATCATAAACCCTGCCTCCCGCTCCGGCCTGGGCCGGCAGGTCTGGGAGAGCCTGGAGCCGATCCTCAGGGAGCGGGGCGTTCCCTACAGGGCGTATCTGACCCGCTGTCAGCGCCACGCTACCCGTCTGGCCCGGGAACTCACGGCGGACGGGAAGATCCATACCATCGTGGTCCTTGGGGGAGATGGCACAGTAAACGAAGTCATAGGCGGCATACAGAACCTTTCCGCCACCACGCTGGGCTATATCCCCGTCGGCTCTGGAAATGATTTCGCCAGATTTTTCCGCTTCCCCTCCGATCCAGGGGAGGCTCTGTCCCTCGTACTGGATCCCCCGGCGTACGCGGATATGAATATAGGAAATATTGTATACAGCGGGCACAGCAAGCGCTTTGCGGTCAGCGCCGGACTCGGCTTTGACGCGGCAGTCTGCCACCAGGCGGTGATCTCCCGGCTGAAGCCGGTCCTGAACAGACTGCACCTGGGCAAGCTGACCTACGCGCTGATCGCGCTGGACAGGCTCCACTTCCTGCGGCCTGCCAGGGTCACTGTCACACTGGATGACGGGTCTGCCCGCACCTTTTCGGACACGCTTTTTGTGGCGGCCATGAACCACCCCTACGAGGGCGGAGGCTTTAAATTCTGCCCGGACGCGAACCCCTGCGATGACAGGCTGGACGTCATTGCGGTGTCCGGCATATCCCGCCTTAAGGCGGTGTTCCTTTTGCTCCTGGCGCAGAAGGCCGCCCACACGAAAGCCTCCGGCATCTGCATCCGCTCCTGCAGGCAGATCCACATCGAGAGCGACACGGCCCTCCCCGTCCACACCGACGGAGAGCCTGTGTTCCTTCAGCGGCAGATGGATATCTCCCTGCTGCCGGAGCGCCTGCGGGTCATCGTGCCCGGAAGAGCGTCCTCCCGCTCCTGAAACTGAAGACAACGCACCAAAAGAAAGGAAGCCTGAAATACCATGTCCATCTATCTTCTGATCTTCATCGCCCTGCTGGCGGCCGGGGCGGCCCTGTATCTCTTCTCCATCTCCCCCCGCCGGTCCCGGCTGCAGGAGATGCGCAGGTTCATGAAGACCAAATTTGCCCACCGGGGCTACCACTGTGCGGCCAGGAAAATCCCGGAGAACTCCCTGGCCGCCTTCAGGGCCGCCCTGGACTGCCACTACGGCATCGAGCTGGACGTGCACCTGACAAAAGACGGCCAGGTGGCCGTCTTCCACGACGACACGCTTGAGAGGGTCTGCGGGGTTCCCGGCTCCGTGGAGTCCCACACCTACAGCGAGTTAAAGCAGCTGTTTCTCCAGCACACGGCCGAGCGGATCCCTCTTCTTGCCGACGTGCTCTCCTGTGTAGACGGGCGGGTTCCCCTCCTCATCGAGCTAAAGCTACCCGGCAGATCCATGAAGCTCTGCGAGAAGACCTGCGAGCTCCTGCAAGGCTACAAAGGCCCCTGCCTGATCCAGTCCTTCAACACGCTGGGGCTTCGCTGGTTCCGACTCCACGCGCCCCACATCCTGAGAGGCCAGCTGTCCTCCAACCTGACGGCGGACGACGACACGGCGCCCTACATCCTGCGGTTCCTTGTGAAGCACATGCTGTCCAATTTCCTGGGCAGGCCGGACTTCATCTCCTATAAGCTGAAGGATCTGCCGGAGCCAGGCGTCTGGCTGTGCCGGGTCCTCTTCCGGACGCCTGTCGCAGTGTGGACGCTGAACTCTGAAAACGCCATGAGAAGAGGTATTTCCGGGTATGAAATGCAGATTTTTGAAAAAGAAGCTGAATTTTATTAAGAAACAGTGAAGCGCCTTGTTGAATAATTTTTTTCGTGTTATAATCCGATTGAACTGGAAATATAACTTTTATATGGAGATCATGCATCAGATCGGAAGGACGTATCAATATGTTTGAAAAGGCAAAAAACTTCATTAAAAAGTACCGTCATGCCTGGGTACTGCTGTACGGCTTCATCTACATGCCCTGGTTCCTCTGGCTGGAGAAGCATGTGCGCCGCGGCTATTACCTGATCCACTCTCCGCTGGATGACTATATACCCTTTGTGGAATATTTCATTATTCCGTATTTTCTCTGGTTTGTGTTTATCGCAGTCACAGGGGCCTACTTTTTCCTGACGGACAGACGGGGTTTTTACAGGATGTGTACGTTCATGTTTTCAGGCATGACCATATTTCTTATCATTTGCACCATCTTTCCCAACGGTCTGGCTCTCCGGCCGGAGACCTTCCCGCGGGACAATATATTCACGGACGCGGTGAGATGGCTGTACCAGACAGACACCCCCACCAACGTGCTGCCAAGCATCCACGTCTTCAACTCCCTGGGCGCGGCCTTCGCCATCGGGCACAGCCACGCTCTTCGGAAAAAACAGTGGGTACAGCCTGCGGCTTACGTGCTGGCAGGACTCATCATCCTGTCCACCATGTTCCTGAAGCAGCATTCTGTGACAGATGTATTTGCAGCCATGGTTATGGCAGGCGTAATCTACTCTTTCGTGTATGTGCCTGCCGGGAAAAAGGCTCCAAGCCTCTCCCATCAGCCAACATAAACGCAGGCATCCCTTGCGGTAAAGGGATGCCTTTGCTATAATTTATTATAATAATGCTTACTTTAAGGAGGAATAATTATGTACGCAGAATTTACAGATAACCTTGTAACAGGAAATGAGATGATCGACTCCCAGCACAAGGAGCTCATCGAGAAGATCAACGCGGTGATGGAGAGCTGCGAGCAGAGTAATGACAAGGCTGTTGCTGTCAAGACGCTGGACTATCTGGAGGACTACACAAACTATCACTTCTCCGCTGAGGAGCAGCTTCAGAGAGAAATTGATTACCCCGGCTTCCAGAAGCACAAGGAGCAGCACGACATCTTCAAGCAGACCATCGCTGACCTGCAGGACATGCTGCAGGAGGAGGAAGGCCCCTCACCGGCTTTCGTTGCCAAGGTGCAGGAGAAGGTAATCGAGTGGCTCTATGTACACATCCAGGGATTTGACCGTTCTGTAGCTGAGTACAAATTCATGCGTGAGAACAACGAACGCCTGTAAACCGCAAAGGGGAGTCTTACCGATGAAAAAGATACAGGGCCTTCTTGTTCTGGTGGCGGCCATCGCCCTCATTGCCGTGGGCTTTCTGGCCTCTCGACTTCTGGAGAGCGGCCCGGAGGTGACTGTCAGCGCTACTTCCATCGAGGAACGGCTGACCCGCTGCAGCTCCCTCACCACCGCCCGCCTGGAATACAGAGGGCTTGTCAAATACGAGGAGGGTGACATCCCCCTCATCAATAAAAAGGCTTTTTCCATGATCTACGACGCCCAGATCAGTGCGGGCATCGACCTTGAGAACGCCCAGGTGGAGATCAGCGGCCGTGATATCAGCATTACCCTCCCGGAGCCTGCCGTCCAGGACATCACCATCGACCCGGACTCCCTGGAGTTCTACGATGAGCAGTTTGCTCTCTTCAACTGGACCGACAGGGAGGACACGGTAAAGGCCATGGACTATGCCATGGAGGACGCCCAGGCCAAGGCCACGCAGACCGACATCCTGGCCCAGGCCAAGAAGCAGGCCCAGACCGTGATCGAGACCCTTCTGGCTCCGGTCACAGAGGACGGCGGCTACACGCTGCACATCCAGTAGCCCCCTGCCATGTGTCAAATCGTATCAAGTAAATGTTGTTCTAAACTAAAAGCTTTCGCAGACACCTCTGCGAAAGCTTTTATATTTCCCGTATCATCCTGTCTCATTCCCTGTATCTCTCATTTCCCAGCCGGATCTTCAGATACCCGGCGTACTTCTCAAAGGCGGAGGGGATGGCGTACTCCTCCTGGGCGGTCCTTGGATGGATAAAGATCATCTCCTCCCGACAGGACTTCTCCAGCTCATCCACCTGCACCAGGTAGCCCACCATGTCCCACTCCACATGGCTGAAGATATGCCGGGCTTCACCCAGCTTCTTCACCCGGACAGGGACAAGGCCGATGTCCTTGCTGTAGGCCACCGCCTCCTCCATGGTCAGGTGACCCTCCACGTTGGGGAGCTCATAGAGCCCTGCCAGAAGTCCCTTTGACGGGCGCTTTCGGATGGCTGCCGTGTCCCCGTCCCGGAAGATAAAGACAGTCCTCTTCTCCACCCGGCGTTTCTTTGCCTTTGTCCGCACCGGCAGCTCACTCTGGATTCCCTCTCTCTTTGCCCGGCACAGGTGGGCCAGGGGGCACTGGACGCACTTTGGCTCTCCGCCCGGGAGACACACCAGCGCCCCAAGCTCGATGAGCCCCTGGTTGAAGTCGCTGGCCGCGTCGGCGGGGATCACCTCCTGCAGCTCCTCCTCCGTCTTCCGCTTCACAGAGGCCTTCATGATGTCCTCCCTGCTGCCCAGAAGCCGGGAGACCACCCGCAGCACGTTCCCGTCCACCGCAGGCCGGGGAAGCCCGTAGGCAAAGGCGCTGACAGCCCCCGCCGTATAGCTCCCGATTCCCGACAGGGAAAGGATATCCTCATACCTGTCCGGGAACACACCCCCGTACTCCTCCATGATCTGACGGGCCGCCTTCTGCATGTTCCGCACCCGGTTATAGTAGCCCAGGCCCTCCCACAGCTTCAGCAGCACGTCCTCCGGCGCCTCCGCCAGCGCCTTCACGTCCGGCAGTGCCGCCAGGAACCGCTCGTAGTAGGGCTTCACCGCCTCCACCCGGGTCTGCTGCAGCATGATCTCAGACACCCACACCCGATAAGCGTCCGGGTGCTCCCGCCAGGGGAGCTCCCTTTTATTTTTCCGGTACCAGTCCACCAGAGGCTTCCGGATTTCATAGAGGATCCTCTCCCCCAGCACCACAGGCACTTCCCTCCGGATGGAGATGCTCTCTTGCTCCACATGGCAGTCCCAGGCTGTCACCCGCACGCCTGCCGCCGCCGCTTTCTTAAGAGCCTCCCCGAAGGCGGGGTGGGTGTCCATGTTGGGCGTAAAAAAGTCCACCCCCTCCATCTGCACTACAAAAAAGACGACAGCCTCCCAGCCCTCCTTGACTGCGGCGGACAGCTCCTCCATGTGCTTCACCGCCCGCTCGCTGGGTGCGTCCGGGAAGCGCACCACGCCGTCCTCCTCCAGAGTGACTCCCTTCACCTCGATGAGGATCTTCCGCTCTCCCGCCTCGGCGTACAGATCGATTCTGGAATTTCCAAAGGTGTACTCCGGCTTCAGATAGGTGATCCCGGGCAGAAAGGCGCGGCCCTCCTCTGTCTCCTCCAGCCACTCCCTCACAAGAGCGTTGGGTATCTGGGAGTCCATGTTGATGAGCCGTTCTCCCTTCCACACGGCGATCAGATCCCACTGTGTCTTCCTCTGGGGGTTATCCGACTTCTGCACACAGACCCTGGCGCCGGGCACAAGAAGCTCCGCGCATCTGCCTGTGTTCTTCACATGAACCGTCTCTTTTACGCCCTCTATCTCCACATAGGCGATGAACCGGTTGGGCCGCTCAAGGAATGTTCCTTCCTGTATTCTCTCGTATCTCATACTCTGTCACGCCATCCTCTCAAGAAATCCGGGCAGGTCACGGAGATTCTTCAGCTCCCCGTCTATCTTTTCTTCCAGCTCCTCGCCCGCTCCCGTCAGGTCCGGCACCATGACCACATTGCAGCCGGCCCCCAGAGCTGAACGAAGGCCGTTGGGGGCGTCCTCCACGGCCAGACACTCCTGGGGCTTACAGCCCACCTGCCGGCAGGCGTACTCGTACACGTCCGGATAGGGCTTGCCCCTCTCCACCATAGTGGCGCACACGAGCCTGTCAAACCACTCTATGATCCCCGTCTCCGTCAGATACTGCCGGGTCCTCTCCTCGTCCGTGGCGGTCACCACGGCCAGCAGGTATCCGGCCTCCTTCAGGGCCTTCAGGGTCTCGTCCACAAAGGGCTTCTTCTCCACCCCGTGCTCCTTCAGATGCCGGCTCATCAGCTCTTTGCGCCGCTTTCTGATCCCCCAGTAGTCCGCCTCCTCCCCAAAGCGCTCCGCAAACCACCGGCTGGCGTAACGGCTGGCAAAGCTGCGCAGCATGCAGGAGTCCTCCACCGTCATCTCCACCCCGTGCTCCCGGGCGGCCTGCCGCCAGAACCGGGTCAGGTATTTCTCCGTGTCGATCAGCGTGCCATCCATATCAAACAGGACTGCTCTTATCATACTATCTGCCTTCCCTTCCATAAAATCTATTCTATTGTCCACGTTTTCCCGCGCAATGTCAAATGGTTTGTCTACTAGAAAGCGGATATACACTCCGAAAAATGTATATCCGCTGCATTTTTTCTATTCAGGGAACCTTTTAAAGCACCTTTGACAGGAATTCCCGGAGTCTTGGCTCTTTCGGATTTGTAAAGAACTCCTCCGGCTCTGCCTCTTCCCGGATCTGTCCGGCGTCCATGAAGATCACTCTGGTTCCCACCTCCCGGGCAAAGCCCATCTCGTGGGTGACCACCACCATGGTCATGCCGTCTCTCGCGAGCTGCTTCATCAGATCCAGAACCTCTCCCACCATCTCCGGGTCCAGGGCGGAGGTGGGCTCGTCAAAGAGCATCACATCCGGCTCCATAGCCAGAGAGCGCACGATGGCGATCCTCTGCTTCTGTCCTCCCGAGAGCTGGGACGGATAGGAATGGGCCTTCTCCTCAAGGCCAACCAACTGCAGGAGCTCCATGGCCTGCTTCTCGGCCTCCTCCCTGCTCTTCTTCAACACCTTGATGGGAGCCAGCGTGATGTTCTCCAGAATGGTCTTGTGGGGGAACAGATTAAAGTGCTGGAACACCATGCCCATCTTCTGGCGGTGCTTGTCTATATCCACCTTCTTGTCCGTGATATCCACACCTTCAAAATAGATGTGTCCGCTGGTGGGAACCTCCAGAAGGTTCAGGGATCGCAGAAAGGTGGACTTTCCGGAGCCGGAGGGCCCCACGATGACCACCACTTCCCCCTTGCGGATCTCGCTGGTGACGCCGTTCAGCGCGTGGAGAGCGCCTCCGAACACCTTATGTACATCTTCGACTCTTATGAGCACTTCTCCGTTAGTGATCACTGTTTCTCAGCCTCCTTTCAAGCAGACTTACCAGCCTGCTGAATATCAGCACCATGACGAGATAGATCAGCGCCACCGCGATGAGAGGCATGAACGCGTCATAGGTCCTGCTCCGGATGATGTCGCCTCCCTTTGTGAGATCCTGCAGGGCGATATAGCCGGATACAGAGGTCTCCTTCAGAAGGGAGATAAACTCATTTCCCAGCGCCGGCAGCACGTTCTTAAACGCCTGGGGCATGACTATATAGAACATGGTCTGGCGGTAATTGAAGCCAAGGCTCCTGCCCGCCTCAAACTGCCCGTTGTCAATGGACATGATGCCGGATCGGAAGATCTCCGCCACGTAGGCTCCGGAGTTGATACCGAAGGCCATAACCGCGACCACGACCTTGCTGATCGTCGTACTTCCGAATATGACAAAGTAGATGATCAAAAGCTGTACCACCACCGGGGTTCCCCGGATCACGGTCAGATAGACATTGCACAGCACATTTAGTATCTTCAGCTTTCCCGTTCGGTCGTGGGTGGAGCGCACAATGGCCACCAGAAATCCAAGGACAATGCCCAGGATGACGGCGCACAGCGTGATCTGCAAAGTCACGATCAGGCCGTCTGTCAGATACTGCCACCGATTGTCCGTTATAAAATTATTTACAAATTTTGACTGCAAATCCTGCAACATCTCTTACACCTTTTCTTCCCTATTCAGCGTCAGCTTCGCTGTCCGCGGAGATATATTTTGCGATGATCTCATCCAGCTTGCCAGACTCCTTCAGAGTAGCCAGCGCATCGTTGATCTTATCTACCAGCTCTGTGTTGTCCTTGGCAACCGCGATAGCGTAGTCCTCCTCGGTAAATGCCTCGTCCAGGATCTTCAGCCCCTCGGACTCTGCCACGAACTCCTTGGCCGGCTCGCCGTCGATGATAACCGCGTCGATCTTGTCCTGCGTCAGGGCCTGCACAGCCTCAAATCCCTTGTTGTACTGCTCTACTGTGGCATCCTCGATATCTGTGGCGTAGAGGTCGCCTGTCGTTCCAAGCTGTACGCCGATGGTCTTTCCGACCAGATCGTCCGGTCCGGTGATGTCGCTGTCCTCTTTTACGATAATCACCTGTGTAGCGTGAGCATATGTATCTGTAAATGCCACGCTCTCCTCACGATCCGGTGTAACGGTCATGCCGGCAGCTCCGATATCTGCCTTTCCGCTTGTGACAGCCGGAATGATAGAGTCAAATGCCATATCCTCTACCTTCAGCTCCATGCCAAGCTCCTCGGCAATGGCTGACGCAATGTCCACGTCAATGCCCACAACCTCGTCTCCCTCGTGGTACTCGTAGGGCGGGAACTCCGCGTTTGTGGCCATGACAAGTGTGTCGTCACCGCTGTCCTCTGATCCGCCCTCAGAGCTTCCTCCGCAGGCAGCCAGTCCCATTGTGCACACAGCGACAAGCAGCATGCTTAAAACTTTTTTCATCTTCATAATTCTTTCCCTCCAGAATATATTTTTTCATTATTAATGCATAAAGATACACGTCAGTAAATATTCTAACATGTCCAGAATAAAAAACAAGTGGCTTTTTCTATATAATCTATAGAAAAAACCACCAGTTTTTTATGCAATGATCATCTGAACGATAGCCGCGATAATGATGACCGCGCCGAGAGCGATCCTGTAGTAGCCGAAAACCTTGAAATCATGCTTCTTGATATAGCCCATCAGGAACTTGATCGCCACTATGGACACGCCAAAGGATACTACGCATCCAAGAAGCAGCAGCCCCGCCTCCTTCGCTGTGAAGGAGAGTCCAAAGCCGATCAGCTTCAGGAAGCTGGCTCCGAACATGACCGGTATGGCGAGAAAGAAGGTAAACTCCGCAGCCACGCCCCTGGAAATGCCGATCATCAGCGCGCCCACGATGGTAGCCCCGGATCTGGACGTGCCGGGAATGAGGGCCAGCATCTGGAACACACCGATCCAGATCAGCATCTGGACGGACAGCTCCGATATCTTGGTCACCTTCGGGCGGACATGCTTGTTCCTGTTTTCCACTATGATAAAGAGGACACCATATACGATCAGCATCACCGCCACAGGAAGCGGCTTGTAGAAGATGGCGTCCAGGTAATCGTTGAACAGAAGTCCCACCACTGCCGCCGGAACAGAGGCGATCAGCACCTTGATCCACATCTGCCAGGTCAGCAGCTTCTGCTTCTTCGTCTTCTTCGGCGAGAAGGGGTTCAGCTTGTGGAAGTAGAGCACCACCACCGCCATGATGGCGCCCAGCTGGATGACCACGTTAAACATCTCCATAAAGGCATCGCTTAAGTTCGGCTGCAGGAGATCTCCCACAAGGATCAGATGACCGGTGCTGCTGACCGGAAGCCACTCGGTAATTCCCTCCACAATGCCCAGGATTATGACTTTGATAATATCTAACATATGCTATCTCCTTTTAAATTTTATCATGCTCCTCATTCTGCCGCAGATCCCGCAGAACGTACTTCTCAATGGCCGCCGCGGCTCCCTCCCGGTCGTTGGAGAGAGTGATCACATCCGCCGCTGCCTTCACCTCATCTGTGGCGTTTTCCATGGCCACGCCAAGGCCCGCCTCCCTGAGCATGGCAATGTCGTTGGAGCCGTCCCCCACTGCCATGATCTCCTCCCGGCGTATGCCCAGGAGCTCTCCCAGGATCAGAAGACCTCGGCCCTTGTTCACGCCCTTTGCGTTTACTTCTATATTATTGCTCAAAGCGCCTGTTATTTCAATATCCGGGACCTCTTTTTCTACCTCCTGCCAGGCCTTTTCACGCTCCTCCTTTGTGCGGAACAGAGCATGGACCTTGTCGGTGGGTGCCTTGCGCTCCTCGAACATGGCCATCACATCCTCCACCGGGCATCTGGAACCTGCTATATAACGGGCCATGGGCGCTTTGGGCACGTACTCATCGATGCGCTTCAGCTTCTCCTCATCTGCATATCCCACGCCGTCATAGTAAATCTCCATCAGAGCGTCATAGCGGCTACATATCTCCAGCACCCTGCTCCCTGTCTCGTAGGAGACAAGGCCTTCGTAGATCACCCTGTCCTCCTTCAGATCCACGATCCGTGCTCCGTTGGAGGCCACCGCGTAGCGCACCCCCGGAAGCTTAAGCACCTCCTCCGGGATGCCTGTCAGCGGCCTGCCTGTGGCCGGGAGCACTGTGACTCCTCTGTCAATAGCTTCCAGCAGAACCTCCTTTGTGTGCTCTGTCAGTTCTTTCTCCGTTGTGAGAAGGGTGCCGTCCATATCCAGCCCGACCATTTTTATCCTGTATCCCTTAGTGCTGCACTTCGTCATATGCCAGTAATTCCTTTCCTTCTTTCGTAAAGACCATCAGGCTTCTGCTCACCCTGTCCTGGCTCCTCTCGTAGGCCTCCCTGCCAAATTCGATCATCCTGGCAAGCTTCTCCTCGTCCCCTGCCGGCACAAAGAGCACCATGTCCTTTGAAGGCGCCATGATCACCAGGTCATCATCCAGCTTCTGCACGCACACATCCCATATATGCCGCAGGCACAGGGAGCTGGCCTCGTGGTGTCCGTCCGCCAGGACGGCGTATCCCCCGTACCAGGTATGGCCAAAGACAAATTCCACGTCCCGGGCCAGGTTCTCACACGCCCTGTAGTAGAGCTTCTCTATATCGCAGTCCGGCGGCAGCATATTGTCCTTTATGATCTCATATGCGTCCTCCCCCCTCTGTATGACCAGAAGCACCGTGAGATTTCCAACAAAAGAAATCAGAGGCGTGTCCTTCTCGGAAATATTTTTCCCGTTCAGGGCATGGCTGTCACGCAGCTCCTCCTTCACCCAGGGATAAATCTTGTCCTCTATATTTTCCATTCTGTATTTTTCTTCTTCGTATTTTTTCATAAACTCCGCTCCCTCCCGGATCTGTTCTATTCTATAAAATTATTCTTAAATCATCATAACAAAATTTGCGAAATAAAGCAATTTGTTGTATAATAGTTAGACGTTCGGATATATAAAAATTTGTAAGCGGACGTGCGGAACTCGCCGAGAGAAAGGAAATGTATATATGATGAGTACGAAATTCAAGCGCATGCTGCGGGCCGGCGTTGTGGCCGGATGTGTCGCAGCCATGGGGTGTACCGGCACTCTGGTATACGCAGAACCTTCTACGGAAGAACTGGAACAGCAAAAGGGCGCCCTCGAGGACGAGGTTAACAGCCTGAACGAGGAACTGAATAGTCTCAGCAGCGATATAGAGAAACTCTCCACCAAGATGGAAGAAACCGAAGCTGCTATGGAAGAAACCCAGAAACAGATGGATGAAGCACAGAAGAAAGGCGAGGAACAGTACGAAGCCATGAAGCTCCGCATCAAATATATGTACGAGGCGGGGGACACCACATTCCTTGAGCTCCTCTGCTCAGCGGAAGACATGGCAGATTTCCTGAACAAGACAGACTTTGTTCAGAATGTAAGCGAATACGACCGGGAGATGCTCAAGGAGCTGGAGAATACCCAGAACGAGATCAAAAAGCAGGGAGATGCCCTCAAGGAGCAGCAGACATCCCTGGCAGATATGGAGGAGGAGCTGAACACAAAGCAGGCAGAGCTTGAGCAGCAGATTTCCGACAAATCCGATCAGATCTCAGAGTACAGCAGTCAGATAGAGAAGGCAAAGGAGGCGGAAGCGCTGCTTGCTCAGCAGAGGGCAGCGGCACAGGCGGCAGCCCAGCAGCAGGCACAGCAGGCGGCGTCAGGAAGCTCAGGCAGCGGCCAGACAGGAGGCGGCAGCGTTTCCACAGACGGCAAGCAGAGCCTTGGCCGTTTCCGCATCACCCATTACTGCCCCTGCTTCTACTGCACAGGCAGCTGGGGCGGCAGCCACACGGCAAGCGGCACAGTTCCCACAGCGGGACGGACCATTGCAGTGGATCCGAGCGTTATTCCTCTTGGCTCACAGGTTATTATAAACGGACATGTGTACACCGCTGAGGACACCGGCGGCGCCATCAAGGGAAATGTGATCGACATTTTTGTAAACGACCACTCCACGGCACTGGCATGCGGCGTCTATTACGCGGAGGTGTATCTGGCAAACTAAAAAGAGCAGTCAATAGACAGAAGGCGCCCCTTTCGGAGCGCCTTCTCTTTGTGAGAAAAACTTATGAGAAAAACTATTTGCCGTAATAGCATTTGAGATAGATTTCTTTCATTTCCTTCATCAGCGGATATCTCGGGTTTGCACCTGTACACTGGTCGTTGAAGGCCTGCTCTGTCATCTCATCCAGAGTGTCAAGGAAGTACTTCTCGTCAATGCCATACTCCTTGATGGACTTCTTGATGCCGATCTTCTCCTTCAGATCCTCCAGTCTTGCGATGAAGTCGTCGAATACCTCTTTATCTGTGTTGCCCTTGCAGCCTGCGTAGCGTCCAAGCTCTGCGTAGTCTGCCAGTGCATGTGGATACTGATACTGTGAGAATGTTCCCATTCTTGTCGGAACTTCCTCTGCGTTGTATTTCATAACCTCTGTCAGGATCACAGCGTTTGCGATACCGTGCGGCAGGTGATGGAAAGCGCCCAGCTTGTGAGCCATGGAGTGGTTCAGGCCAAGGAACGCGTTTGCGAACGCCATACCAGCCATGCAGGAAGCGTTGGCCATTGCCTCGCGGGCCTTCGGATCCTTCGCACCGTTCTCGTATGCGGACGGCAGGTTGTCAAATACCATCTTGACAGCCTTCATGGAGAGACCCTTTGTAAAGTCTGTAGCCATGATGGATACGTAGGACTCGATGGCATGTGTCATAACATCGATACCGGATGCACATGTCAGTCCCTTGGGCTGTGTCATCATGTTGTCCACGTCCACGATTGCCATGTCAGGCAGGAGCTCGTAGTCAGCGATAGGCCATTTTACGCCTGTTGTCGCGTCTGTGATGATGGCGAAAGGTGTCACCTCGGAACCTGTACCGGAGGATGTGGGGATGGCTACAAAGTAAGCCTTCTCGCCCATCTTCGGGAATGTGAATACCCTCTTGCGGATATCCATGAAGTCCATGGCCATGTCAGCGAAGTCTGCTTCCGGATGCTCGTACATTACCCACATGATCTTGCCGGCGTCCATTGCGGATCCACCGCCCAGAGCGATGATGGTGTCGGGCTCGAAGGCCTTCATCTGCTCCACGCCCTTCTGTGCGCACTGCAGTGTCGGGTCCGGAGCTACCTCGTAGAAGCATGTATGCTGAATACCCATCTGGTCCAGTTTTTCCTCGATCGGTTTCACGTAGCCGTTCTGATACAGGAAAGTATCTGTTACGATAAATGCTTTCTTCTTGTGCATGATGGTTCCCAGCTCGTCCAGGGCAACCGGCATGCAGCCTTTCTTAAAGTAGATCTTTTCTGGTGTTCTGAACCACAGCATATTCTCTCTCCTCTCGGCCACTGTCTTGATATTGATGAGATGTTTTACTCCAACGTTCTCTGATACGGAGTTTCCGCCCCAGGAACCGCATCCAAGAGTAAGGGATGGCGCAAGCTTGAAGTTGTACAGATCACCGATACCGCCCTGAGAGGAAGGTGTGTTGATCAGAATACGGCAGGTCTTCATTGCAGCAGAGTGCTTTGCGATCTTCTCTGTCTCGGAGGGATCGATGTACAGCGCTGATGTATGGCCGTATCCGCCGTCCTCTACCAGCTTCTCTGCCTTCTCGAGAGCCTCGTCAAATGTCTTTGCCTTGTACATGGCAAGTACAGGAGACAGCTTCTCGTGAGCGAACTCCTCGGAGATGTCCACGGACTCAACCTCGCCGATGAGGATCTTTGTATTAGCCGGAACCTTCACCCCTGCCATCTCCGCAATCTTCACGGCTGACATTCCGGGGATCTTGTTGTTCAGCTTGCCGTCGATGATGATGGTCTTGCGGACCTTGTTCAGCTCATCGCCGGGCTTCAGGAAGTAGCATCCGCGGTAAGCGAACTCTTTCTTTACTTCCTCGTAAATGCTCTCCAGAACGGTCACAGACTGCTCGGAAGCACAGATCATACCATTGTCAAATGTCTTGGAGTGGATGATGGAGTTTACTGCGTTCTTGATGTCAGCTGTCTCGTCGATGATGACCGGTGTATTTCCAGGTCCAACGCCCACTGCCGGTTTTCCGGAAGAGTATGCTGACTTCACCATTCCAGGACCGCCTGTCGCAAGGATCAGGTCAGAGTCCTTCATAACAGTTGTTGTCAGCTCCAGTGACGGAGCATCGATCCATCCGATAATTCCCTCAGGTGCTCCTGCCTTTACAGCGGCATCCAGAACAACCTTAGCAGCCTCGATCGTACATTTCTTTGCAGCCGGATGGGGGCTGATGATGATCGCATTTCTTGTCTTCAGACAGATCAGTGTCTTGAAGATTGCTGTAGAAGTCGGGTTTGTAGTCGGAATAACAGCGGCTACCAGTCCCACAGGCTCAGCGATCTTTTTGATGCCGTAGGCCTTGTCCTCCTCGAACACGCCGCAGGTTTTTGTGTGCTTGTATGCATTGTATGTATACTCAGCCGCATAGTGGTTCTTGATGACCTTGTCCTCTACAAGACCACGTCCTGTCTCCTCCACTGCCATCTTTGCAAGGGGGATACGCATCTTGTTGGCCGCCATAGCTGCCTCAAAGAAAATCTTGTCTACCTGCTCCTGTGTGTAGGTGGCAAATACCTTCTGGGCTTCTCTCATTGCTTTCATCTTTGCTTCGAGAGCTTCCACGCTGTCGATAAATGTTGGTACCACCGCTTCTTCTTTCTTTTTAGCCATTTTGGTTTCCTCCGTAAATAGTTTTTCGTTGTTTTTCTTCAACCTGGGTTTAGTATACAGGTTCGTTAAATATTTGTCAATAACTTTTTGATATTTTTTTAACAAATATTTCTCTCTCTGTTTTTTCAATGACTTTGCTTCTTTTTTCCACTGCCCTCCTTTATCGTTCGCTCTTCGTTTCAGTGAGTGTATTCTATCATATTTTATCTGATTTGTAACTACTATTTCAAAAAGTATATTATTTAACAATAAATTAACTGTAAATAATTAGCTCTTTTCACGAACTTTGACACAACTATAACAATTTATATTCCCCATTGCCCCCTCTGATCTGGACAGAACTGAGCAGGGCAGCTGCAGCATAAAAAAAAGAGTTCCACTGGAACTCTTTTTTAATACCTGTCTAATGATTTTCCGATCAATCTCTTATACGAGCTCGATCAGAACCTCCATAGCAGCGTCACCTTTACGCTGACCAATCTTGATGATTCTTGTGTAACCACCGTTGCGGTCTGCATACTTCGGCGCGATCTCGTCGAACAGCTTCGCTACCATATCGATCTCTTTTGTATTTTTCTTTCTTCCGGCTGCTGTCTTCGGAACCTCTGTCACAGGGCACAGAACCTTCAGCATCTGACGTCTTGCGTGAAGTCTGGAAGGCATATCCTTCTTGATCTTCTTCTCTACTTCGTCATATACTGTCACTTTCTTTCCGTCTACAACTTCCTTTACTCTCTTGCCGTCTTTGTCCTTGCGGGCAACCTTGGCCTTAACAGTAACCTCCTCGAAGTTGTCCTTCTCCTTTACTGCCATAGCGATCAGGCCCTCTGCGATCTTGCGGATCTCTTTAGCCTTTGCCTCTGTTGTACGGATCTTGCCGTTGTTTAAGAGAGCTGTCACCTGGTTTCTCAGTAATGCTTTTCTCTGGCTTGATGTTCTGCCAAGTTTTCTATATTTTGCCATTTTTCTTCTCCTCCAATATTTAACATCTGGTTATGCATCTTCGGGCTTACTAGCCAAATGCCGCCGCCACGCATCTTTGGGCTTACTGGCGGCTGGGCGTGGGTTGTGGTTATATATGACATATAACACATATCTAACGGGGATTAAAGAGCTAGTTCTTCGAACTAGAACTCGAGCGTCGCCTGACGGCTCACTCTCGCTAAGTGCTCACACCTTACTCCTCTCCCTGCTTTTAGCGGAACCTGCTCGAGCTTACGCTCGATCAGTATCGCCAGGGCTCGTCGTTTTACTCCTCGCCTTGACTCAGCTCAAGACCGAGTTCTTTTAATTTTGCCAGCACTTCCTCCAGGGATTTGCGTCCCAGGTTGCGGACCTTCATCATGTCCTCAGGTGTGCGGTTTGTCAGCTCTTCCACTGTGTTGATGCCGGCGCGCTTCAGACAGTTGTAGGAGCGCACGGAGAGCTCGAGCTCGTCAATGCTCATCTCGAGAACCTTCTCCTTCTCGTCATCCTCCTTCTCGATCATGACCTCAGCGGCCTGTGCCACCTCAGAGAGATCGATAAACAGCTTCAGGTGCTCGCTGAGAACCTTTGCGGCAAGGCTGACTGCCTCGTCCGGATGAAGTGTGCCGTTTGTCCACACATCAAGTGTCAGTTTGTCAAAATCTGTGATCTGGCCCACACGGGTATTCTCAACCGTAAGGTTCACTCTCTCAACAGGTGTGTAGATAGAGTCAATGGGAATAACCGCAATGGGAAGATCCTCATTCTTGTTCTTATCTGAACTTACATATCCTCTGCCCTTTGTGATAGTCAGTTCCATGTAAAGCTTGCTGTCCGCGCCGCCGTTCAAAGTGGCGATGACAGTCTCCGGATTCATGATCTCAATGTCTGAGTCCGCCTGTATATCAGCACCAGTTACGACACCCTCACCTTCAAACTCAATGTAGGCTGTCTTTGGTTCGTCTGTCTCAGATGTATTTTTAATAGCCAGAGATTTCAAATTCATGATGATCTCTGTCACATCTTCCTTCACACCCGGGATAGAACTGAATTCATGCAGCACACCGTCGATCTTCACCTGGCTGATGGCAGCTCCGGGAAGAGATGAGAGCATGATCCTTCTAAGAGAATTTCCAAGTGTTGTACCGTAGCCTCTCTCAAGAGGCTCTACTACAAATCTTCCATATCTCTTATCTTCTGACATTTCTGTAATTTCGATATTCGGTTTATTGAAATCAAACACTATATAGTCCCTCCTTATGGGCTGATAATTTTCTGAGGGTTAATTACTTTTCTAAATTAATTATTTAGAATACAACTCGACGATCAGCATCTCGTCTACAGGAACGTCAATCTCATCGCGTGTCGGAAGTTCTTTTACAGTTCCCTTCAGAGCCTCGTGGTCTACTTCGATCCATGCAGGTACAAGACGTCCGCCTGTCACCTCGATGATATCTTTGTATCTCTGGGAACCTTTGCATTTCTCTTTGATCTCGATCACATCGCCTGCCTTAACAAGGTAAGAAGGAATGTTTACCTGCTTCCCGTTAACCAGCACATGCTTGTGGTCTACGATCTGTCTTGCCTCGCGGCGTGTTCTGGCAAGCCCCATGCGGAACACTACATTGTCAAGTCTTGTCTCAAGCAGAACCATCAGGTTTGTACCTGTCATGCCCTTCTGCTGTTTTGCCTTCTTGTAGTAGTTTCTGAAAGGCTTCTCAAGAACGCCGTAGATGAATTTTGCTTTCTGCTTCTCGCGGAGCTGCAGTCCGTACTCACTCATCTTTCTGTTTGATCTCTTTAACTGTCTGTTAGACTTTTTATCAATTCCTAAATAAACTGGGTCCATGCCAAGTGAACGGCATCTTTTAAGAACCGGAACTCTGTTTACTGCCATGTTTTCGCTTTCCTCCTGATTTCTTGGGATATTGAAATCCAATTCACTGTTTCTGTTGTTAATATCTTAATTAATCCTGAAACACAATCCGAAGACTAGACTCTTCTGCGTTTCGGCGGACGGCATCCGTTGTGGGGAACCGGTGTTACGTCTCTGATGCTTGTAACGTCAATTCCACATGCCTGAAGGGCACGGATTGCTGCCTCTCTTCCCGAACCAGGTCCTTTTACCATAACATCTACTGTCTTTAAGCCGTGTACCAGAGCTGCCTTTGCTGCTGTCTCAGCTGCCATCTGTGCTGCATACGGAGTAGATTTCCTTGAACCTCTAAATCCCAGACCACCAGCACTTGCCCATGACAGAGCATTTCCCTGTGCATCTGTTAATGTTACGATTGTATTGTTAAAAGATGACTGGATATGTGCTTGTCCGTGTTCAACGTTTTTCTTGACACGTTTCTTTGTCACTTTTTTTGTAACTTTCTTTGCCATTTAAACTAACCTACTTTCTTGAAATTTGCGTTGTTTTCGATTGATAAGGTAGTTCAGGCCTTCGGCCTGAACAAAGAAATACCAAAACACTTTCATCGTGGAGGTAGTTCGCTCAACTAAGCTCAAGCTGCACTCTTCGAGTTTGCTTTCGCTAAGGTTCGCGAACGGCCTCGCGCTGGAATTCGGGCTTCGCTATTGCTCGCCCTCATTAAGCTGCTTTCGGCCTATTTCTTTTTATTAGCAACTGTTCTCTTAGGACCTTTTCTTGTTCTTGCGTTTGTCTTTGTCTTCTGTCCACGAACCGGGAGTCCTTTTCTGTGACGGATACCTCTGTAGCATCCGATCTCCTGTAATCTCTTGATGTTCAGCGCGATCTCTCTTCTCAGATCACCTTCTACCATCTGTGTCTCATCGATGACTGCGCTGATCTTCTTTACATCGTCGTCTGTCAGATCTCTGCAGCGGATGTCCGGATCAACTCCTGCTTCTTTCAGAATACGTGTTGCGCTCGGTCTTCCGATACCGTAAATATAGGTCAGTCCGATTTCTACACGTTTGTCTCTTGGTAAGTCTACACCTGCAATACGAGCCATGTGATTTTCCTCCATTTGATCTTTGTTGTTTAATATTGTCCTAAATTGAGGCTGCGGGCACTGGATTTTTTCCTGTTCCCTACCGGAACGCAGTAATGTTCCGATATCCCAGCCCAGGCGTGTCGGTATTCACGCCCTTTCCGGCAGCCGACATACCATCGGCTAATGACCGCCGGTATTGTAAGCAATATACTAGAAACCCCTGTGGAATATCCACGCTCTGTCGGTGTTTCATGTATATTAAATAGTATGAGCACTGCACACACACCCTGGCGTGTCATACTATCAGCCGCCCAAATTAACCCTGACGCTGTTTATGCTTTGGGTTCTCGCAGATAATGCGAATGCTTCCTTTTCTCTTGATTACTTTGCATTTCTCGCAAATTGGTTTTACTGATGATCTAACCTTCACGTCAAATCCTCCTTTCATCCATTGCCTGCTTGGTTCCGAGGCGCTTTTTCCGGAAATCCCGTAACAAGGCATAAAAATCCCCGGGAAATGCGCCTATATAGTATAGCACCGCGTTTCAGGCAAGTCAATAGATTTTCCCGTTGTTTCTAAGATAATTTACAGCTTTTTACTTGTCTCTCCAGATGATCCTTCCCTTTGAGAGATCATAGGGTGACAGCTCCAGTGTCACTTTGTCTCCCGGCAGGATCTTGATAAAATTCATACGCAGCTTTCCGCTGATATGAGCCAGCACCTGGTGGCCGTTCTCCAGCTCCACCTGGAACATTGCGTTTGGCAGTTTCTCTACTACAGTTCCTTCGATTTCGATAACGTCAGCTTTTGACATGTCTCCTTAATCCTCCTGTTTTCCTTTTTCCTGGTTCAAGTAGTTTCTAAGTATTCTCTTTACGGCCACATCGTCAAGCGCGGCCTCCCCGCACCTGACGCAGACAGGCTGTACATGCTTCTTTTTCTTCTTTTTAGGATGATCCACTGTCCGGAGCCTGCCGTCTGCCAGATAAACATATGCGCTGTCGCTTCCTATTATAACATATATTTTTCCCGCGTCATGCCCCGCCAGTGACCTGGCCATCATTCCCGCCTTATACCTGTCCATTCTGCTTCCTCTCTTCATATGCTGACAGGGACAGGAGCACCGGCTCGCCCTTGGTGATCAGCACCGTGTTCTCATAGTGGGCAGACAGGGAATGATCCTTTGTGACAACCGTCCAGTCATCATCCAGCCATTCCACCTCCCATGTTCCCATATTGATCATGGGCTCAATGGCCAGCGTCATGCCCTCCTTGAGGAGGACACCCTTTCTTCCCTGTTCATAATTTGGTATCTCCGGCGACTCGTGGAGATTGGTGCCGATCCCGTGGCCGCACAGGTCTCTCACCACGCCGTATCCGCGCTCCCCCGCATATCTTCCGATGGCAGAGGATATATCAAATAGATGATTGCCCTCTTTTGCGTACTTTATACCTTCAAAAAAACATTCCCGGGTCACATCGATCAGCCTCTGCGCTTCCTCACTGATGTGGCCGATGCCGTATGTCCTGGCCGCGTCAGAATGGTATCCTTTATAGATGACGCCGGCGTCCAGGCTCACGATATCGCCCTCCCGGATAAAGCGGTGGGGACTGGGTATACCGTGCACCACTTCGTCATTCACAGACACGCAGATGGATGCCGGATAGCCGTTATAATTCAGGAAGGAGGGCACGCAGCCGTAGCTGCGTATCAGCTCCTCCCCGATCCTGTCTATATCCTTGGTGGTCATTCCCGGATGAAGCTCCTTTGCCAGTTCGTTGTGGACAGTCTCAAGGATCCTGCCCGCTTCCGTCATAAGCTCGATCTCTCTGGGTGATTTTATCGTGATCGACATCCCTTTACGCTCCTAAAATATCTACAATTGCCTGGAATACGTCGTCGATATCCACAGTGCCGTCCACTGTCTTCAGGATACCTGCCTTTGTATAGTAGTCGATCAGCGGCTGTGTCTGCTCGTGGTACACGTTCAGTCTCTTCTGCACGGTCTCCGGCTTGTCGTCGTCCCTCAGGATCAGCTCTCCGCCGCACACATCACAGATGCCTTCCTTCTTTGTGGGGGCATACTCTACATGATATGTAGCTCCGCAGCCCACGCAGGCTCTTCTTCCGCCCATGCGGCGGACAATGTTCTCATCCGGCACGTCTACATCGATGGCATAGTCCACTTTCTGTCCCATCTTTGCCAGCGCCTCTGTGAGGGCCTCAGCCTGGGGAATCGTCCTCGGGAAGCCGTCCAGTACATAGCCGTTTTTGCAGTCATCCTGGTTCACACGGTCCACTACCAGATCCACGACAAGCTCATCCGGCACGAGAAGTCCCTGGTCCATATATGTCTTGGCCTTCTTTCCAAGCTCTGTACCGTTCTTGATGTTCGCCCTGAAGATGTCACCGGTGGAAATGTGGGGGATCCCATACTTCGCGGCGATTTTCTTTGCCTGGGTTCCCTTCCCGGCTCCAGGCGCGCCTAACATAATAATCTTCATATGTTACTTCCTCCTTATAGCATTTTAACCCGCGAAAATTTTTTCCGCGAGTTTAAAACTGAAGCATGCCCGGCTTGTATGCCAGCGATGCAAAAATGCATCCTGGCAGTTCGCCTCAGGCACAGCCCAAAGGGGCTTAACTATTTAAAAATCCTTTATAATTGCGTACCAGCATCTGTGACTCGATCTGCTTGATCGTCTCAAGTATGACACTGACAATAATGATCAGTGACGTGCCGCCGAAGGAGACATGAGCCCCCAGCCAGCCGTTGAAGAAAATTGGCACGATCTGTACAAGGATCAGTCCACATGCGCCGATAAAGATGATGTAATTTAAGATCTTCGTGAGATATTCAACTGTCGGTTTTCCCGGCCGAATACCGGGAATAAATCCGCCGCTCTTCTTCATGTTATTTGCTATCTCCATCGGGTTAAAGGTGATGGATGTGTAGAAATAAGCAAAAAATACGGTCAGGATGATGTACACCACCAGTCCCCATGAATACTGGAGCTGCTGCGGATTACACCAGTTTGACTGGTTCAGCCCTCGGAGGATCTCACTTCCAATGCCATCCCCGTCGCCCTTTCCAAGGAAGGTCGCGATCAGAATGGGAGTCTGCATCAGTGAGGAGGCGAAGATGATCGGGATCACGCCCGCTGTGTTCACGCGGAGCGGAATGTATGTGGACTGTCCGCCAAACATTCTACGTCCCTGCATTTTCTGTGAATACTGCACAGCGATCCTTCTCTGTCCATCCTGCAGGAAAATGACGAAAACGACAAGCGCCAGGATAATCGCAAGGATGATCAGCGCTGCCAGTCCGCCGGATGCAAGACTCTTTCCTTTTACAAACTGTTCATAAAGAGTAGCCATATCGCTGGGGATACGGGAAATAATGTTGATCACAAGCACGATAGAGATACCGTTTCCGACACCCTTTTCCGTGATCCTCTCGCCGCACCACATAAGGAAGGCGCTTCCGGCTGTCAGTGTCAGCACGACGATAGCCGCATTGACAAAGTTAAACTCTTTGAGAAGTCCCTGACGTCCAAATCCAACTGCCATAGCTGTTGACTGGATCAGTGACAGGACAACAGTCAGATAACGGGTGATAGCCGCAATCTTTTTTCGTCCGTCTTCCCCATCCTTATGCATCTCCTCCAGCTTCGGAATCGCAATGGTCAGAAGCTGCATAATGATGGATGATGTAATGTATGGTGTGATGCTCAGAGCAAGTACGGACATCTGTTCAAAGGAACCACCGGTGATGGCGTTAAAGAAGTTAAACGCCTCACCAGTGTTCTGCGCAAAGAAGTCCTGGATGAAATCCGGATCCACACCAGGTGTGGGCAGCTCAGATCCGATCCTGATCACGATCAGCATCATGAACGTGTACAGGATTTTCTTTCTGACATCAGCGATCTGAAATGCCCTTCTCACTGTCTTAAACATTAGATCACCTCTGCTTTTCCACCAAGAGCCTCTATTTTAGCAGCCGCACCTGCGCTGAATGCATTTGCCTGAACTGTAAGTTTCTTTGTCAGTTCACCATTTCCAAGGATCTTTACGCCGTCCCTAGGATTTTTTACAATGCCCTTCTCGATGAGTGTATCTACAGATACAACAGCATCGTTGTCGAACACCTCCAGAGCGCTCACATTGATACCAACAATTGTCTTGCTGTTTCTGTTTGTAAAGCCTCTCTTCGGTATTCTTCTATATAATGGCATCTGTCCACCTTCAAAACCTGGTCTTGTGCCGCCAGAACGGGCCTTCTGTCCCTTGTGTCCCTTGCCGGCTGTCTTGCCGTTTCCGGAGCCATGTCCACGTCCTCTTCTGAAGTTGTTGCTCTGTTTTGCCCCGTCAGCAGGTCTTAAATTTGATAAGTCCATTATGACACCTCCTTACTTCTCTGAATTTACGCTTCTTCTACCTTTACTAAATGCTGCACCTGCTTTACCATGCCTCTTGTAGCTGCATTGTCCGGTAAAACAACTGTCTTGCCAGTCTTCTTAAGTCCCAAAGCCTCTACTGTCTTCTTATGCTTCGGCACAGCACCGATTGTAGATTTTACTAAAGTAATCTTTAAATCTGCCATTTTTATCTGCCTCCTTAGCCTAAGATTTCCTCGACGGATTTGCCGCGGAGCTTGGATACCTCTTCAGGTGTCTTTACTTCCTTTAATCCCTCGATTGTAGCAAGAACTACGTTCTGTTTATTGTTGGAACCAAGAGATTTTGTACGGATGTTCTTAATTCCTGCCATCTCGATAACGGCACGGGCCGGACCACCGGCGATCACTCCGGTACCGTCCGGAGCTGTCTTCAGAAGCACGGAAGCGCTTCCGAATTTGCCGATCTGATCATGTGTGATACTTCCGTTTTCATCTAATGCCACAGTGATCAGCTTCTTTGTAGCGTCCTCTTTTCCTTTGCGGATGGCTTCCGGGATCTCGGCTGCCTTTCCTAAGCCTGCGCCCACATGGCCGTTTCCGTCTCCGACAACAACAAGAGCTGTAAATCTCATGTTTCGTCCACCCTTAACAACCTTGGTTACACGCTTAATTGACACTACTTTTTCATTTAATTCTAACTGACTAGCATCAATACGTTCCTGTTTCATGTGTGTTCTCCCTTCCTAGAATTCCAGTCCAGCCTCACGAGCTGCGTCTGCAAGTGCCTGGATCTTTCCGTGATATACAAATCCGCCTCTGTCGAATACGACTTCCTTGATGCCCTTCTCAAGAGCCTTTTCTGCGATCACTTTACCCAGAGCAGCTGCTGCTTCAACGTTATTGGTCTTCTCAAGGTTTGCTTTCACATCTTTCTGAAGAGTGGAAGCTGCAACCAGAGTGTTCCCTGCTACGTCGTCAATAATCTGTGCGTACATGTGATTATTGCTTCTGAATACGGCTAAACGTGGGCATTCAGGTGTACCGCTTAAACGGTTACGTAACTTTCTGTGCTTTTTAACACGTACTTCTGTTCTTGATTTCTTGCTAACCATTTTCACACTCTCCTTATTTATTTCTTACCAGTCTTACCAACTTTACGTCTGATCACTTCGTCAGCATACTTGATACCTTTGCCCTTGTATGGCTCCGGTCTTCTCTTGTCTCTGATCTCAGCCGCATACTGGCCAACTTTCTCTTTGTCAATTCCCTGGACAGTGATCTTGTTCTGACCCTCCAGAACAGTCTCAACGCCTTCAGGATCGATCATTTCTACCGGGTGAGAGTATCCTAAGCTGAGTGTCAGCTTATTTCCCGCTTTTGCAGCCCTGTAACCAACACCGTTTACCTCGAGGACCTTTTTGTATCCTTCGGTAACGCCAACAACCATGTTGTTGATCAGTGTTCTTGTAAGGCCGTGAAGGGATTTCATCTTCTTCAGATCGTTCGGTCTTGTAACGATGATCTGATCTCCCTCCTGCTTGATCTCCATTTCAACCGGAAGCTCTTTCTCAAGAGTTCCCTTCGGACCCTTTACGGTCACTTTGTTATTCTCTGCAATCTCAACAGTTACCCCTGCCGGGATTGTGATTGGCAGTCTTCCTATACGTGACATACCATGTCCTCCTTAACTTAAATTCTCGGAGCAGATGCTTTAGCCTGCTCTGTTTTCAGTCACATTGAGCACTTAGCGAGGTTTTTTACGAGCCTAGTGGCCGTAGTCTTTCCTCTTCCCCGCATGCTCATTTATTCTAAGGATGTTCTTCTCGCTTCGCTCGAAGAACGGCCTTCTCACTAGGTTCAAGCTTCGCCCTGCGGCTTGCTTTCACCAAGTGTTCAGTGCCTACCAAACGAAAGCCAGAACTTCTCCGCCTACGCCCAGTTTTCTTGCTTCTTTGTCAGTGATCACACCCTGGTTTGTGGAGATGATCGCTGTTCCCAGTCCGCCGAGAACCTTGGGAAGCTCCTCGCTGCTTGCGTACACGCGGAGACCCGGCTTGGAAATTCTCTTCAGTCCGGAGATAACCTTCTCATTCTTATCTGCGCCGTATTTTAATGTCACACGGATTGTCTTGAACGCACCGTCTTCTACGATCTCATATTTTGTGATGTATCCCTCATTGTATAAGATGTCAGCGATAGCAACCTTCATCTTGGATGCGGGGATGTCTACTGTATCGTGTTTTGCAGTGTTCGCATTACGAATTCTTGTAAGCATATCTGCAATAGGATCACTCATAGTCATGGATTGCTTCCTCCTTTACCAACTTGCCTTTTTCACACCCGGGATCTGTCCTTTGTATGCCAGTTCGCGGAAGCAAACACGGCAGATACCATATTTTCTCAAATATGCGTGCGGACGACCGCAGATCCTGCAGCGGTTGTATTCTCTTGTGGAGAATTTCTGCTTGCGCTGCTGTTTGATTTTCATTGCTGTCTTAGCCATAATTTACCTCCTTATTTTGTAAACGGCATGTTGAACTGTCTTAACAGCTCGCGAGCCTCTTCGTCTGTCTTCGCAGTTGTGACAAAGATCACGTCCATACCTCTCACCTTGTCAACCTTGTCGTACTCGATCTCCGGGAAGATGAGCTGCTCTTTGATACCAAGAGCGTAGTTACCTCTTCCGTCAAACGCGTTCGGGTTTACACCTCTGAAGTCACGCACGCGGGGAAGGGCAAGATTGATGAGACGGTCAACGAACTCATACATCTTCTCTCCTCTTAAGGTAACCTTGCATCCGATCGGCATACCCTCTCTGATCTTGAAGTTTGCCACAGATTTCTTTGCCTTACAGATGACAGCCTTCTGTCCTGTGATCTTTTCCATATCAGCAATCGCTGACTCTAAAACCTTGTGATTGTCTTTTGCCTCGCCTACGCCCATGTTGATAACAACCTTGTCGAGCTTCGGCACTTCCATGATATTTTTATAACCGAACTTTTTGTTCATCGCATCGATGATCTCGTTCTGGTACTGTTCTTTCAGTCTGCTCAAAGCACTGGACCTCCTTCCTCAACAATTAATCGATTACTTCGCCCGTTGACTTTGCAACGCGGACTTTCTTGTCGCCATCCATCTTGAACCCTACTCTTGTAGCTTTTCCCTTATGGATGTACATTACGTTAGAAATATCAATAGGTCCTTCCTGATGAACGATACCGCCATTCTGATTGGAAACACTTGGCTTTGTGTGTTTTGTCAGCATGTTGATACCCTCAACGAGAACTGTACCGTCTTTCTGATTAACAGCGATGACCTTGCCTTCCTTGTCCTTGTCTTTTCCGGCAATGACCTTTACCATGTCGCCCTTTTTGATCTTCATAGTTGACATCTTATTCTCGCACCTCCTTAAAGTACTTCCGGAGCCAGGGAAACGATCTTCATAAACTGTTTGTCACGAAGCTCCCTTGCAACGGGCCCGAAGATACGGGTTCCTCTTGGGTTTTTGTCTTCTTTGATAATTACAGCAGCATTCTCGTCGAAACGGATATAGGAACCGTCTTTACGGCGAGTACCTTTTACAGTACGTACGACTACAGCCTTCACTACGTCGCCTTTTTTTACAACGCCGCCTGGTGTTGCATCTTTAACAGAAGCAACGATCACATCGCCGATGCTCGCATATCTTCTTGTGGAACCGCCAAGCACACGGATGCAGAGTAACTCTTTAGCGCCTGTATTATCTGCTACTTTCAGTCTGCTTTCTTGCTGTATCATGCAGGTTTCCCTCCTTATACTATTTCACTTTTTCCATGATCTCGACAAGTCTCCATCTCTTATCCTTGGACAGCGGCCTTGTCTCCATAACCCTTACCTTATCGCCGATGCTGCACTCGTTTGCCTCATCGTGGGCTTTCAGTTTATAAGTTCTCTTTACGATCTTTCCGTAAAGTGGATGTTTTACATTGTCTTCAACAGCAACCACGATCGTCTTGTCCATCTTGTTGCTGACTACCTTACCAACACGTGTCTTCCTAAGATTTCTTTCCACAGTGTTACTCCTTTCTCTGCTTTATATGAGGAAGCCATCTCCGGCCGGGCAATGCCCAACGGACCGCTCTTCCTACTCAGCCTTAGCCAGCTCTGTAATGACAGTCTGGATTCTTGCGATGTTCTTTCTTACTTCTTTAATTCTGCTGGTGTTGTCCAGCTGGTTTGTTGCGTTCTGGAACCGTAAGTTGAAAAGCTCCTTTTTAGCAGCTACTAATTCTTCGTTCAGCTCTGCAGCTGATTTTGTCCTTAAATCTTCTACAAATGCATTAATTTTCACTGTTATCACCGCCTTCTAAGTCTGCGCGAGAAACGACTTTACATTTACAGGGTAACTTGTGTGTTGCAAGGCGAAGAGCTTCTCTTGCCACTTCCTCAGGTACGCCTGCGATCTCGAACATTACGCGTCCCGGCTTTACAACTGCTACCCAGTACTCCAGGGTACCTTTACCGGAACCCATACGTGTTTCAGCTGGTTTCGTAGTTACTGGTTTATCTGGGAATATCTTGATCCATACTTTACCGCCACGCTTGATGTAACGTGTCATAGCGATACGGGCAGCCTCGATCTGGTTTGATTTGATCCAGCAGGGCTCTGTTGCAACGATACCATATTCACCATATGAAAGCGTGTTTCCACGAAGCGCTTTTCCTTTCATGGAGCCACGGAACTGTTTACGACGTTTTACTCTTTTTGGCATTAACATTATTTATCGCTCCCTTCCTTTGCTGCCTTTTCCGGAAGAACCTCGCCTTTGTAGACCCAAACCTTTACGCCAACTTTTCCGTAAGTTGTGTCCGCCTCGGCAAATCCGTAGTCAATGTCTGCTCTCAGTGTCTGAAGAGGAATTGTTCCCTCGCTGTAGAACTCTGTACGGGCCATATCAGCTCCGCCAAGACGTCCGGATACGGAAGTCTTAACTCCGAGCGCGCCGGCCTTCATTGTCCTGGACATGCAGGACTTCATCGCACGTCTGAAGGAGATACGGTTCTCCAGCTGCTGAGCGATGTTCTCAGCTACCAGCTGAGCATCCTTGTCCGGTCTCTTCACTTCTTTGATATCTACAACCAGCTTCTTGTCTGTATATTTTGCAAGCTCGCCTTTTACCTTCTCGATCTCGGAGCCGCCCTTACCGATTACTACGCCCGGTTTTGCTGTGTAGACAATGATCTTCACGCGGTCAGAGGCTCTCTCGATCTCGATTCTGGAAATGCCTGCGCTGTATAATCTCTTCTTCAGAAATTTTCTGATTTCATGGTCCTCTACAAGATTGTCAGCGAAATCTTTCTCTGCGTACCATCTGGAGTCCCAATCTTTGATAATGCCGACTCTTAAACCATGAGGATTAACTTTCTGTCCCATAATACCCTCCTTATCTTTCATCAAGCACAAGTGTGATGTGGCTCATTCTCTTCTCGATCCTGTAAGCTCTGCCCTGTGCTCTAGGTCTGATTCTCTTCATTGTTGGTCCCTTATTTGCATAAGCCTCTGCAATATAAAGGTTCTCAGCATTCATACCATTGTTGTTCTCAGCATTAGCGATTGCTGACTCTAACAGTTTCTTTATAATACTTGAAGCATATCTTGGATTGTATGTTAAAATTCCAAGTGCTGTTGTTACATCCTTACCTCTGATGGCGTCCAGTACGAAGCATGCTTTCTGAACAGAAACCCTAGCATAGGATAACTTTGCTGAAGGTCTTGTGTCCTTGTTAGCATTTCTCTCTCTCTTGATCTGGGATCTATGTCCTTTTGCCATGGATGAACCCTCCTTTCAAATTAGCCTGATTTATCTCACTCTTGATTTCTTTTCGTCTTTTCCATGTCCTCTGTATGTTCTGGTTGCAACGAACTCACCGAGTTTGTGTCCAACCATATCTTCCGTTACATATACCGGCACATGTTTTCTTCCGTCATGAACGGCGATTGTGTGTCCTACCATGCTCGGGAAGATCGTAGAACGGCGAGACCATGTCTTGATAACGGACTTCTCTCCGGATGCGTTCATTGCATCGATCTTTTTAAGCAGGCTTGCGTCTGCGAATGGTCCTTTTTTAAGTGAACGAGCCATTAGTTCTACCTCCTTGTGAAACTATTTATTTGATTCCTTTACCGTCACGTCTTCTTACGATCAGCTTGTTAGAATGTTTATTCTTCTTGCGGGTCTTAAGACCAAGAGCCGGTTTGCCCCAGGGTGTACACGGACCCGGACGGCCGATTCCTGTCTTACCTTCACCACCACCGTGCGGATGGTCATTCGGGTTCATAACAGAACCGCGTACTGTCGGACGGAAGCCCATGTAGCGTTTGCGTCCCGCTTTACCAATGTTGATCAGGTTGTGATCGCCGTTTCCTACCACACCGATAGATGCGCGGCACTCGATCGGAACCATTCTCATTTCACCAGACGGAAGTCTGAGGGTTGCATATTTTCCTTCTTTAGCCATTAACTGGGCGCTGTTTCCAGCGGAACGAACAAGCTGTCCGCCCTTGCCCGGATAAAGCTCGATGTTGTGGATCTGTGTACCAACCGGGATGCGTGAAAGCGGCAGGCAGTTTCCTACTCTCACCTCAGCCTCAGGTCCGTTCATGACTTTCATGCCGTCTGTCAGTCCCTGGGGTGCCAGGATGTATGCTTTCTCTCCATCCTCGTAGCAGATCAGCGCGATGTTCGCGGATCTGTTCGGATCGTACTCAATACCGATTACTGTAGCCTGGATACCATCTTTTCTTCTCTTGAAATCGATGATCCTGTATTTTCTCTTAACTCCGCCTCCGCGGTGTCTTACTGTGATCTTTCCCTGGTTATTACGTCCTGCCTGGCTGCTCTTGGAAGCAAGCAGAGATTTTTCTGGAGTCTTCTTTGTGATTTCAGAGAAATCTGATCCAGTCATCTGTCTTCTGGAAGGCGTATATGGGTTATAGGTTTTAATTCCCATGATTGCTTCTCCTTTCAATACTAATTGTTTGTGTCACGGAATTGCACCGTATATGCGCGATAAGCAGCGTGAGGGTAATTCCGAATAAGACTGCCGTGCTTGCACGAGCAGGATTATGCGGGATTATCTGAGCGTGCAACGCGACCGAAGAACCGAAGGTTCTGAGGTGCGCTGCTTATCGCTGTGGATCCATTGGGGTTATCCGCAATGGATTTACAGGTTCGCTCAACTAGGCTCACATAGTAGATACATCCTCGCTTTGCTCGGAGTATCTGCTTTCGCACTAGGCTCGAAAGAACCTCGCCAAGTGCTCAATGCATCGCCAAGTTTCGCGAACGGGGTCCGACTAAGCTTCAGCCTTCGCTATCGCTCGCCTTCAGCAAGTCTTATAACCCCTCGAAAATCTCGATATCTGCGCTTTCCTCTGTCAGCTGAACAACAGCTTTCTTTGTCTTGGCTGTCTTGCCGAACTGCATCGTTCCGCGCACTCTTCTTCTCTTGCCCTCGTTGTTCATGGTGTTCACCTTTGCAACCTTTGCGCCTGCGAACATCTTCTCAACGGCCTCTTTGATCTGAGACTTTGTGGCATCTGTGTGAACGAGGAATGTGTATTTCTTCTCGCCCATGAGCTCCATGCTCTTCTCGGTTACTACCGGTTTAAGGATTACATCATAATATTTGATATCCGCCATTATGCGTACACCTCCTCGATACTAGCAACAGCAGCCTTTGTTGTGATCACTGTGTTGTATTTTAAGATGTCGTACACATTAATTGTATTTGTCTTCGCGGTCTTTACATCAGCGATATTCTTTGCAGAAATCTCAGCGTTTGTATTGCCGTCCTCTAATACGACTAATGCTTTCTTCACATCCAGGTTCTTCAGAACGTTTGCAAAGTTCTTTGTCTTGTGGTCTGCAAATGCGATCTCATCGATCACGATGAACTTGTTCTCCGCAACCTTAGCAGAAAGCGCAGACTTGAGAGCAGCTCTCTTCTCTTTTCTGTTCATCTTGAAAGAGTAGTCTCTCGGAACCGGTGCGAATACCACGCCGCCGCCTGTCCACTGGGGAGCTCTTGTTGATCCCTGTCTTGCGTGACCTGTTCCTTTCTGCCTCCACGGTTTTCTTCCGCCGCCGGAAACCTCTGAGCGAGTCTTCGCTTTCTGTGTTCCCTGACGATTATTTGCAAGCTGGCTCACAACTGCCATGTGTACCAGGTGGTCGTTTACTTCCACACCGAATACAGCATCGTTTAAGTCGATCGTACCAACTTCTTTACCTTCGATATTGTAAACAGATACGTTTGCCATCTTAAGTGTTCCTCCTTCCTCGCAAAAACTAGTTAGCAGCTTTCACTGTTTCTTTAATAGTTACCAGAGATTTCTTCGGTCCCGGTACAGAACCCTTGATGAGCAGCAGGTTGTTCTCAACATCTACGCGCACAACCTCAAGATTCTGAATGGTGATCTTCTTGTTACCCATCTGTCCAGGCATCTTCTTGCCCTTGAACACCTTGCTCGGATCAGATGCAGCTCCGTTGGAACCTGCGTGACGGTGGAACTTGGAACCATGAGCCATGGGTCCTCTGTGCTGTCCGTGTCTCTTGATTGCGCCCTGGAAGCCTTTACCCTTGGAGATTGCTGTGGCGTCTACCTTATCGCCAACCTCAAAGATGTCAGCCTTGATCTCCTGTGCAGGAGCGTACTCGCTGGCGTTCTCAAATCTGAACTCCTTTACGTATCTCTTTCCAGAAACACCGGCCTTTGCGAAATGTCCCTGCTCAGCCTTTGTCAGGCCGTGGCGGTGAACGATCTCTTTCTTGCCGCTTTTATCCTTGTTGATGATCTTGTCCTTCTTGTCAACAAATCCAACCTGTACCGCATCGTAACCGTCGTTCTCTACTGTCTTAACCTGTGTTACTACACAAGGGCCAGCCTGAAGAACTGTTACAGGTGTCAGCACGCCGTCTTCGTTGAAGATCTGTGTCATTCCGACTTTTGTAGCTAAGATAGCTTTCTTCATTATAAATACCTCCTGTGATTTACAGCGGAACACCTTTTGGGTGTTCATCCTAAATTTTAGGAATACTGCTTTTGTGTTTGATGTAGAGCTTATTTGCTCTTCATTTTGATATCAATATAAACACCAGCCGGCATCTCCAGTCTTGACAGAGCGTCAACTGTCTTCTGTGTCGGTGTGATGATATCAATCAGTCTTTTGTGAGTTCTCTGCTCGAACTGCTCTCTGGAGTCTTTGTACTTGTGTACGGCACGCAGGATTGTAACTACTTCCTTCTTTGTCGGAAGCGGTACGGGTCCACTCACCTTTGCTCCATTCTTCTTTACAGTTTCGATGATCTTTTTCGCGGATGCATCAACAAGCTGATGATCATACGCTTTCAGTGTGATTCTCATTACTTGACTTGCCATAAAAAAAGTCGCCTCCTTTTCGTACTTTTGTTTTCAGTACGACAAGCGGTGACTGTACACTCTCCCGTGTGTGTCGTGAGAAACACCCACGTTGTTACTGCATCTCAGCAGCTGTTATAGTAGTTTCGTACAGTGACTTGTCGCCAGTTTCCTAACTTGACATTCGCTCCACGGAAAACCCGCCCTCGCTTATGCTTTTGCACGGGCGGCAACCTCACGCTTCACAGCTATCATGTCACAGCCGTTTTATTATAAATGAAATGCCATTTGTTTTCAAGTATTTTTTTACATTTTTTCAATAAATTCTCTTATATAAATATTTTACTTGTTTTTTTCGCGCTCATACTCTACCATTTACTATCATGATACCTTTAAAATACTACATTATATATAGAAGGAAAGCAAGCTATGGATATTAAAAGATGGAAAGTTATGCTGGCCGTCGACGATTACGGCAGCTTCACCCGGGCGGGCGAGGCCCTGGGCTACACTCAGTCCGGCGTCACACAGATGATGAAAGCCCTGGAAAAGGAGGTAGGCTTCTCTCTCTTTATAAAAGGAAAGAAAGGCGCCGCTCTGACTCCCGAGGCCCAGTCCCTGATCCCCGCTGTCCGGGCTCTTCTCAGCGCGGACGAGGTGGTACGCCAGGAGATCTCTGCCCTGAAGGGGGCGCCCACAGGCACCATCACCATCGGCACCTACTTAAGCTGCTCCATCCACTGGATCCCGGAGATCATCCAGAAATTCCAGGAAAGCCACCCGAACATTGTCTTCAAGGTCATTGAGGGGGCGGAGGACGACCTCCCCGACTGGATCCAGGAGCGCCGGGTGGACATTGGATTCCTCAGCCACCAGGAGGGACATCATTTTCAGTTTCTGCCGGTCATGGACGATGAGCTTTTCGCTGTTCTCCCCAAGGGTCATCATCTCGAAGGCTGCAGCTCTGTCCCCATGGAAAAATTCAGCGGCGCTCCCTTTGTCACGACAGAATATGCGCCTGGCAGCGACATCTACAGGATCCTGAAGGAATTTCACATCAGACCTGACATCCGCTTTCTCTCCATCAACGAGTTCTCTGTCCTCTCCATGGTGGAGCACGGACTGGGCATCACCATCCTCCCCGGCCTCCTCCTGCGGGGGCAGACCGGCAGCTTTGTAAAACGCAGGCTGGAGCCGCGCTCCTTCCGCCGGCTTGGGCTGGGCTACTCTTCCTACGATGACCTCTCTCCTGCTTCCAGGATCTTTCTGGAATACGCAAAAAGCTTTCTTCTGGATGACTGATCTTTTGCGCGCAAAACATTAGTTATTCTAATGCTGGCATTAACTTTTTTCATGTTTTTATTGACATCTCGCCTCTTTTCATCATATACTAGAAGGGAGGATTGAGATGTAACGGTGCTCTCGCAAATGCTGAGAGTGCCGTTTTTTTATTTTCTCCCTCGATCAAGGGAGGCACAGAAGGCAGAAACAGCCAACTCCCGAAAGAAAGGAAGTATCTTTATGAGTAATCAGACAAACCAGGAAACTCGTCAATGGGGCTCCCGATTTGGCTACCTCATGGTTGCCGCCGGCGCTGCGATCGGCCTTGGAAACATCTGGAGATTCCCCTATCTTGCCTACCAGGGGGGCGGTGGTGTATTCCTTGTGGTCTACATCATCGTAGTAGCTCTGATCGGTCATCCCATGGTACAGATGGAGACTGCCATAGGCCGCTATACAGGCAAGGATACGGTCAGCGCCTTCCAGCGCATCAACAAAAAGTGGGGCTTTGCAGGCTGGATGGCCAATGTCTGCACTCTGATGATCAACATGTACTACGTCGTTGTGGGAGGCTGGGTTGCCAAATACGCTTTCCAGTATCTGATAAGCGGAGATTTTGGCTCCGACAAGCAGGCCTACTACGACAATTTCACCTCCTCCACCGTGGAGCCCATCGTGTGGGCCATGATCATTCTTGTCTTCGTGTCCGTCATGCTGTATTTCGGCATCACGAATACTGTAGAAAAGCTGGCCAAGGTCATGATGCCCCTGCTCTTTGTACTGCTGATCATCTGCGGTATCTGGGCGCTGGCTGTAAACGACAACGCCATCGCAGGTGTAAAATATTACCTGCTCCCGGATTTCAGCAAATTCAGCTTCACCACCTTTGCCCAGGCAGCAACTCAGGTTCTCTTCTCCGTAGGTATCGGCTGGGGACTCTACGAGACGCTGGGTGCCAACATTCCAAAGCAGAATAATCTGAAGAGCGACGCTATCATGGTCTCCGTCTTCGACACAGCCGCCGCCATACTGGCCGGATTTGTCGTTGTCCCCTCCGCGTTCTCAGGAGGCGTTGACATTCAGTCAGCCGGGCCCAGCCTGGTGTTCAACGTCATGACTGACATCTTTGAAAAACTGCCTGGCGGGCGGATCATCGGTGTCTGCTTCTTCCTGGCCATCCTCTTTGCTGTGCTCTCCTCGCTGTTCAGCTTCTTCGAGATATCTATCCGAACCTTCGAGGACAACAAGCATATGGGGCGCAGGAACGCGACGATCCTGACAGCCGTCATCATTGGCATCGGAAATATTGTCACCTCCCTCGGCTTTGGCCTTCTGAGCGGCGTGAAGCTTCCCTGGGTGGACGCAAACGGCCTGAATTTCCTCGGCATCTACGACTGGCTCGACACCTTCACAGCCTATCTTCTCATGCCCATCGGCTGTATTCTCGTTTGCGTATTTATCGCCAAGGTATGGGGATTTAAGAACTACGAAAAGGAAGTCACGAACAACGGCAAATTCGGCCATATCACTCTCTACGACAAAATACTGACCGTCGCGGTTGTACCGTTCTTCATGATCGTCATTCTTCTGACACTGTTTGGTTTTTTGAAATAGTCCGGCACAGCTATTTTGAACAACCGGAGACCGCTTTTTCTCATCCAGCTTGGACAGATTGCTTAGTTTTAGTTGACTTGTTAATTTTTTGATGATACAATGACAATGATAACTGAGTTTGTCTTTGCTATTATCGGGGGTAGCGTTTTTCAGGCAGACTCGAATACAATTTCATAACATAATCTGGAGGGATGTTTTTATGGCAATGTACATCATGAAGGGGTTATGCGTGATCGGTATTATCCTGAACGTTGTTCTCATGATCAGGAAGAACAAACAGCTCCGCGCTAACCCGGAGAAAGACCCTGGAACCGGAATGACTGGCGAAGAGCTGTGGCAGAGAGGAAAGAAATATGTAATTCCTACCGCAATCACAGGATTTGTCGCGAACTTCCTTGATACTTTAGGTATCGGATCCTTCGCACCATCATCAGCAGCCTTTAAGCTGACAAAATCTGTTGATGATATTCTTGTTCCCGGAACACTGAATGTTGGCGATACCGTTCCCGTATGTGTGGAGGCTTTCCTGTTCTTCGGTTTCGTAGACATGGATATCCTTACACTGGTACTGATGCTGGTTGCTTCCGTTGTTGGTTCATTCGTAATGGCTGACATCGTAACAAAATTCGACAGAAAGAAAGTTCGTTACGCTCTGTTCATCGGTCTTTTCATCCTGGCTTCCGTTGTCCTGATGAAGACTCTGAACATTGGACCATTCGGTACAACAGGTACAGCTCTCGGCCTGAGAGGTGTAAAACTTGTCATCGCAGTTGTTGGAAACTTCGTATTCGGCGCTCTTATGAGTATTGGTGTTGGTCTGTATGCTCCTTGTATGGCTATGGTACTGGCACTTGGAATGGATGCAGGATGTGCTTTCCCGGCCATGATGGGATCCTGTGCATACCTGATGGCATTCGGAAATGGCCCGAAGTTCATCGCTCAGGGAAGATACGACATGGTTGCTTGCTGGACACAGGCAATCTTCGGTGCGATCGGTGTTTACGTAGCTTACAAATTCGTAAGCAGCCTGCCGCTTAGCGTACTGACAATCGTCATCTGTATCATCGTTTACATCACAGCTTTCCTGTATCTGCACGATGCTATCAAGAAAGGCTCCGCCGCTTAGCCCCCTGTATTTTAGCAGAGTTAAGCAGGTGTCAAAAAACTGAATACAGAATAACAGAAGGGTTTGTGCCATATGGCACAAACCCTTTTACTTTTTCTCTTCGTCCTCTCGCCTGGACGCCATTTTCATCTGGAGCTGCATCCACTTGTTCTTGCATATATTGACAAGCCCCGTGGGCTTCCAAACAAAATCCGCACCTGTTCTTTCCAGAATATAATCGCGAAAAGCCTTTGCCTCCCCCTTCTCAAAAGCGTCCTTGGGGAGTATCAGCAGATCATCCTCATTCATCCCCACAAAATAGGTCCTTTCATCCTCCCAGACACGGTATACATCCTGATATCCTCCCATAGTTTCAATCTTCCCCTCATTTTCAACACGTATCTTTGTGTTGCCAAAGAGGTAAGACAGCTTCTCATTTTCCTTCACCTTGGGATCAGCCTTCATCTGATATACCGCAATGTTCTGCCTGAAAAGAGCCATCGCCACAAGCAGCGCTCCCATCACATAGGAGATGATCACCCCCGGCAGCGCGATCCCGTCAGCGGCAATCGGCAGAGCGATCAGCACAACACCGGCGAACAGCAGATTCATAGTCACTCTCGGGTGCTTCACTCTGTTGTAAAATTTGACATAGGTCTTCATCATGGCCGTGTCACGGACAATATTCACTATGTACTTGTTCTTATTGCGGTCAAGGCCGCTCTCCAGCTCTCTGTTTTCCATCACGCTTCTCTGAAATCCTCCATTCCTTTCACTCAATATACAACATACGTATTATACCATATTCCTCCCCATTTTCCTACAGGCATCCGTTTTCTCTTCCTCTTTGCTTCTACAAAAGAAAAAAAGCACAAATATCGAACTATTTTTCTCGTTTTATAATCTAATTTTTACAAAAATTAATTTTTCAGTTTCTCATCTATTGACAGTATCTATTTACAAATGCTATATTGATAACAACTTAATAAAAATGCAAAATTATATAGCATTTTGCATTTTTATTAGGATATTACAGTCAACTTTTTTGGGTTGCACTTGCAGTTGATCTGATGCCGATCGCTTCCTCCAAGAGCGGTCCTGCACCAGTGAACTACAATTTATATATACTTTTCTCCGTCAAGGAGATACTTTTTCCCCAGCTTTGTATATATACATACAAACTGCAATGCAACGAGGAAAAACCTCTCAATGACATACCAAGAAGAAAGGGCACGACATGAGCAGATGTCGTGCTTTTTCTTTATAAAAATCCCGTACAGGCTATCTCTCCTGCTCCATCTTTCTCATCTTCAGCTTCAGAAGGGCCAGCGCTTTCTTGCAGTCCAGTTCCACCACATTGTTTTCCCCAACTACATTGGTCTCTGTGCCGTCCGCGCTCTTGTTGATGTCGATAATACCGTCCAGGTAATTGTTTGTGACCACAAACTGGGCCACTGTGCCGCTGAAATTCAGCCCCGTCACAGCGATGCCTCTTGTCCCCAGCTGCTCACATGTGTTTGTAAAGTCCACGTCACTGTTTCCCCAGCCATCCGAGGAAATAATCACACCGTCCGCCCGCATAGCCTCTGCCCACACGGCTGTCCTTGTCCCCACAAGCATCTTATCCACATTGTCGTCCGGTGTTCCCACTATAATAATTCCCATCAGATCCACATCTGTATCCTGGGACACAACGTCCAGGAGCGGGTCTCTGAAGTGGTGAAGCGATGTCTCTTTTGTTGAAGGTCCAATACCCATTCCCAGTCACCTCCTACTGCATAGAACGGATGATTCCGTCTCTGTACTCATTGGGCGTGACAAGGATCGGCATATTTCCCATATCGATGATGGAACGACCGCCCTCCACGCCGGATGGCTCCTTCGCGAACAGATGGGTGTCATACATGGCTCCCTGTCCGGCTACCTGCTTCACAATAAGTACTCTCTTCTTTCCAGGTCTCACAATATCGTGATACTCATGCCTCTCTGTGCACTTCTCACCTTTAAATTTCTTCATCTTATCCCGGTATGTCTGGATGAACCTGTCACAGGCTCTGTGAGCCGCTGTCGGGCCCGGGCGCTCCTGGCCCATCCCCTCCTTCAGCGTAACGTCAAAGGAAATGATATAGTCGTCGTCCCCCGGTGTTCCGGCCCGATTCAGATAGAGCTGATCCTTCAGGTTCCCCTCAGAGGAGCCGAACTCGTGGCACTGCTTTCCAACTGTGTCCACGCCTGTCAGGATCACATACACGCCTGTGAGAGTGTGGGTGATACCCTCCCCGATCTTTCCAAGCACCTTTGTGGAGATCGGGATGATGTCCATGATCGTGTTGGTCCAGCGGTCATGGTCGCCCGGCCCTATGATCTGGATGTCGATCTTCTCAAGGTAATCCTTCTCCTCCTCCAGGAGACTGTCCAGCATCTCTTTGCTGACTGTCATATGTCCGTCCACTGTCACATCGTTGTGGTCGCCCCACTCCACATCTGTCATGTGAAATGCCTTGATCACAAGACGCCGCAGATCTTTTACCTGGTCTGCCATTTTTCCACCTCCATTGATTTGTTATTTTTTTATCTTTCTTTTTTTGCAAAAAGGGCAGATGTAAATCTACATCCGCCCTTTTCATTTCTCCTATTTATGCTTTATTTAATATCTGTCAGACATTAAACCTTAGCAGCATATTCGTATGGCAGCGGCACAATCGTTCCAGGTGTAGTGATCTTCTCTAACTGCTCGAGAGTTGCCTTTACGATCTGTGTCTGCTGTTCTACGTTGTTCGGAGCACCAGCGTTAGCGCCCATAGGTACTAACGGAGCTACTGCACGAGGAGTACCGGTCTGACGTACAACCGGAGGAAGAGCTGCAATAATGATTGTAGGAATTCCAGCCTCTTCAATCGCTCTCTGCACCAATACTGCAGAGCGGTGGCAGGTTCCTCAGCCAGCGGTGAGGATTACTGCGTCTACATCCTCTTCTGTGAACATCTTTGCGATAGCCGGACCAGTCTCGTGTTTGAACTTCTCCTGGTTTCCGCCGCCGCCCATGAAGCCTGCATGTACAGGAGCGCATGCTCTGATAAATCCTTCTTTCGCAAGCTCATGAATTCTGTCGATGGGGAACATACAGTTGATGTCCTTGTTAACATCACTGTTGTCATATCCACCGTGTGATACCATCAATTCACTGGATGGTGTTGTGTTCTCAATCTTTCTCCATGTCCAGTCACCGGCAAGATTAAATCTCTCCTGTGATTTTTTGTGAACACCAGCTGCTGTAGCAAGAGCGATAGACATGTCTTTCAGCTCTTTTGTAACAGGTGCCCATACCGGAGGAGGAGTAATAGGAACGAAAATTTCAGATTGTAAACCTTTAACAACCGTTAAACTCATTTTGAAACCTCCTTAATTTTCCATTTGCCTGCGCATCTTTTCCTGATTGCGCCGTTCTTTTTCTATATTGCTGACATATTTCTCATTTACCTCGGGACCGAGCTGTTCCGGAAAACTCATGTTCCATCCAACCTCCTGCCCGACTTTCGGCTCAGTGTCGCAGATGAACATCCTCTTCGGGGCCTTGAAAAATCCAAGACGTCCTTTCAGGTCCACGCTGATGCTGCAGTCGTCAACATCAACCACGACACCCTCCATGTAAATGATCCTGTCGCCATAGTGCAAACGTTCGTTGTTCATCTAACCGCCTCAGATTAGTCGTATTTTTCCTTACGCTTCTGGCTCATCGGCAGGGACTGCTCGTTCTCAACGAGATCAATCTTCTCGCCGTAAGCCTCCTCGATCAGCTCAACGTTTGTAGACTTAACGTTCGGATTCCACTTTCTCTCAGCGGCTTTCACTTCCTCGCCTGCCATAGCTGTCTTCAGCATAGCCAGTGCGCGGATCGCATCCTCCTCACACAGAGTGTTGCATCCGAGAACCTCGTTCTCGATACCGGACTCGGACTTGTTGTTGTCAACCATGTATGTCATGTGCTCGTTACCAACAACGAGTGCGCCCTGTACTGCGCAGTAGGACATTCCAACTACCGGGATGCCTCTCATACCGATCTGCTCGATATGGCTTGCGAAGTCGATATGGTTGTTACCAAAGCCTTCTGTTGTAACGAAAGCTCCGTCAGCATCCATCATCTCAACTGTCTGGCCTACACGCTTGGATACGTAGAACTTCTCAGCGTTGATCTGCGGGCTTCCTACGAATACCACGCCGCAGAGGTCAACTTCCGGATCATGAAGAACCTCAAGTACAAGAGGCTCTCTCCAGTAATGTCTGGACATCTCTTTGGATGCAGGTCCGATACATGTCAGAGCATGGATACATCCGTCAAGAACCTCAAGCGGAGATACGCAGATCGGAACGTTTCCAAGGTCTACGTTCGGTCTTGCGCCAAGAACTCCAACAGGCTCTACAGGAAGGATGAAGTTGTCGTGCATAGCACCCTGTCCCATGATCTCTTTTACGATAACGACTTTCTTCTTGCCGGGACGGCGAACCTGTTTCAGCTCCTCTGTGTCTACTACGAGGCTGTCGTCCAGCTCTTTCATAGCCACACGAATCTCCTGTGTGATGATATCAAATGCTGTGTGAGCAGCGATAGGTCCGCGGCGCTCCATGTTTGTGTGTGCCTGGATCACAACGTTACCTTTGATAAAGATCTCGCCTTTGTCCGGGCATCCCGGGCGTCCCCACATGATGTTCTCGTCAAGATATCCCTCGGAAGAACCGAACTCACCGATCTGAACACCGCCCTCATCTGTACCTGTCAGCATCATAACAGCGCCGTCGATGACTCTTGTCACACCTGTACCGAGGTCAGCATCGCCCTCTTTTGTAGCGATGGGCTGAACGTCCATGATCGTCTCGGAATATGTGTGGTACTGGTCGGGAGTGATGATCTCCAGATGGAAATCTTTTACGAGCTCCTGATCAGCGATCACGTCAGCTTCAATTCCCTCACGGATGTAAAGAGTTGTTCCCTCGATCTTTGTCTCAGGTCCTCTCTTCACCTCTGTGATCTTGTAGTGCTTTCTCGTAAGAGTTCTCACTACCTTCTCCTCAGCCTCTTCTGCGGCTGCCGGTGCGCCTGCTACTGCTGCTCCTGCCGGAACTGCTGCAACTGCTGCGCCGCCGTTTCCAAGAGCTCCAACCGGGATCTCAAGGTCAATGTCCTTGCCCTCTCCGATGTGGATCTTCATAACTCCGCCTGCTGCTGCAACCGGTGCTGCCGCAACTGGAGCTGCCGCCGGAGCTTCCTCCTCTGCCGGAGCCTCCTCTGCCGCCTCTGTAGTCGGAGCCTTTGCACCCTCTACCTTGTCTGCTGTGAGCGGGCAAAGAGAGTCGCAGGTCTCTTTCAGTTTTGCACCTAATACTTCCTCGATGGTAAGGCATCCATCCAGGTTCAGTAACCCTGAATCTACAAGATCGTCAAAGATTGCGGGATCTTCCAGATTAGCTGGCTCGATTGTAATGCCGCCTTCGGCTCTACAACAAAGTACTGCAGGATCATGTGCATGTGCTTTAGCTGTTTCAGCTGTGATTGACATATTTTTTCCCTCCTTGTTTTTTGTTGCAAGGGTATCTCAGCGGATACCCCCAGGATTTTTTTGCCCGCGCTGCGCACGGGCAGGGTGTATATTTGCAGCCGCCGACAAAGAGAAAATACCTCTCACTTTTCACTCTCCTGCGGAAGTATCGGGGTGTCTCCCACAGGCTTTATCCGCGACAGAAATACCGTAAATTCCGGGGCGCAGGCCCCTGTTCAAAAGGTACAGTTAGAAATCAATATCCTGGCTGACCTCTTTTGAGATCCTCAGCGTCCTGTAAAGAGGATGTCCGATGGTCCTCATCACATGGTCTGTCTGGTGGAATACCTTCAGGCCCATCTTCGGCGCGGATGCCATAACTGTGTTGGAGCAGTCAGAGCAGTTGCCGATGATGATGTACTCGCAGCCGTCCTTCTTGAACTGCAGGTTGTTCTTAACCTGTCCGGGACAGTTGCCCGGGCGTAAGCACTTGAGCGGTGCGCCCGGCTTGTTCTCGATAGCCTGCTTACATCTGCAGACAGACACGACGTTGGCGTTCATCTTAGAAGCGATCTCGCGCATGCGCTCCTCGCTGCCGCCGCAGGCACAGACGAGAAGTCCTGTCTTTGCGCCGTGCAGATCCGGGAACTCTACGGTTACCAGGATAGCACCTGTGGTCTTTGTGATCGGCGCGTCCATCTCTGTGGATTTTCCTGTGAAAGCTCCGCCCATGATGATCTCGCCGTACTCGCCGTCGATGCCGCCGGCCTTCTCAATGAGCTCGCCTACGCTGACGCCTACCGGCACATCCATAAATACGTGGGCCTCGTTGCCGCCCACGAGCTTGCCGCGGACAGTCACGTTCTTCGTGATGCAGGGCTTTCTCTCGTCGATGGCCTCCGCCACCTTTGCCACTGTCTCCAGGTTCACGACAACGGATCTGGCCGCTGACGGGAGCTGGGTCGTCGTGAGGTTCACGCCCAGGCACTCTCTTACCACCGCACGCTCCTCGCCCATCGGATAGATGTCTGCCAGGAAGTGCATGGAGATATCAGGTTCATTCTTCAGGGCCGCATCCAGGATCTTGATTGCCTTGTGATGTTTCTTCTTGATAGCGAAGATAGCCTTGTCCGCATTGGTGATCTCCATGCAGTATTTCACGCCGCGGATCACTTTATCCGTCTGCGTCTCAAGCTGCTGGATGTTGTGCTCCAGGCCCGGCTCGCACTCAGCCGCGTTGATCAGGATATAGCTGTGCTCCAGCTTGAAGTCCGCCGGCAACTCCGGGTTGATCTCCGGATCCATCTCTCCCATGGGAGTCTCAGCGAGGTTGATGTTCAGCTTTACGCCTGTGGGGAAACCAGCTCCGCCCATTCCGACAATACCGGCCTCCTTTACCATCTCGAGCTTTGTTCCTTCCTTAATAGGAACGAATTCATCTTTCTGCTCCTCGTCTGGTTTGATGATGATGCGATCGTCTGTCACATCCTCCACCACGCCGTATACACTGGAAAAAATGTTAGCCCCAAGTCCAGTCGGTGTGGCGATCAGCGTGCCCTTCTCTACTTTGTCACCGGCTTTCACGATAGCCGCGCACGGCGCGCCGACATGCTGACGAAGTAAGATCTGTACATTTCCCATGACACTTTTCTCCTTTTCTTCTTTTTTATTAAGCAAAAACAGATACGGTCCTGCCGTTTCCATTTACTTATCGCATCGGACAGTCTCTCGATCTTATAAAAGAAGACTTTCAGGTCAAATCTATAAATTTTATCTATAAATCGCTCCTGCTACTTTTTTAACAGAAAACGAGCATTTTCTGGCGGAGGCATGTGGGAATCGAACCCACCCGGGACGCTCTTAACGCCCCACACTAGTTTTGAAGACTAGGAGGCACACCAGTCACCCATCTACCCCCGTATTCATTTCTCATGCTCATTAACAATAGCACAGCTTTTGTCAGATTTCAAGCCTTTTCTGGACACTTTTATATTAGCAAAAAAACATTGACTTTTCAAGGCATTTCCCCCATAATAGTGGGTAGAAAAGTGAACGGTATACTAGACGAAGTACTAGAATACGGTCTAATCGTTAATTTAACAACGATTTGCTGCTGTTTTCCGTATAAGACACGGAGAGAACATGGGGGTTTTCGATGTGTTTTTATAAAAAACTTATAGGTTTTATCTATAAGGAAACATTTTTTCAATCCTAAGGAGGTAGTAATTATGGAGTTAAAAGCTAATGTTAACTTCGACCGCTTTGAGGCTGCGCTTCAGGTAGTGGACGCCCACACTGAAGGAGAGTTCTGCCGCGTGGTATACGGCGGATTTCCGGAGCCGGAAGGCAACACAATGATCGAGAAGAAGAAATGGATGGAGAAGAACTACGATCAGGTTCGTACCGCTCTTATGTTCGAGCCAAGAGGACACCATGACATGTTCGGCGCCTTCCTGTGCAAGCCAGTCAACCCCGAGGCTTCCTACGGCGTTATGTTCATGGATACAGGCGGATACCTGAACATGTGCGGACACTGCACCATCGGCGCAGTCACCGTAGCTGTTGAGGCCGGCCTGGTTGAGTCCCACGAGGGCGAGAACGACGTTGTTCTCGAGGCTCCCGCAGGACTGATCCGCACAAAGGCTATGGTCAAGAACGGCAAGGTTGAGAGCGTAACACTGACAAACGTTCCCGCTTTCGTTTACAAAGAGAACCAGTCCGTTACGATCGACGGCAAAGAGATCAAGTTCACGATCTCCTTCGGCGGCAGCTTCTTCGCTCTCGTTGACACAGCTCAGCTCGACATCGGCGAGATCAACGGAAAGAATGTTCCCGCTTACTCCGCTCTCGGCATGAAGATCCTGGATGCGATCAGCAAGGAGATCCCTGTAAAGCACCCGCTGCTTGACATCGACTCTGTTGACCTGGTTGAGTTCTACGGACCCACACCAAATCCGGACAAGGCTGACCTGCGCAACGTCGTTATCTTCGGAGACGCTATGGCAGACCGTTCACCCTGCGGAACAGGCACAAGCGCGAAGCTTGCTACCCTGTATCACTGGGGCGAGATCAAAGTCGGCGAGGAGTTCCGCTATGAGAGCTTCATGGGCAGCATCTTCAAGGGCGTGATCAAAGAGACGACAAAGGTCGGCGATTACGACGCAGTCATCCCGATGATCACAGGAAGCGCATACCTGACAGGCGTTGCTACATACCTGATCGATCCCGAGGATCCGCTGAAATACGGTTTCCAGGTTGGTTAATCAATCCTGCCTGCCATTGGCAGATCTGTCCGCGGACAGTCAAGGAGAGCGGTGGGTACCGCTCTCCTTTCTTATTACTCTATACCGGAGCTGTGATTTCCGTAAAAAGACACAGCCTCCCTTCAGACATTCGGAACACCGCACATTTCGCAGAAAGGGATGAGAACATGGCGAAAAAACGGCAGTCCACAAAGAGCCGCATCGTGAAGGCGGCCTGGAACCTGTTCTACAAGAACGGCTACGACAACACGACCGTGGAGGACATCATCAACGCCTCCAGGACCTCCAAGGGAACCTTCTACCACTATTTCAAGGGGAAGGAGGCCCTCCTGAACACCCTGTCCAACCTGTTTGACCAGAAGTACGAGGAGCTCTCCACCGCGATCGACCCGGAGATGACGGTCTACGACAAGCTGCTCTACCTGAACCACGAGCTGTTTTTCATGATCGAGAGCAGCGTGGACCTGCACCTTTTGGCCTACCTGTACTCCTCACAGCTCATCACAAAGGACAAGAAGTCCCTCTCCGACAAGAAGAGATTTTATTTCCAGTGGGTCACCCAGCTGATCCAGGAGGGGCTGGATGCCGGGGAGTTCGCCCCCACCTCCACCGCGGCTGAGCTGATGGACATCTACGCCATGTACGAGCGGGCCCTCCTGTACGACTGGTCCCTGTTCAAGGGTAAGTTCTCCCTGACGCGGAAAAGCGACAAGCTGCTCCCCCATGTGCTGGACACCTTCCGCACGGGGCTCTGAAGCGCAGCTACACCATGCACTCGTGGAGGGCTTCACTCTCAATGCCCGCCTCCTCCATCACGGAGAGGATGGCCTCCCGCTCCGCGGGGGCCGCGCACCAGGCAAGTCCGCACCCGGCGGATATGGACCGGGGCACAGGGATCAGGCGTCCGGGGGCATTTTTGCCCCTGCACGCCTTCTCCATAGCCATGGCATCTGCTGTTGTGTGAAATGTTACGACCAGCTTTAATTCTTTCTTTCTCATTATTCGATCACTACTTCAAAGCAACCGTCTTTCTCTGTTGACACTGCCTTCTTCCCGTGGTCTTTCGCGTATTTCTCCACGTTCATCTTCTGATGGGGCTCGCTGACGAGCACCTTCACCGGCCCGTCTGCATTTTTGAGGGCCTCCGCGGTCAGCATCAAAGGTTCCGGGCAGGAAAGACCTCTTGCATCTACTTCCTTCATATTATTTTACCTTCTTTCCTAGAATAACATATTTACAACTATTTTGCACTCTCTCTTTTATTTGTAAACGCAATGATAAAGCACACGATGATACAGATGATCACCGCCACCTTTCCGGCAGGTGTAGCCGCTCCCGCTACAACCTCTCCAGTCTCCGCGTTGAGGGCTGTGCCGCTGGAGGCAAGTCCCAGGTTGTGGCACAGAGCCGCGCCGAAGAACAGACCCAGAACTGTCACCGCTGAATCCGCAGATCCCTGTCCCGCAAGGACAAGCTGGCGCAGCGGGCATCCGCCTGCCAGTACAGCAGCAAAGCCTACCGCGTACATGCCGAGAATGTTCCACAGGTGCTCGGAGTGGGCGATGATGCCCGGCGTGTCAAAGCCAGGCGTAAAGTTTCCTGTCGCGATGTTGTAGATCAGCATAACAACAAAGAGTCCCACGATCACTGTGAGAAGGTCAAAGTTTTTCATCAGGATCACGTCCCTGATACTTCCCGCAAAGCACATTCTCGACTTCTGGGCAAAGGCGCCGAAGATCAGGCCTCCGATGAGGGAGATAATGATAGGTGCATGCATGCTTCCCGGGCCGCTTGTGCTGGACTTGAGAAGTGTGGTGCACAGTGCAAGCAGCAGGATACCTACCATGATGGCCGGCAGTACCACGCCGCTGGTCTTCTGGGTCTCATGAGCCCTTCCCAGGCTGAAGCCCTTCTTCAGGGCAAAGGCGCCTGTGGCCACGCCGAGGATAAAGCCGATGAGGGCTACCCATGCGTTCAGGTCGCCTGCGGACATACGGATCACCATACGCAGCGGGCATCCCAGGAACACGAGGGAGCCGATCATGATGACCATTCCAAGGATAAAGCGGATCATCGGTGAAGATCCAGCCGTGGAACGGTACTCCTTTGTAGCCGCTGAAATCACAAAAGCGCCGAGAACGATGCCGATGATCTCAGGGCGGGCATACTGTACCGTGTCTGCCTGGTGCATGCCAAGGGCCCCCGCTGTGTCGCGGATAAAGCAGGCGATACAGATCGCCATGTTGGCCGGGTTTCCAAAGTACGCGAGGGCTGCCGCCACAAGTCCGCATACCACCCCTGCCAGCGCAAGTTTTTTCTTTGAGTCTGACAAGTTAAAATTCATTTGTACTTCCTCCTTCTACTCTCATTCACTCAAAAAAACAGATTTACCGAAAGCTCCAGGAACCCACTATTCTTCCTCCTGCGCAAGCTCACGGATGGCTCTTATGGCCGTCTCCACCTCCTCATCAGTGGTGTAGTGGGAAAAGCTGAACCTTACTGCCCCCTGCTCCACCGTTCCCAGGGCCTGGTGCATCAGAGGCGCACAGTGAGCCCCCGGTCTGGTAGAAATTCCATATTCTGTAAGAAGTTCATCGCCAACTTCTGAGGAGTCATAATCACCGATATTGAGGGAGACGATGGGACATCTCTCCCCTCCGGAAAAATCGCCGTACACAGTAACGCCGGGAATATCTTTCACTCCGTTGTAGAAATTCCACATACATTCCTGCTCTCTTTTGCGGATGTTGTCTATGCCTGTCCGCTCAATATACTCCACGGCCGCGTGGAGTCCCGCTATGCCGTGGCCGTTCATGGTCCCCGCCTCCAGGGATGTAGGCATCTGGGCCGGATGAGTCCTGCTGTAGGTCTGGACGCCGCTGCCGCCGCTCTTTAAGGGCCGCACTTTGACGCCCTCCCTCACGTACATACCGCCTGTCCCCTGGGGCCCCAAGAGCCCCTTGTGGCCTGTAAAGCAGAGGATGTCTATGTGCATCTTCTCCACGTCAATGGGAAATACCCCCGCTGTCTGGGAGGCATCCACGATAAAGAGAAGGCCGTGGTCCTTCGCGATCCTGCCCACTCTCTCGATATCCACCAGATTGCCTGTCAGGTTGGAGCCGTGGGTACACACGATGGCCTTTGTCTCCGGACAGATAGCCCTCTCAAAATCTTCGTATTCAACGAGCCCTTTTCTGTCACTCTCTATGATGGTCAGGCGAACTCCCCGCTCCTCCATCTCGTAAAGGGGACGCAGCACGGAATTGTGCTCCAGCATAGTGGTGATCACGTGATCACCGGGATTTAAAACGCCCTTGATGGCCGTGTTCAGGCTCTCCGTGGAGTTGCATGTGAACACCAGCTGTCTGGGATCCTTTCCGCCGAAAAAGTGGCAGAGCTTCTCTCTTGTGTCATATATCGTTCTTGATGCTTCCAGCGAGGCCGAGTGAGCACCCCTGCCGGCGTTCCCCATGGACTGCATGGCAGTCACAACCGCCTGGATCACTTCCTTCGGCTTCTGCATCGTCGTCGCCGCATTGTCCAGATAGATCATCTTCATTCCCCCAATCTGTCTTCTGGCTTCTTTCTTAGTATACTTCTCTTTGCGTCTTTACGTCTAATCGTTAAAATCAATATATAGATTTTATTCATTTGCTTTTTCTATAAATTACACAGAGCCACTGTCCCAACATCATGCCCCTTAAAAAAACGCCCTGTGGCCTTCCACAGAGCGCTTCCGTTTGGTATTTCCGCCTATTTTTCGATGCGATAGATCTCCTTCACAGTCTTGATAAACCGCTGCGCCGACTTGGACAGGGGATGATTTTTGTTGTACACAAGGTTCAGATCCCTTCCCTCGTCCGCCTCTGGGATGGGGAACTCCAGCATGCGGCCGCTCTCCACCTCGTTCTTGGCGGCCAGCCGGGACAGGATGGAGACGCCCATGCCCTGGATGACTGATCTCTTGATAGTCTCCTGGTTGGCGATGCTGGCGATGATATGAAGCCGCTCTGACCGGATGCCCAGGTGCCGGAGCTGCTTTTCCGCCTCCTTGCGGGTGCCTGAGCCCTCCTCCCGCATGATGACGCTCTCCTCCTGTATCCAGTAGATATCGCTTCCCAGCTGTTTGTACTCCCGGTATTTTTCCGTGTTCGGCGTGATGACCACGAGCTGATCCTTGTAGAAGGGAATATACTTGCAGAATTTTTTCTCCAGCACAGTGCCGGTAAAGCCGATATCCACCGAGCCCTCCGCCACCTGCTCCGCCACCTGGCTGCTGTCCGACTCCAGGATCCGGAGCTGCTCGCCGGGATGCTTGGCGTTAAATTTGGCCAGGATGTCAGGGAGAAGGTACTGCGCAGGGATGGTAGAGGCCGCGATAGTCACACATTTCTGCTCCTCCTCGTCGTGTCTGCCGAACTCTTCCTTTATCTTTTCCGTCAGATCCAGGATCTGGCGGGCGTAGGTGTACAGCTTCTGCCCCTCGGGGGAGAGCGCCACCTCCTTTGTGTTTCGCACAAAAACCCTTGTATCCAGTTCTTTTTCCAGAGAGGCAATGTGGGCGCTGATGGTGGGCTGCGTCAGAAACAGCTTTTTTGCCGCTTTTGAGAAGCTGCCGGACTGAGCCACCTCCACAAATGCCTCCAATTGTTTTAAATTCATCAGTATGCTACCCTTTCACTTTCCGCCCCTGTTTTTCTTGTGACCTTGACCGTGTCCATATACTCCAGAATGGGCTTGGCGCTCTTTCTGCTTGTATGGAACATGTCCCGGACCTGGGCGATGGTTATCACAGGCTCCTCCTTCAGCTTTTCGCGTATCTTCTCTTTCGCCTGCTCCATGTAGGATGACAGAGTGTACATCTCCTCTGTCACCTTCACGATCTGCTTTTCCTCCAGAAGGATGTTCAGGATATCATCCTCCACCTCCTGGCTCACTCCCTTCACAGGGATCTCCCCGTACCGGACAAAATCAAACCCGGCCTTCTCCATAGCCCCCAGAAGGGTCTCTGACACCTGCTGGTAGGTGGCGTCCTTACACACTTCGTAATCCGGCGTGCAGAGGAACTCGTCCACCCTCTTTATAGCCTGCTCCTCCTCCAGACGGCTGATAAAGGAGTCAAATACATTGGGCTTCAGCTTCGGAAAAAACGCTGTGTGGATCTGTGCCTTCTTCATGCCGTAGCGGTAGGGATATTTTGCCTCATAGCCTGCAAGCTCCTCCAGGATCCGCTCTCTGGCCCGGGCAGCAGCCTGCCTGTGCCACACGTAGGTGTCCTTTCTCATGGGGAACGTAAGAACTGTCCCCTCCTTCTTAAGCTCCTCCACATCCCGGGCGATCTCCTCCGGGGCAAGGGCTGTCAATTTGGCCAGCTCTGACAGAGTGATCATAGTCTCTCCGTGAGACCGGACATGCATCTCCACCACGTCCGCTGTGGAGCCTGACTCCTTCCGCTCCAGATCCTCGATGACCTGCTGCTGGAAGCGCCTGTGTACTGAGGGATTGGGCTCCAGGATCACGCCGCCTCCGATGGTCTCCATAGGCGAGTAAAACCGCACCACAAACTTGTCCCCCTTCTTCACGGCAAGCTCCTCCTCCAGGCGAAGCTGCACGTAGCCGCTCTCTCCCGGTCCGATCTCCTCCTTGTCCAGGAGCACCGCACGGCAGAGGATCTCGCTCGTGCCGGTGAAGAGGTGGAGCCTTGTGTGGTTGGTCAGCACCCGCATGGAGGAGTCCAGGATCCGCATCTTCACATCCAAAAGATCCGTGTTCTTCATACTGTCAGGCGGTGCCAGGACACAGCCTCTCCTGATCTCCCTCTTTTTGATATTGGACAGATTGATCGCCACCCTCTGTCCCGCATAGCACTTGTCCACGTCCTCGCCGTGAACCTGTATGCTGCGGATCTTGCTGGTCTTCCCGATGGGATACATCTCCAGCGTGTCTTCCTTTGTGATCGTGCCGCTGAGCAGGGTTCCTGTGATGATGGTGCCAAAACCGGAGAGGGAGAAAGCCCTGTCAATGGGCAGACGGGGGATCGTGGAGGTGTCCTTTTCCTCCACCTCTTCCTCCGACATTCTCTGGATCACCTCCACCAGATGGGGAAGGCCCTCTCCCGTGGCTGCGGACACCCGCACCACCGGCGCCTTCTCCAGGAAGGTTCCTGCCAGCTCCTCTTTGATCTCTTCCTCCACAAGCTCCAGCCAGTCCTCCTCCACCAGGTCGCATTTGTTCAGGACGATGATACTCTTCTCAATACCCAGCAGATTCAGGATGTCCATGTGCTCCCGGGTCTGGGGCATGATGCCCTCATCCGCAGCCACCACAAGAAGAACCAGATCCATGCCCACCACGCCGGCCACCATGTTGTTGATGAACTTCTCATGTCCCGGCACGTCAATGATACCCGCCCGGTCTCCACCCGGCAGATCAAACCAGGTAAATCCAAGGTCAATGGTGATCCCCCGGCGCTGCTCCTCCTCCCACCGGTCTGTGTTTCTCCCGGTGAGGGCTTTTATGAGTGTGGTCTTGCCGTGGTCGATGTGGCCCGCTGTTCCGATGATAATATGCTTCACTGTTCCGGCACCTCCAGTTCCTCAAGCTCGCCAAGCTCCCGGGCTGCCAGGGCTGCGTCCTCCGCTGTCACGGTCCGCATATCCATGAGGATCGTATCATTGACCACTCTGGGGATGATGGGCACCGGCAGGCGACGCATCCGCTCCTCCAGCTCAGGCACAGTGACGCTCTCAGGGGAGATGGACACGCCCCAGCTCTCCAGCCTCTCCAGGGGCAGAGAGCCGCCGCCGATCTGGGACTGGCAGGGGACCACCTGGATCTTCGCGGCCAGGTGCAGCCGTCTTAGCTTCCTGGCAAAGGAGTCCGCCGCCTTTTTCACCTCACCGGCAGGCTGGGTGATCATCCGAAGGACCGGCACATTGCGGACGGCCTTCTCCTCTGACAGATACTCATGGAGCACCAGCTCCAGGGCCGCGGCTGTAAATTTGTCGATCCGCAGCGCCCTGGTGAGCTGATTTTTCTTCATCATATCGATATATTTCTTCTTTCCCACGATGATGCCGGCCTGGGGGCCTCCCAGAAGCTTGTCCCCGCTGAAGCTGACCACGTCCGCCCCCTTTGCTATGGAGCTTTGCACCGTGGGCTCGTATGTAAGCCCGTATCTGGAAAGATCGATGAGCACGCCGCTGCCCAGATCCTCGATGACAGGGATATCCTTCTCCCTGGCCAGGGGGATCAGCTCATCGATCTCCACGGTCTCTGTAAATCCAACGATCCGGTAGTTGCTCGTGTGGACCTTGAGGAGAGCCCTGGTTTCCTCTGTCACCGCCTCCTCGTAGTCGGCCAGATGGGTCTTGTTGGTGGTCCCCACCTCCACCAGAGTGGCGCCGCTTTGCTCCATCACATCGGGAATACGGAATTTTCCTCCGATCTCCACCAGCTCACCCCTGGAGACTACCACCTCTCCGCCCCTGGCAAGAGAGCTCAGGATCAGCATGACCGCCGCCGCGTTGTTGTTGACGGCCATAGCCGCCTCAGCCCCCGTCAGGCGGCACAGAAGCTGCTCAAAGTGGGAGTACCTCTCCCCTCTTCTTCCCGCCTCCAGATTGTATTCCAGGTTGGAGTACCCGCTCACAAGGTCCGCGGCCTTCTTTAAGTGCTCCCCGGAAATGGGGGCCCGGCCCAGGTTTGTGTGCAGGACCGTGCCAGTGCCGTTGATCACCTTTCTCATATTGGGCGTGTTGATAGCTCTGACCCGGTCTTCAATATCCTTTTTGAGGCTCTCTGTCTTCTGCCGGGCCTCCTCCTCATCCTGGCAGGCCCCGATAAAGGCCCGCAGGGCATCTGTCTCAGACCGGATCGCCTCCATGACGGTCTCCCGGCTGTAGGCTTCGACCAGCCCCTGTATCTCCTCATCCGCCAGCAGAACATCCACCTTGGGTATGCTGCGGTATAACTTGCTTTTATCCATATTCCCTTCCTCGCATCCTGTTGGATCGGATCACTGGATCCTACCCTTAAATCTGACCATCAGGACAGGACGATCAGCTTATCGCTCTTCGGTCCCACCTTCCCGATCACGGATACCTTTGTATCCATATGCGCATGCTCAAAGTCGCGCATCACATTTTCCAGATCCTCCGGCGCCACAGACAGGAGCAGGCCGCCCGATGTCTGCGGGTCATACAGAAGATCCAGATAGTGCTCCTCCACGCCCCCGGTCTCCACCTTCTTTATGGAGTAGCCTCTGTTCTTATATGCCCCGGCGGGCACAAGCCCCATCTTGGCATAGTCTATGGCATCCTCCATGTAGGCGATGTCGTGGACGCGAAGCTCAAATGTCACCTCACTGGCCTCGGCCATCTCCACACAGTGGCCCAGAAGCCCAAAGCCCGTAATGTCCGTGCAGGCAGATACATTGTACCTCTCTGCCACTTTTTTTGCCTTCTTGTTCAGAGACGCCATCACAGTCTGGGTCTCCCGTATAGCGGAGGGAGACGCCATCTCGGCCTTCACAGCCGTGTTGACGATACCGCTTCCGATCTGTTTGGTGAGCACCAGCACATCCCCCGGCCTGCAGCCGTAATTTTTAAAGATCTTCTGGGGATGCACGAAGCCGGACACACACAGGCCGTACTTGGGCTCGTCGTCCTGGACAGAGTGTCCGCCCACAAGGACAGCTCCGGCCTCCTTCACCTTGTCCGCTCCCCCTGCCAGTATGTCGCCCAGGATAGCTGGGTCAAGGCAGTTGGGAAATCCCACGATATTTAAGGCCACCGCGGGCTCGCCGCCCATGGCCCACACATCGCTTAGGGAGTTGGCCGCCGCGATCTGCCCGAACATGTATGGGTCGTCCACAATCGGCGTGAAGAAGTCCACGGTCTGGATCATGGCTATATCGTCTGTCACCTTATAGATAGCTGCGTCGTCGGACGTCTCTATGCCGACGATCAGGTTGTCGTCTTGAAATTTCGGCAGCTTGCTCAGAACCTGAGCAAGGGTCTCCGGACCTATTTTGGCCGCTCAGCCCGCTGTCTTGCTGAGCGTGGTCAGTCTGACATCTGATTTCATAATAAAATATCCTCCTTTAGCCTGCCTCCCTTATGGGCGCAGGATCTTGGCAGCGCCGGCCATCGTCTCCACGATGCTGTACATATTTGTGACAGATCCGACTGCCAGCTTCTCCTTCAGGCCATAGTAGTCAAGGCATGTGCCGCATGTCTGGATCTCAACGCCCTGCGCCTCCAGGGATTTCAGATCCTCAAGACAGTCTGATCCCTCGCAGGTGAGCGTGGCGCCGCCGTTATAGAATAACATGGTTTTGGGCAGTTCCTCAAGCTGTGTCACCGCGAAAATGAAGCTTTTTGCCAGAACCTTGCCCAGCTCATCGTTTCCTGAGCCCATCCGGTCGGATGACATGACGACGATCATGTTGCCCCTCGCGTCCGGGATGCAGGCTGTGTCATCGGCTGCGTCCGCTGCCGCCGGAGCTCCCTCCATCTGGATCGTCACCTTGTACTCGCCCTCTCCCAGCTTCTCGGAGGTCACCTTGCCGCCGCTTGAGGAAGCCATCTTTGTCACATTCTGTACAGAAATCTCATTGTCTACCAGAACCTCGATGATCTCCGGGCCTGTCAGGGCCTGCATAGCCTTCTTTGTCTTGATGACCGGTACCGGACACTTGTCTCCCATTGCATTTACTGTGATCATACTGTATTCCACCTTTCTTTTGCGGGTCCACGCCCACTTATAGAAACATTCTATCACTGATAGTGCAAAAGGTAAAGGTCATACACGTAATATTCCACAAATTTCAGAAACATATTCCCGTTGGAATTGAAGGCTTGTCCAAGGTATGCTATAATTCTCCGCGCAACGTATTATTAATGTATGATCAAACAAGAAACGAGGTTGAAAATATATGTGGATTGCTGACAACTGGAAGGATTACGAGGTGCTGGACTGCAGCCGGGGAGAAAAGCTGGAGCGCTGGGGCGACTATCTCCTCATCCGGCCGGATCCCCAGGTCATCTGGGACACTCCGAAGACACTGAAGGGCTGGAGAAAGTGCAACGCGCACTACCACCGCAGCAAGAAGGGCGGCGGCGAGTGGGAGTTCTTTGACCTCCCATCCCAGTGGACCATCCACTACAAGGAGCTGACCTTCAATCTGAAGCCCTTCAGCTTCAAGCACACAGGGCTCTTTCCGGAGCAGGCCGCCAACTGGGACTGGTTTTCTGAAAAGATCCGGCGGGCGGGCCGCCCCATCAAGGTGCTGAACCTTTTCGCCTACACAGGGGGAGCCACCCTGGCCGCTGCCGCTGCGGGCGCCTCGGTGACCCACGTGGACGCCTCCAAGGGCATGGTCACCTGGGCCAAGGAGAACGCCGTCTCCTCCGGGCTGAAGGACGCCCCCATACGCTGGCTGGTGGACGACTGCACCAAGTTCGTGGAGAGGGAAATCCGCAGGGGCAACCACTACGACGCCATCATCATGGACCCGCCCTCCTACGGCAGGGGACCCAAGGGGGAGATCTGGAAGATCGAGGAGTCCATCCACCCCTTTATCAAGCTGTGCACAAAGGTCCTGTCAGACAATCCCCTCTTTTTCCTGGTAAACTCCTACACCACAGGGCTGGCCCCGGCTGTGCTCACCTACATGCTGAGCACGGAGCTGAAGTCCTTTGGCGGGCATGTACAGTCCCAGGAGATCGCTCTTCCTGTGACGGCCTCAGGGCTCTTTCTCCCCTGCGGCGCCTCCGGCAGATGGGAGGCTTAAGGCGAGCCGCCAGGGATCGTTCAGGAAGAAAAGGACATGATTATAGCACAATAAATTGTTTTTTTTGCACTTTCATATTTTTCTTTTTGAAGCTGTTGTTTTTCTCTCCTTTGTCTGCTACATTGGAGACATGATGAATGTAAAGATATTAAAAGACAAAGAAGAACTGAATACTGTCGCCCCCTTCGAGATCACTCATCTTCTGTGGGGCACCTCCTCCATTCCCCGCACCTGCTTCTATATCGGGTTTGTGCCGGGGGATGGATTTTATGTGCGCATGGTATGCGAGGAAAAGGATCCAAGGAGAACCTATCAGTCCTACCTGGACCCGGTCTACCAGGACAGCGCCATGGAGGCCTTCCTTCTGTTTCCCCAGAAAGAGGACGCCTCCGGCACCTATCTGAATTTTGAGATCAACGCAAACGGCGCCCTTCTCGCCGGCTACGGTCCCTCCCGGACCTACCGGTCCTTTTTTTCCAGAGAGGAGGCCGAGCAGTTCCAGGCCAGGGCCGTGATCGAGGAGGACCGCTGGAGCGCCCTCTTCCACCTCCCGCTGTCCGCGCTGGAGCGGGTGTATGGGCCTATGAAGCTGGAAAAGGGCAGCACCTTTTACTGCAACTTTTACAAGATCTCGGAGTCCAAGGACATTGAGCACTACGCGGCCTACGCTCCCATCACCTCCCCGGTGCCCTCCTTCCACATGCCGGAGTACTTTGCGGAGGCTGTTCTTGTCTGAAACGATTGATTTCACATCCATAGAAAAGAAAATATGTTTTGAGGAGGTTTATCCAAATGAAAATCTACAAAGCTACCGACTACCGCGACATGAGCCGCAAGGCGGCAAATATCATTTCCGCTCAGATCATCATGAAGCCAGACTGCGTGCTGGGACTTGCCACAGGGTCCACTCCCATCGGCACATACGAGCAGCTGGTGGACTGGTACAAAAAGGGGGATCTCGACTTCTCCGCAGTCACCACCGTAAATCTGGACGAGTACAAGGGACTCTCCAAGGATAACGATCAGAGCTACTACTATTTCATGCACCACAATCTTTTCGACCACGTAAACATTCTTCCGGAAAACACCCATCTTCCGGACGGCACAGAGCCTGACAGCGACAAGGAGTGCGCCCGCTACGAGAGGCTGATCCAGTCTCTGGGCGGCGTGGACCTGCAGCTCCTCGGCCTGGGCCACAACGGGCACATCGGCTTCAACGAGCCAGGAGAGGCCTTCGAGAAGGAGACCCACTGCGTGGATCTCCAGGAGAGCACCATCGAGGCAAACAAGCGCTTCTTCGCCTCCGCCGACGATGTTCCCCGTCAGGCCTACACAATGGGCATCAAGACCATCATGCAGGCCAGGAAGATTCTTGTAGTCGTAAACGGAGAGGGAAAAGCGGATATCGTAAGGGACGCCTTCTTTGGTCCGGTCACTCCCGCGGTTCCGGCTTCCATCCTTCAGATGCACAACGATGTGACTCTGGTAGCTGACGAGGCCGCTCTCTCAAAAATGCCAAAGCTGAAATAAAAAGGCAGACCGGACCGGTTCACGGTCCTCTGGCAAACAGAAAAAGCATGGACAGGAAGTATCTCTTCTGCTGCCCATGCTTTTCTTTTGTCCCATTTTGTCTTATTTTGTCTCGCTTTTTCCCGCTCTTTCAGGCCTTCGCCTGCGGCTTCAGTCCTTCCAGGATCCCTATCACTTCCGTCAGGTCCTGGCACACCCGGAAAGCCAGTCTCTTTAGCTCCTCATCCGGCTGCACCAGATCCGGCACCATGACTGCCGCCATGCCGGCGGCGGATGCGGACCGGATGCCGTTGGGGGAGTCCTCCAGAGCCATGCTCCGCTCCGGCGCTGTGTCCAAAAGGCTGCAGGCCTTCCGGTAGATCTCCGGGTCGGGCTTGGCGTTCTCCACCATATCGCCGAACATAAATCCGTCGAAAAAGGAGTAGATCCCACCCCGCTTCAGCATGTAGGTGGAGTGCTCCCTCCTGGAGGAGGTGGCCACCGCCATTCTGTATCCGTTCTCCTTTCCATAGGAGAGGAGCTCCCGGACTCCCGTCTTCAGGGGCACGCCCTCTGTCTCCTCGATCTGCCTGTAATACCTTCTCGTCCTCTCGGCGAATTCCTCCATGGGAAAGTCCGGGCCAAAGACCCTGTGAAAAAATTCCGTCCTGCTCTTCAGGTTCATGCCCAGAGTGTGGTAGATCTGCTCTCCCACCTGTCCTGCTCCCAGCTCCTCTCCGGCCATGTTCCAGGTTCGCTGCACAACTCGTTTTGAGTCAAACAGAAGTCCGTCCATGTCAAACACCAGGGCTTCTATACTCCCCGGCCTTTCGGCGCCCATCAGAATTCAATCCCCTGTCCCAGGGCATCCTTCAGATAGCTGGTGACATCCTCCAGCTTCTGGATCATCTCCTGCTTCTCCTCCCAGGCTTCCCCTTTCATTTCCTTGTTCACAAGTGCGTTTTTTACGTGTTTCAGTTCACGGATCAGTTCTTCTGTCATAACAGCGTCTCTCCTTCGCTCATCGTTTTTCCCGGGACGGAAGACCGTTGTCAGCCAGTCCCATTTCCCGCTTCAGCGGTTCATCGGGGATATCCTTTGCCTCGTCCACTCTCCTCCAGAAATGGGTGAGGGCAAAGGCTGTCCGGCTTCCAAAACGGAGTCTTCCGATCTCTCCGTTCATCCCAAGGCTTCTTGTACCAAGCCAGTATTCTGTGAGCATCCAGCACACCGCAACCAGCGCTGCCGCAAAAAGAATGATCAAAAGAATTTCTCTCGTCATAGCTTCCGCCTCCCTTCTTGTCTTTGCTATAATTGTAGTTCCTTTTTCTGTATTAGTCAATTATTTATCTGATAATTATTGTTTTTATTTTCGTTTATTACACTCTTTCCTCCGCCACACTGATCCGCACCGCATATTTTGCACCGGCATATTGCAGGATACAGTTTTGTCTGAAAGTGTTATAATAGAGACGTCGGCAAAAGTGCGGCTTTGGCTGACAGACATCCAGGCGCCCGTCAGCGGCGCTGTATTTTCAGAAAGGAATGACAACATTGAACAGACTAACTATCTACATTCTGAAGCGCTATCTGCTCCTTCTTGCAGGCCTGGCCATCATGGCCTTCGGCGTGGCCTTCTCCATCAAAGCGAGCCTTGGCACTTCTCCCATATCAAGCGTACCCTATGTGGTCAGCCTTTTCTCTCCCCTGACTGTGGGGACAGCCACCATCGTCATGCACTGCTTCTTTATCCTCCTGCAGATCCTGATCCTGCGGAGGAACTATCATCCCATCCAGCTCATGCAGCTCCCGGTGGCCTTTTTCTTCGGCTATCTGACGGACTTCGGCGTGTGGGCCGTGCAGGGCATCTCCTGCCATACATACTGGCAGCAGTGGATCGTCTGCCTCATCGGTATCCTGCTGGTGGCTGCCGGCGTCAGCCTGGAGGTGAAGGCCGGCGTGGTAGTGCTGGCCGGAGAAGGGGTGGTGCTGGCCATCTGCAGGGCAATCCCCTCGCTCAAATTCGGCTACATGAAGGTGGGCTTTGACGTGATTCTCGTCATCATTGCCTGTATCTTATCCATCAGCTTTACCGGCCGCCTTCAGGGCGTCCGGGAGGGAACCGTGGCCGCGGCCGTCATGGTGGGGCTCATCGCCAGACAGTTCGGCAAGGTGCTGGCCAGATGGAAGCTGGAGGATGAGCAGAGCGCGTAAAGCACTGACCGGGACGGGGACGGGCAGGCTGTGTAAAGGTTTTTATGGACGGATCTTAGCGCAAAATGTATAATCAAAGTATCTTTACCAGGAGACTGTAAATCAAGAAAAATCTATGAAAGGACGGACACTGCCATGAAATGCCCTTACTGCGGTCAAGAGACCCCCGACGCCTCCACCTTCTGCGCTGAGTGCGGCGAAAGGCTGGACGACATGCCCCTGGATCCCTCCCTCGATTTTCCGGAGGACCCGGAGGAACAAAAACCCCGGGGAAAGAAAAAAATGCCCCTGCTGATAGCGGCCGCCGCGGCGGTGCTGGTGCTCGCCATAGCCGGAGCGGTATTTTTCTTCACACGCACTCCCGGGGACAGCTCCTCCAAAGGCGGCCAGACTGCAAAGACAGAGGATGCCGCGGAAAATGACACGGAAGCTGAGGACGGGGCTGACCCGGAGACAGAGGAGAAGCCAGATCCCTCTGACGCGGATTTCAACCTGACTACCGGAGGCCAGCTCCGCCTGGAGGGGTATGTCAGGAGCGCAGCGGGGAACCAGAAGCTCCTCCGCTGGGATGACGGGCTTTCCTTTTACGGGAGAAATTCGGATGGGACGGAGATCCTTCTGGAGGATATAGACAGGGCCTCCATCGATGACTCCCTGCTCCCGGAGGGCATGCTGGATGAGCTCAGCTCCAACCAGAAGATCCGGGTTGACGGACAGATGTACATTGACAGCAATGAGCTGTACATCATGCCCTATGAGATTTCCGACAGGGACGGGAAGGATCTGATCACAGCTTACGAGAAGAGTCGGATGGGATCCGAAGACGACTCTGCCTCCTCTTCTATTTCTGCCAGCGGCGGTTACATTCTTCCACAGAGCAGCACCCGGCTTCTCACGGAAAAGGACTTAAGCGGCCTGTCCCTGAAGGAGATCAACTATGCCAAAAATGAGATTTACGCGCGCCACGGACGGATGTTCCATTCCCGTGAGCTTCAGGATTATTTCAACGGCCAGAGCTGGTACAGCGGGACTGTCTCCCCGGAGGACTTCAGCGAGTCTGTCCTGTCCGATGTGGAGAAGCAGAACGCGCAGTTCCTCTCCAGCGCGGAGTTCTCCATGGATCCGAGCGGCTACCAGCTTGATGCAAACTGAGGCAAAAGGCGCAACTCTCCTGCCAGTAGATTGCCTGCCGCGCCATATGAGGGGTAAAATGGGCACAGGAGGTGTAAACAGATGTACCTTTGCAAAAAAAACGGGTCAAAAATTTTTTTAAAAAAATTAGCACTCACCTCTTGACACTGCTAATAATAAGTGTTATAGTACAACCAGAACAAAGGAAAGGGGTTCAAAAAGGAGCAGCGCTCCGGAAGAACAGAACGTTTCCGATGTTCAGGGAACACAACACCTCGGATTTCTCCGACAGTGCTAACAACTTACAACATATGATCTTTTGAAAGGAGATATGACTTATGATGATGCCTAGTATTTTTGGAGAAAACTTATTTGATGACTGGATGGACTTCCCATTCGACGATGATTTTGACAAATACTTCTTTGGAAAGAAGAACCCGTTATATGGAAAACATGCTAAAAATATGATGAAGACCGATGTAAAGGAGACCGATGACACCTATGAGGTAGACATTGACCTGCCTGGATTTAAGAAGGACGAGATCAATGCCAAGCTGGAGAACGGATACCTTACCATCTCCGCTGCCAAGGGCCTTGACAAGGACGAGAAGGATAAGAAAGGCAAATACATCCGCAAGGAGCGTTACGCAGGTGCCATGAGCAGAAGCTTCTATGTGGGCGAGGGCGTAACTCAGGATGAGATCAAAGCCAAATATGAGGACGGTATCCTGAAGCTGACTGTTCCGAAGAAGGACGCAAAGGCTGTTGAAAAAAATGACTACATTGCCATTGAAGGATAATTTTCCGGAGGATCATTTCCCCGGAAATGGAATGGGCGGTTCCCGAAAGGGAGCCGCCTTTTTATATGCCTTATTTATCATTCCATAGCAACAAAAAACAATTCGGATATGCGGGCCTGCGGCAGATCATTTCACCCCATTTTTCTCTGCCGGCTTTCTGGCTGGATTAGATAGGAAGCTCCAGATAGATATCCTTTCCTTCCTTGATAGAGATTACAACCTTACCGCTCTTGATGGTCGTAACTGCTCCCTGCACGCTGGCAGCTGCCTCCACTGCCGGTGCTGCTGACGTCTCTTCAGCTGTCTCCTCCTGCGGCGTTTCTTCCTCGCCGTTGTCATCCTTGTATCCTTCCACATTGTCAGGTGTAAGAGGACATAAGGAGTCGCTTGTCTTGGTCAGCTTTGCGCCAAGTACCTGTTTGATCTTCAGGCAGCCGTCCAGAGACAGCAGTCCGGAGTCAACCAGCTCATCAAAAATGGCAGGATCTTCAAGGTTTGCGGCCTCAATGGTGATCCCTGCCTCCGCCCTGCAGCAAAGCACTGCTGGATCATTTTCATGCTGTTTTGCGGTTTCCGCTGTAATTGACATTTCCATTACCTCCTAATGTTTTTTCTATCTCTAAGTATAGTAATTTCGGAGCATAATTGCCAATTGATTTTGAAAATACACTTATAGATGAAGTCTATTAATCTTCAGTCCCTCCGCACATCTTCTCTCTCATCTGATCCGCCCGCCGGGCGTCAAAATAGGGGAGCCCGTGGGCCATGTTCTCTGCCCCCGCCAGAAGGTGGAGTGTCCCCTTGCATATGCCGCAGGCCCGGGCGATGAAATTCTGCTCCAGGGTCACGTACTGCACATTCGCATACCGCACCGCCACCACTCTGCGCCCAAAGCAACCTGAGACGGCCTTGACAAATCCGTCGCTCATGACAAGACCGGATGTGAGATAGCGCAGAGCCAGGACAGCCGGACCCGCCGCCGCGAGGAGGATAAGGCCTGCTGCCGCCGCCACATGGTACAGCTGCATGTACGCCGCCGGAATATAGTCCGGCATCCACAGGAGAGCCAGCGCTCCTGCCGCTGCCACACATCCCTCATACAGGAAGAGGGGACAGAGCCAGGCAGCCCAGGCGGAACGGGGCTGCCTTTGCACCTGCCGGGCCGCGATAGCAGCAAACTCCGGCAAAATGACCCGCAGCCTCTCATATACCTCCTTCTCCGAGCTGTAGAGAATGAGAAAGGAGTTTTTCTCCGCCTTGTCGTCCCCCATGCCCACATTCACGATCTCCACCATATATTTCCCCAGAAGGCGGGCGATCAGCGTCTGGCGGAGCTTCAGCGCCTGTATCATATCCACGGGAATGGTGTACTCCACCTTCTTCAGCACGCCGTATCGGATACAGATCCGGTCCCGCTGCCGCTTCACGCGGAAATCCAGATACCGCACAAAGTCCTTCACAATGTCCCACACGGCGGACAGGATGATGGCGATGGCTGCCAGAAGGCTCACCGCGGACCGAAGGAGGGAGTCCAGGGCGTTCTCCTGCCCCAGCGCCTCCGCCGCCATAACCACAGCGCCCACAAGGCCCAGGATCACGACTACGATGGACAGTACGCTCATGGAGCAGACGCCGTGGCGGATAATGTCCCCGGAGCCGGCCCGGAAGTCGTAGGTCTCCTCCTGGACTTCCCGCGGCGCAGCTGCCGCATCCTCCCCTCTCAGGAGAGACTCCACTTTGTCCTTAAAGGCCTCCGCCTTCGCCTTTTTCAGGACAATGGTCACATCTGTGCTGTTGGCGGTGGAGAGGCTCCCTGTGTCCATCTTGACCTTGCAGGTGCCCATGAGCATCTCAAAGAGGTTCTGCTCCAGGTTGATGTTGGAGATATTTTTAATGCCGATGACATATTCCGAGCCGTTGACCGTGCGCTTCTCAATGACAATGGCCTGATCCTGGATGGAGATCCATGTTTTCGACCAGGTCCACCAGGTCTTTCCGATGCTGACAAGCAGAAGGCCGAGACAGATGAGAAGGTACAAAAGGGCCCTTCTGTCCGCCAGAAGAGAGCCGCCCACATCCAGCAGCTCGTCCGCGTTCTGTATAAAGATGCCCGCCAGGACTGCCAGAAGGGCGTAGGTTCCGGCCCCCACTCGCTCCGCTACCACGGACACATGATTTCTGAACTTTTTATTTTCTTCCATGGCCCATCTCCCGCCTCTCTTCTCTCTGCTCTGCCACGATCTCATTGATCCGCTTCTTAAGAGCTTCCGCGATCCTCTCCGCCCGTTCTGTGTCCAGGAAAGCGATGGTCACGTCCCCTCCCGCTGTGGTGACGATCACCTTCGCCACCCCGAAGGCCCGGTCCAGGGGGCCGATCCGCATTTCCAGCTTGTGAAGCCTCTCAATGGGTACGATATGCCTTTTCACGAAGAGGTAGCCCTCCTGTATGTCAATGCACTCCTCATTGATGCCATAGCGGTAACGATAAAAGCGGAACCAGGGGCTGACACACACATCGAACAGGATCAGGAGGGCCGCCCCAAAAGAGAGCCATTTCCCGATGACAATATCCTTTGGGAACACCCAGAAGTAATCCACGGCCCCTATGATTGCCAGCAGGATGACGCCTGTGACCGCCCCCGCCGCGTACATGCAGCGCAGGGCATTTTTTGACAGCCTCTCATATACCATGTTCATTTCCTCCTCTGTATCGTCTTTGTTGTTTTATACTATCACAATAATACAAGCAGGTCAATCCATTCTCATTTCTTAAAAAAAATGTTAGAATTATGAAGAAAAAAACTCATATCCATCTGCTATACTGCATTTGAAAACAAAAACGGAGGGGATTTTGATGGAACAATACAGCATTTTAGTAGTGGACGATGACCGGGAGATCGTCCGCTCTCTGGGCAAGCTCCTGGAGCTGGAGGGCTACCGGGTGCTGACGGCCTTTAACGGCATGGAGGCTCTGGACCGGCTGGAGACTGACACGGTCCACCTGATCCTCCTGGACGTGATGATGCCGCAGCTTAACGGGCTCTCCGCCCTCATGCGCATCCGCCGGAAGCACAACATCCCTGTCATCATCCTGTCCGCCAAGACGGAGGAGAGCGACAAGGTCTCCGGCCTCACCATGGGCGCTGACGACTATGTGACAAAGCCCTACAACACGGCGGAGCTGATGGCCCGGGTGCGGTCCCAGCTGAGAAGATATTTTTCTCTGGGAGCGGCTCCGGCAGGTGAGGGGAGCGGCTCCGGCAATGTGCTGAAAAACGGCGGTCTCCTGCTGGACCGGAACACAAAACAGCTCACCGTGGACGGGGAGCCGGTCCGGCTGACAGCCACAGAGTACAAGATCCTGGAGCTTCTCATGGAGCACCCTGGCTACGTCTTCTCGGCAGAGCAGATCTACAGCCGGGTGTGGCAGGAGGACGCCTACGCCGGTGAGAAGACGGTGATGGTCCATATACGCAGGATACGGGAGAAGATCGAGATCACTCCGAAAAATCCAAAATATTTAAAGGTGGTGTGGGGAATTGGCTACAAGATTGAAAAATATGATTAAATCCGCAGCAGAAAAACTGAGATCTGTACCCCTCTGGGCGAAAGCCGCCTTCGGGCTCTGGCTGCTTGGCGGCGCTGTGGCCGCATTTGCGGCGTACAGGTTTATTTACCAGCGCAATTTTTACATCAGGTGGTACAGCGTCTCCTACTCGTCCCCCATCTGGGAGACGTACGCCCTGGGCCTTGGACTCCTGGCGGGGGCTGCGCTGGCCGCCTATCTCTACCTGCACTTTTTCCGCTCCAGGGCAGACGGCTGGAAAAAGCTGAAGGTGCGGGTTCTGGACCAGCTCAGCGCTGAGCTTTTGCTGGCCGCAGCTGTCCTCACAGGATTTCTGTGGGTGGGTGAGCTAAGGTCTGTGATCTTTCAGTCCGAGTCCCTGGCAGGCTTTTTCGTCTTTTACGGTCTGGAGAGCCTGACGCTTGGCTGCGCGCTCCTCTTCTTCCCCCTGGCCCTCCTCTTTCTCGGCTGCCTCATCCTGCTGATCCGGCGCCGTCTCCTTGGCATCTGGGGGGACACCTCCTTCACATGCAGGCTGTACCGGAGGTGGAAGAGCTCCACTCCCTTTGAGAAGCAGCTGCGCACAAAATATCTTCTGTCCTTCTTCCTGGTGGCAGGAGGCATCCTCCTTGGCATCTTCTGCTTCTTTCTGCTCTCCACCTGGTACGGGGCAAACGAGCTGACCATCCTGGGCATCGCCGGCGGGCTTCTGGCCTTTCTGGCCGCCGCCCGGACCTTTGAGAACAACCGGCTCTACGCAGATCTTGGGCAGCTCCTCGGGCAGATAAGGGCCATGGCAGACGGGGACCTGTCTGTCCGCACCTCCCTGGGTGCCAGGTCGGACCTGTATCCCGCCTCCTGCCAGCTGGAAGAGATCAGCGAAAGCCTGCAGACCATCCTGGATAAGCAGATGCGGGCGGAGCGGATGAAGATCGACCTTATCACCAATGTATCCCACGACCTGAAGACTCCTCTGACCTCCATGATCGGGTATGTGGATCTCTTAAAGCAGGAGCCCCTAAGCGACGCGGCAAAGGACTACGTGGAGGTGCTGTCCTCCCGGATGGAGAGCTTAAAAGACATGATCCAGGACATCTTTGACCTGTCCAAATCCACCAGCGGCACCGCAGAGCTCCACCTGGAGACACTGGACATGAAAAAGCTGCTGGAGCAGACGCTGGGGGACATGGAGGACGCCATAAAGAGCAGCGGCATGGTCATCCGTGAAGCCCTGCCGGAGATGCCCCTCAAGTTCACAGGGGACGGCAAAAAGATGTACCGGGTGCTCCAGAACCTGATCGGAAACGCCCTGAAATACTCCCTTGCCGGAACCCGCATCTACATCATCGCCGAGCGGCGGGCCTCCCAGGTCCAGGTCACCATCAAGAACACCGCCGCCTACGAGATGGATTTTACCTCGGAGGAGATCATGGAGCGGTTCGCCAGGGGAGACAAGTCCAGGAACACGGAGGGACACGGCCTGGGCCTCGCCATAGCGGAGAGCTTTGTAAAAAACATGAAAGGCGGGCTGCAGGTCACCGTGGACGGCGACCAGTTCAAGGTACAGCTCACCTTTCCTGTTGTGGAGGAGACGAGGGTGATGGCGTGACGAGCACCATTTCCTTCACCCTACAGCTTCTCCCATCCTTCATTTATCCTGCGCTCCAGCTCCTCAAAGGAGCGAAGACCGCCAAGAGCGTCGTAGGCCTCCACGCAGCTGGCCCCTGTGGCCGCTGCCAGATGGAGGCTTTCTTCTATGGAGCGCCCCTCCATCCGGGCCTTCAGGAACGCCGCGATGCTGGTGTCCCCGGCTCCCGTCCCGGAGAGCACTCTCTCCGGTTTATAGCTTCTCTCAAATATCTCTTTTTTCCCGTCTGTAAAATACATACCCGGCGCGCCGCATTTGATCAGGAGGCTGGAAGCCCCCATGTCAAGGACTCTCTTTGCCAGCGGCCGGATGTCCTCCTCCACGCTGATGACAGAGGTCACATCCCCGCCTGCTGCCCGGGTCATCCACTCCTCATAGCGGGGTCTGTCCGCCATAAAGCAGAGCTCCTCCGCGCTGGGCACAAAGTAATCCACATAGGGGAGCACTTTTTCCAGAATTTTCCCCCAGTCCGCCTTCCCCGCGTCTGAGTCAGGGTCCACAGCCGCCATGTCAAGGGAGGTGGTAAGGCCTGCCTCCTTCACCCGGCGGAAGATCCCCGCCAGCTCCTCCCCCTCGTTCTCGTACATGTGCCGCATGATGGGGGGATAGCCGAAGTGGAAGAAATCGGCCTGTGCAATTTTTTCAAAATCCAGGTCCTTTGCCCGGAAGGTGTCGTTGGCCCCCGGGTTGTGGAGGAAGATACGGTCCGTCCCGGGGGGAGCGATGACCACGGAGTAGGAGGTGCTGCTGTCCGCGGACACCAGCATGCCTCCCTCCGCTCCGTATTTTCTCAGACGGTCCAGGACGATCTGTCCGAACTCGTCGTCCCCCACCTTTCCCATGAGCTCCGCGTCCGCCCCCAGCACCTTAAGCGCCAGCCCCGTGTTGGCCACGGCGCCGCCGGTGCTGATGTTCACGTCCTTCATCTGAACCAGCTTTCCTGGAGTCAGGACGCTGGCGAGAGGCTGCGTCTTCCCGGAGGCAAAGACCGGGGTGATGTCCAGGCAGATGTGCCCCGCTACAATGATCTTCCCCGCCATAGACTCACCTACCCTCTGCCTGCGCTTCCGAAGATACGCATTTTCTTCATGGTCTCCTGCTTCACTGCCTCTGTGATCTGATTCTGGATGTCTGTCAGGCCGCAGCCCTGGCTGTAATTGTCATGGGCTGCCTTTGCGGCCGCGCAGTTGATGTCTGTAAAGATATTGATCTTGCTGATGCCGTTTGCCACACAGTTTTTAAAATCCTCGTCAGAGAGCCCGCTGCCGCCGTGAAGGACCAGCGGGACGGGGACGGTTTCGGCAATCTGGGCCAGACGCCCGATATCCAGCTTCGGCTTCTCCTTGTAGGCGCCGTGGGCCGTGCCGATGGCCACCGCCAGGGCGTCCACCCCGGTGCGCAGGGCAAAATCCCTGGCCTGGTCCGGCTCTGTGTAGATGCTGTCATCCCCGGCGCTCTCGTCGTTGGCGCCCACATGTCCCAGCTCTCCCTCCACGGAGGCGCCGAACATGCCTGCAATTTTCACCATCTGGGCCACCCGGGCGATGTTGTTCTCATAGGTGTCCGTGGAGCAGTCGTACATGATGGAGGAAAAGCCCAGCCGCAGGGCCTCCACGATCTTTGTGTCCGTCAGCCCGTGGTCAAAGTGGAGCACCACCGGAACAGACGCCTTCTTTGCCATGGGGACAAGGAAATAGGCCAGCTCCTCCAGGCTGGCGTAGGGAAGGAGCACCTCGGCCGTGCCGATGATAACCGGGCTTTTCAGCTCCTCCGCCGCCCCCAGGACGCCCTTTGCCATCTCCAGGCTGACAGTGTTAAAAAGTCCCACACCGTATTTTTTCTCCCGGGCGTCCTTTAGTACTTCTCTCAGTGTAACAAGCATTTCTCTTCTACCTCCAGTCTAGTCGATGCCCATGAGCAGGTTCATGACATACATCTCAAGGGCCTCAAAATCCCGGTTCTCCACGCATTTCTTCTGGAAGTCATAATCAAATCTCTCTACCTTCTCCTCCAGTGCCTTGAAGATATTCAGACTGTTCTCCAGATGCTTGTAGCTGTCCTCATCCTTTGTGGTGCGCATAGCCTTTACGTCCAGGCCCACGTACTCGCCGTGGCTTCCGTAGCCGTTCTCCTTCAGCACCTTCACCTGGTTGAAGGCGGCGCGCAGGTTCTCCACGCCGAAGCTCTTGTCCTGGTCGTAGCGGATACCGTTCTGGTCGTTGAGATGCACGGTCATCAGCTTGCCCATAGCCATGGCAAATCCGATCTCGTGGGCCGGGTCAAGGCCTGCCAGGATGGCGTGAGCGCTCTCCAGGTTTCCTCCCACTCTGGAGGGGTCGATGGTAGCGGCCGAGATGGCCATCACATGTCCCATGGTGCCGCAGATGCTCCTGTCGATGGGCTCGTTTGGCTTTGGCTCAATGCAGACCCGGATCTTGGGATCATACTCCAGCATCTTGTTGATGGCCTCGATGAGCATCTTCGTGGCCCACACAGGGGATTTGCTCTCCGCGCAGAGAGTGCCTTCTCTTGCCAGCCAGAGAACCACCATATCCGTCCCCAGCTCGTTGGCGATGTCGATGGAGCGATAAGCTCTCCACATGGCATAGTCCCTGTCCTCCTTGGAGGTGCTCATGAAACCGCCGTCCATAGTGTGCTCATCCATCCAGAGACGGGGAGCCACAAACTCTGCCTTCAGTCCGTACTTATCCAGCGTCTTCTTCAGCTCTCTTGCCTTCTCCTTGATCTCCTCCTCCGTGTAGTCGTTGATGTTCGGCACAGCGTCGTCGTCGTGGAACTGCACGGCGGAGAAGCCAAGCTCCGCGAATTTCTTAAATTTCTCCTCAATGGGTATGGTCTTTCTTGTTGCCGGTCCATAGGAGTCCGCTCCCTCGTGTACATTCCATGGTCCTACTGAAAATTTAAATTTTGTCATTGTCTTTTCATCCTTTCATTTAGTCTGTCTTCAGGGCATCGTCAAAGGCCACGTCTGAGGGTGAGAAATTGATCTGCTTTGTAAACTCGCAGGCCTCTGTCCCTCCGAATATCCTCTCCATGCCGCTGTCCTCCCACTCTATAGAGAGAGGGCCGTCGTAGCCGATCTGGTTCAGCACCCGGATGATGTTGTCAAAGTCTACATCCCCGTGTCCCGGAGACACAAAGTTCCAGCCTCTCCGCTGATCGCCAAAGGTGATGTGTGACCCCAGGATGCCGTTGCGGCCGTTCAGGTTCAGCTTGGCGTCCTTGATATGTACGTGATAGATCCGGTCCGCAAAGTCGTAGAGGAACATAGCCGGATCCAGTCCCTGCCAGATCAAGTGGCTGGGGTCAAAGTTGATGCCCAGGGTAGGTCTGTAGCCAAAGGTCTCCAGCAGCTTTTTTGTGCTCCAGTAGTCGTAGGCGATCTCTGTGGGATGTACCTCCAGAGCCAGCTTTACGCCGCACTCATCGTACACATCCATGATGGGAGACCAGAGCTCCTTGATCCTCTGATAGCCGGCCTCCACCTGCTCCTCGCTTGTCTGGGGGAAGGAGTACCACATCTTCCAGATGGGGGAGCCCATAAAGAAGGTGACTGTATCCACTCCCATATTTTTTGCCGCCTGGGCCGCGTACTTCATCTGCTGAGTCCCCCAGGCACGGATTTCCTCCGGCTTGCCCGCCAGCGCCGAGGGGGCGAAGTTATCCAGACGGGGATCATAGGCCCACTGCTCCGCATCGCCCACGCACTGTCCCGGCAGATGCATGCCGATGGCCCAGCATCCCAGGCCATACTTAGCCAGCGTGTCCTTCAGCTCTTTCACATAATTTCCATCCTTTGCTGCCTTCTCCACGTCGATCTGTCCCCAGGAGGCGATCTCCAGTCCCTCGTATCCCATCTTCTGCGCAGTCTGGCACATCTCCTCCATGGACAGGTCTGCCCACTGTCCTGTAAAAATTGTTACCGGTCTTGCCATTTCTTTGTCTCTCCTTTCTGACATTTCCTGTTTGATCAATTCACAGCTTCTAAACCTCTACCCACACGTTTCCCTTCTCATTGCTCTCCAGGCAGGCCTCCACATATCTGATGCCCTGCACGCCTGCTGCCACAGTGGGGTAATCGATCCTGTCCTCTGTAAATGTTCCTTCCTCTTTGGCCTCCACGCACTGGGTAAAGCTGTCGTACAGGTTTCCCATTGCCTCCAGCCAGCCCTCCGTGTGTCCTGCCGGAAGCCTGCCGTACTTTGCCGCGTCCGGCGTGACCGCTCCGTAGCCTCTCTTGATGGTGCGGGCAATGCCGTCCTCCCTGATGAGGGTTATCTCCTCCGGGTTCTCCTGGAACCAGAGGATGGTTCCCTTTGACCCGTAAATGCGCACCCGCAGGCTGTTGTCGCAGCCAATGGCAAACTGGGAGGACCAGTTGACGCCCGTGGCGCCGCCTTCGTACTCCACCAGGATCTGGTCATTGTCGTCCAGCTTCCTGCCCGGCACTACCACATCCATTTTTGCCAGGACTCTCTTTACCTTCAGCCCTGTCATAGTAGCCACCGCGTTTTCCACATGGGTGCCCAGATCTCCCAGACAGTTGACCCTTCCAGACTGGGCCGGATCGCATCTCCACTCGCCCTGCTTGCCGCCCCAGTCGTTCTCATTGTAGAGCCATCCCTGGGGGTACTCTGCCATGACGGTTCGGATCTGTCCGATTTCTCCGGCTTTGATGAGATCCCGGATGTACTTGGCCGTCACATGTCCCATGTAGGTGTAGGTGACCATGAAGAGAAGCCCTTTCTCCTGGGCCAGCTTCTGAAGCTCCTCCGCCTGGGCGCTGTCTGTGGCCAGAGGCTTGTCGCAGGCCACATGGATGCCCGCCTCCAGAAACGCCTTGCAGATCTCATAGTGGGTGGCGTTCGGTGTCACCACAACGACAAAGTCAATGCCGTCCTCTCTCTTTCCCTCTGCCTGGGCCATCTCCCTGTAGTTCGTGTAGCATCTTTCCGGCTCAAGTCCAAGTGCCTCTCCCTGGCTCTTTGACTTCTCCGGTGTCCTGGAAAAGCAGCCCGCCGCCAGCCTGGCAGAGCTGTCCAGGCTGATGGCTCTCCTGTGGGCGTCCCCGATAAAGGATCCCGGGCCTCCGCCCACCATTCCGTAGGTTAATCTTCTGCTCATACTGTCAAACCTCCTTTTTTCATTTCTCCTGTCTCCCGCCAGCCTTCTGACGGTCTCTTCCGTGAGAATTTCTATAGCTCTACTATAGGACAGAGGGAGAGAGCCTGCATGGATTAATTCATGTTCGGACTATGACAAATTAGCTTTTTTATTTGCACGTCTTCTGTGATTTCTGTATACTGGAAGGGAGGTGGATAAAAGATGAAAGATGAATTTGAAGTGATTTCCCACGGGGCCGGCCAGTACAAGGTTTTCATGGTCAATCTCCTCTACCGGACGCCCCATATACATAAGGATTTTGAGATCTGTCTGCTCCTGGAGGGGACGGTGTGCCTGCTGTCCAGGGGGAGGGAGCACACCTATGAGAAGGGCAGCCTCTGGGTCATTAACCCCTTTACCAGCCACGAGCTGATCGCAAAGCAGCCCGCCCTGATCCTGTCCCTGCAGATCTCCCCCTCCTTTTTCGGGCCGATCTTTCCCCAGATAGAAAATATGGAGTTCTCCCTGGAGCCTCACTCCCGGGATGCGCAGGATACGGACGTGCTGGTTCCGGATACATGGGCTTCGGATATACGGGCTTCTCTGGCAGGGATGCTCCTTAACATTGCCAGCGCCTACTTCCATCCCGGGGACTATTCCGCCCTCCGCTGCGCGGGACTGATCTGTCTCTTTTTCGAGAGACTGCCCCGGTATCTTCCCTGCGTCCGCATCTCGGAAAAGGAGCGGCAGCTCTCCGCCACCAGAGCCCGGCGGGTCAGGAAGATCAGCAGCTACATAGACAGCCACTACTCCGAGAAGCTGCTCCTCACGGACCTGGCGCAGGAGCTGGGACTGTCCATGAGCTACCTGTCCCACTTTTTCAAGTCTGTCTTCGGTATGTCCTTTCAGTCCTATGTGATGAAAATGAGATGCGAAAAAGCCCGCCAGCTTCTCCTTCTGACGGACTTTTCTCTCCTGGACATCAGCATTGCCTGCGGCTTCTCTGACATCAAATATTTTAACCAGGGGTTCCGGCGGCAGTTCGGCTGCTCTCCCCGGCAGTACAGGCAGCATTTTGAACACGAGGAGCTGTCCCAGCAGCAGAAATCCATGCTCTCCACCCAGGAATTCCTGTCGCCGGCGGCCAGCCGGGTGACGCTGGAGAAGTATCTGCCAGGCCAGATCCGCACGCTTCCGACAGGAAATCGGTAAATCCCCCTGACGATCAGCAGCGCAGGCAGCTCCACAGTACCCAGAACGCTGGAAAGATTGTTGGCCACGCTGGCTTTCCCCTCATTTTCCTCTCCTGCACCAGCTCACTCCCGCCAGCACCGCAAAGAGGATAAACTCCACGGCCGCCGCTCCCATCATCAGGTACGGGAGCCAGATGGCTGTATTTCCCAGGTAGGCAAAGCCCGTGTCCATGGCCGCGTAGGTAAAGCTGTTTATCAATCCCACGCCGCCGGCGGGAAGCAGACACCGGAGCCACTTTCCTATATTCCCGCTCAGGGCCATGTACACCACCATGGGCAGGATAAGAAAGGCGAAGGCAGCTATGCTGGCGGAAGCCACTGTCTTCATCCTTCCGGACAGGAAGAGGGTGAAGGCGGCCGTGGCCAGCAGGGTGACAAAGCCAGCCACCCCGATAAGCAGCTCCAACTGTCCCACTGTCAGAGGCAGGAACACGGACACCGACACCAGCAGCTGCAGGGAGGTGTCCAGCCCTTTGAAGTCAAAGGAGGCATTGAGGAGCAGAAGGAACAGGGCCATGCAGATAAGATACAGGACGCCCACAAGGAGAAGGCCCGCCAAAATCCGGCTCACCGCCAGGCGCCTCCTCCCGTCCCTGGCGCACTTCAGGATCTGGTCCGCCTGGGTCTGGCAGTCGCTGGCAAAGACCGGTACCAGGATAAAGGTACAGATCAGCACCAGCAGGAACACATAAATGCCCACGTATTCTATAGCGTCCGGCGTCACTCCCGGCTCGTAGGTAAAGGGCATCTCCACCCGGTCGTAGAGGGCCAGCGCCTGCTGCACCGCGCTGTCTGTGCGGGCGCTCTCCCCTCCGCCCTCCAGATAGATGAGATCCTTGATATGCTGTCTGCACTGGCTGTAAAAGCCTGTTGCCTGCTCCTCGGTCAGGTCATCCCTCCCGGGGGCTATGCCTGTCTTCGGGTCCGCCCAGGCCTCGCACATCCGGTTCAGGATGCCGCCTACATTGGATACCTTCTCACAGTAATCACTGGCTGTCACCCGCTCATCGTAGATGCCATCGGGCAGTCCCCCCTCGTAGCCCGCTGCGAAATCCTTCCATCTCTGGAGGGCCGCCAGCAGCTTCTCCTCGGTGATTTTCCCCTGAAACTGTCCCTGGTTCTCCGCCTCTTTAAGAAGAGCATCCCGGCCCTTCACAGTCACCTCCTGCCCGCTGTCATCCCTGTAGGTCCAGGTCTCAAAGGAGGCCGGAAAATAGGCCAGGGCCGGCGCCAGCAGAAGGGCCGCCAGTATCAGGATAAGGACCGACCTAGTCTTCAGAAGCCTTTTAATCTCCGCTGTAAATATTCTCATATCACGCACTCTCCTTTCCGTCAGTATGCTCCTGGGGAAAGAGCCAGAGATACAGGTCCTCCAGCCGGGGCTCCTTAGGCCGGGAGTCCGGCACCGCGGGCGCGTCCGCCAGATACCGGATGGACACGGCTCCTCTCTCCTCGTTCCGGATGCTCACCACCCGGACCTTCTGCTCGTATCTGTGGAGATCCTGCTCCTGGATCAGGGCGGACCACACCTTGCCCTCCATCTCCCAGATAAGCTCGTCTGTGGTTCCCTGGGCGATGATCCGTCCCTCCTTCATAATCGCATTCCTGGAGGCAATGTACTCCACATCGGACACGATGTGGGTGGAGATGAGCACGATCCGGTCCGAGGCGAACTCGGACAGAAGGTTGCGGAAGCGCACCCTCTCCCCCGGGTCCAGCCCGCTGGTGGGCTCATCCAGGATCAGCACCTCCGGGTCATTTAAGAGGGCCTGGGCAATGCCCACCCGCCGCTTCATCCCGCCGGAGAGCTTTGTGATCTTCTTTTTCCTCACATCTGCCAGGGAAAAGGTGTCCAGAAGCCGGTCGATCTTCTCCTTTGCCTTTTTCCTGGTAAGGCCCTTCAGAGCAGCCACATAGTCCAGATAGTCGTACACCGTGAACTCCGGGTAGAACCCGAACTCCTGGGGCAGGTAGCCGAAGATATCCCGGTAGCTCTTTCCCAGCACCTGGATGGGCACTCCATCATACTTCACTTCCCCCTCCGTGGGGCGTATGAGCCCCGCCGCCATCCGCATGAGGGTGGTCTTCCCGGCTCCGTTGGCGCCAAGAAGCCCCCACACGCCGGGTGAGATGGTCAGGCTGGCATGGTCCACCGCCAGCTTGTCTTTAAATCGCTTTGTCAGGTCATTTATGCATAACTCCATTTGTCAGTCTCCTTTCTTCCAAGTCTCCGTATCTGGAAAATCCAAAGAAGAGCCGCCGCCCCGCAGAGGACCCACACACACCCGGAGGTTACCATATAATTCTGTGGCCCGGCCGCTCCCCGGCTCACATATCTCCACCCAAGGGCAAAGAGGAGAAATCCCGCCCCCATCACAGCGCTGCTGCTGACTGCAAAATATCTCTCCCTCCCCCTGTCGAGAAGGAACAGGATCAAATTCCAGGCCAGCAGGAAGGGGAGGAAAAGCCAGGCCGCGAGGCTCCCAAGACCCATAGTCCAGTATATGCCCGCCGCCGCGGCAACTCCCAGCTCCATCAAAACAGCGCTCACTCCCGTGATGAGAAGCTGCGCCATCCGCAGCCGGGGCCAGGACGCGGCCGCCGCCTCCACCTCTGTCATCCTCCACATGCCGGATCTGGCAAAGAAGGGCACGCAGCTCCAGGCCGACAGGATGCCGGCGCCGCACAAAAGCAGGGGCACCCGCCTGTAAAGGAACATGGCAAATTCCGGGTCCTCCAGGCTCTGCATCCCGGCCGTCAGGTCAAAGCCGGAGACGATCAGAAGGAGCAAAAGCCCCTGCCAGATCCAGACGTACCTGCCTGTGTACCGGATCTGCCTCGCCACAAAGGCTGGGAAGCCCATGCCTCTTCTTTCCATAGCCATCCGGCAGGCCTCCGCGGCCAGAGCCGCTGTCCGGTCCACATGACTCTCATCTGTCAGAAGGCTTTCCCTCTCTTTCTCCCGGGCCGCCAGCCTGCCCAGCTCTCTTTTCACCTGCCCTGTCTTCATTTACGTCTCTCTCCCTTCCAGTTCTGTTTTCAATATCCGCAGCGCCTTCCTCAGCCTGGACTGCACCGTCCGCATCGGAAGCCCCGTCACCTTTGCGATCTCCCCAAGCTTCAGCTCCTGGGAAAAGCGCAGGATGATGATCTCCCGCAGCTCTTCGGGGACCAGCTCCACAAGTCTTCTGAAATCCTCCCGGTCCTCACCCTCCTGCAGTCCCTTCTCCTCAAAGGGCACCTGCTCAGGCACGGGCTCCCAGGTCCTCCTTCTGCAAATGTCCACACACACATTGGCGGCCACCCGGTAGAGAAAGGCCCGGAAACGTCCTCTGTGTCTGTAGCTGCCGAAATGGCGGAACACCTTGAGAAAGGTCTCCTGGACAGCGTCCTGGGCCAGGGACCGGTCCGGCACGTGGAACAGGCAGTATCTGAGTATGTCGTCGTAGTAGAGCCTGGCCAGCTCTCCCGCAGCGTCCGGATCGCCTTTTTTCAGTTTTTCAAAAATTTCATCTTCCCGCGTCAAGTATGAAACCCTCCTGTTTTCCGTACCTATAGTTTATAACGTTTTGCAGACAATAAAAGGATTAAAATCCCACAAAAAAAGAGGAATTTCTTTTGTGAAACTCCTCTTTCCGTTATGGTTGCGGATATTTATATCTGCTTTCTCTGCGCAGGGCATTTTAACTTCTCACTCCTGGGATGTGTTCTGTAGCTCTTTAAGCTGCCGCTTTAGCCGGGCGATCTCCTCATCCCGCTTGTCCAGCATTTCCTTCTGCGTGTCAATAGTACACTTGCGTTCCTCAAGAACAGTATCTTTATCCGAAAGTTCCCGCCTCATCCCGTCAATCTCTTCCTGCATCTCATCGATCATATACTGGACTGTATTCCGGTCCAGCTCCTTCAGCTCCTTTGAGAACATCTCCATCACCTTCTCCACATTGCGGCACAGCTCATAGATCTCCTCGTACAGCTCCTTAAATTCCGGGTAGGACTCCAGGAGGGTCTCTATCTTAGTCGGGTCGTCTGTACTGAAGAACAAAAGCCATGCTTCCAGCTTGTTTCTGATACCTTTATTCTGCACAATTCCGGTAAATATGTCAAGTGCGATAAAGCAGTATTCCTGGAGAAGATCAATCTCCAGTCCGGTGTCAGAGCTCTGGGAAAAGCGATGGATATAGTCGCACGGAAAGTCCCTGAATTCCGCCGGGCTTTTCTCGTACAGGACGATCGTGTACACCTTCTGTATATCCCGGTAGCTGAAGCCCTTTCCCCGCTCTCCCCTCACTCTCTTATACTGTCTCAGAAGAAGATCCGAGGAATAACAGGCGCTTCTCTGGCCCGGAAACCGGTAGCCCATCTTCTGCACCTCCACATTGGCTATACTGTGATCCTCCAGCTCAATGACAATGTCCATGACTACCAGAGAGCACTCATCTGCGATCCTGACAGAGTCATTTGGGATGACCTTCAGGATCTTCACACTCTGCCCCAGCACCAGGGACAGGAATTCTTCCAGTCTCTCCGGTGTGTTCTCAGGGTTCATGATCTCTTTGAAGAAAGAGTCATACAGGACCTTTACCCCTTTATTCCCGGTACAGAAATTCAAAAATTCCCGTCTCTGGTCTTCGCTCCACCCCAGATACACGGCAGAGAGCCTCTCATCCTCAAAGATCTCTTCCAGTATCTCTCTGCGCGTGCGTATCATGGGAAAATACTTCTGTAAAATACCAGCCATCTGTTTCCCTCCATACTTTTCTTTTTTTGTTTCGTCTTTTGGTTCCATTCATTTGCGGGTACGATTTCCGATACGGAAGCTCCGAAAATGAGAAAGCCCTGAGGCTTAAAGATGTTCTCTCACGTTGAGAAATATTTCCGGCAGAAGAGCTCTGCCGGTGTAATACAAAAAATAACATAAATCACTTTGGATTGCAAGTATTTTCCAATACATCTCACTGGACAAATGGAAATTCCCTGGTCAACTCCGGATCCTTCTCCAGCATGGAGAGAAGTCTGCTGGCCGGACCAGATGGATGATTTCTGCCCCTCTCCCACGCTTCCACAGCCTTGACCGAGACTCCCATATACCCTGCAAACAGCTTTTGCGACATCCCGGTTTTCTGACGTATCCTTTTGATCTCAGAAGAAGAGTATATTTTTACGGGAGTAATCGTCACAACACGTCTCCGCAAATTTTTTTGCCTGGTGTCGTCCACTGCCTCGGACAATCCAGCCATAATGCTGCTATACACTTCACTCATACTTTACGCTCCTTTCACTGGCCGGTAAACGACCGTTCAAGAATTTGGATCATTTTTCTAATGCTGCTGCGTTCAGCTGCCCTCAAAGGAAAAACGCATTTTTCTCAGCTTCCCTGTCCCGCGGATGACCGGACCGGCTTTCGGATTGGTCAATATCTCATACTCCAGTCTGCGCAGATCATCGTCATCTAATCCAAGACTATCCCAACATTTTGAAAATTCTGTCGTCTGTATAAAGGTTCTCGTCATCCAGATTTCTCCTTACAATATACCCTATTAAATAGGGGTTGTCAATGTCATCAAAGACACCGTTTCTCTTTTGGTTCCATTCATTTACGGGTATGATCTCCGATACGGAAGCTCCGAAAATGAGAAAGCCCTGAGGCTTATAGATGTTCTCTCACGTTGAGAAATATTTCCGGCAGAAGAGCTCTGCCGGCACAATATGAGTATACTATATAAGATAACATAAGAAAAGGAAGACAGCAAGAGATTTCCGCTGAAAAACTCTGCCATCTTCCTGATATATTCCGCTTATTCTGCCGGGGCATGGATTCCTATCCCGCCTTCTGCTTCCGGCTCTTGATCACCTTCAGCCTGGTGAATTCCTCCCGGTCCTTCTCCTCCAGGGCGTTGTTGATGTCATGGACGAGAGTGGTGTACATGGGGATCGTGATATTCTGGAGGGCGTTAGCCCTCTTCTGGGTCTTCTTGATGTTGGTGGCAAGACGGTAGGCCGCGTTCTCCACCATGGAGAGCTTCACCGTCAGATCCTTCACCTTGCGGAAGGCGTCCACTGCCCGGTCCACTGACTCTCTTGTGGTGCTGAAGGCGTAGGTGGGCACCGGCGTCTGCGGCGTGTATTTCACATGGGGTATCTCCGTCCCCATAATGCTCCTCGTCTGGATCACAATGGAGTCCTCGATGGGCACCGTGTAGGCAATCTGGGAGACCATGCTGATCCCGTTCTCGATGTTGGCCTTCTGCAGGCACTGGTAGGCGTAAGTGAAGGTGCTGTCAATCTCCTCCTGGATGCTGCGGGCCTGGTCGATGAGCTCCATCAGCTCCCGGATCAGGATGTTCCTCTTCTTATCCATCAGCTCATAGCCCTGCTGGGCCAGAGCCAGCGAATTCTTGGCCAGCATCAGGTTGCCCTTTGTGGGAAATGTGCGCGGATCCATGAAACTCCTCCCTTCCTGGTATATCCGATGTTATTCATAAAACAGCAATGCCATCCGAGGGAACGTCCTCCAGCCGTTCCCTCGGATGATGGCGGAGCGCCATATGCAAGGTACAGGAAAACGTATGGACAAATAAATTTGTCCTTCCCTTTTCTCGCACCTTGCGCATTGCTTATCCGTTGTCACATATTTGCGATGGATCCAAGGCTGGCGCTTGTGGTGACGCCCTCGTCCCGCTTGGTGGGATGATAGTATTTGTCCAGTATCTTCGTGTCCACACGGTCCAGCTCCTCCTTGGGGAGACGCCCCAGGAGCTCCCAGCCAAGGTTCAGAGTCTCCTCAATGGTCCGGTTCTCGTCGGGGCCCTGTCCGATGTATTTCTCTTCAAACTCTTTGCCAAAGGCCAGATACTCCTTGTCTATGGGAGACAGCTCATCCTCGCCGATGACAGAGGCCAGGTTCCGGGCGTCTCCTACCTTGGCGTAGGCGGAGAAGAGCTGGTTTGCCAGATCCTGGTGATCCTCCCGGGTGTAGCCCTCCCCGATGCCATCCTTCATGAGACGGGACAGGGATGGAAGGACGCTGATGGGCGGGTAAATGGACTGTCCATTGAGGCTCCGGTCCAGCACGATCTGCCCCTCTGTAATGTAGCCTGTCAGGTCCGGAATGGGGTGGGTGATGTCGTCGTTTGGCATAGTCAGGATGGGAATCTGAGTCACAGACCCGTTCACTCCCTGGACAATGCCCGCCCTCTCGTAGATGGCGGCCAGCTCACTGTACAGATAGCCGGGATAGCCCTTCCTGCTGGGGATCTCTCCCTTGGAGGAGGAGACCTCTCGCATGGCCTCCGCAAAGGAGGTCATATCCGTCAGGATAACAAGGATGTGCATATTCTGTTCAAAGGCCAGATACTCGGCCACGGTGAGCGCCACCTTAGGGGTGATAAGACGCTCCACCACCGGGTCGTTGGCAAGGTTCAGGAACATGGTCACATGGTCCGCCACGCCGCTCTCCTCAAAGGTCCTGCGGAAGAAATCCGCCACGTCGTGCTTGACGCCCATGGCCGCAAACACGATGGCAAACTCCTCGTCCGAGTCCTCCCCCAGGGAGGCCTGCTTCACGATCTGGGCGGCAAGCTGGTCGTGGGGAAGCCCGTTGCCGGAAAAGATGGGCAGCTTCTGTCCCCGGATCAGCGTGGTCAGCCCGTCGATGGCTGAGATGCCGGTGCGGATATAGTTCCTTGGATATTCCCTTTTTACCGGGTTGAGGGGCAGTCCGTTTACATCCCGTTTCAGCTTTGAGACAATGGGGCCCAGGTCATCAATGGGCTGGCCGATGCCGTTGAAGGTCCGCCCCAGCATATCTTTGGAGAGGGTGATCTCCATGGGACGGCCTGTGAGGCGGGTGTGGGTGTTCTTGAGGGACATGTTCTCCGAGCCCTCAAACACCTGGATCACAGCCTTGTCCTCGTACAGCTCTATGATACGGCCGATCCGCCGCTCGCTGCCGTTAATGATAAACTCCACGATCTCGTCGTAGAAGGCGTCCTGGACACCCTCCAGCGCGATCAGGGGGCCGTTGATACTGCTAAGTCCCAGATATTCTATTGGCATAATTCTTTCTTCCCCCTTTATGCGTTTTTCTCCAGCACGCGCTGGTAGAAGCTGTCGATGTCCCGTTTATACTGGGCAAACATCTCCAGGCGGTCGTTGGGCACATCGTACTTGATGGCAATGACCCGCTCAAAGATATTTTCTGATTTCAGCACAGACATGGGATGGCCCATGGTCACAAGGGCTCTGGCCTGCTTATAGAGATACAGGATGGTGTCCATCATAAGGAACTGCTTTTCCATGGACACACAGGTGTCATCCTTGTGAAAGGCGTTCTGCTGCAGGAAGCCCAGCCGGATCACTCTGGCGATCTCCAGGATCAGCTTCTGGTCGTCGGGCAGCACGTCGCTTCCGATCAGCTTCACGATCTCCAGCAGGCTGCTCTCCTGGTTGAGGATAGCCATGAGCCGGTTCCGATAGTCGATGAACTTGGGCGACACATTGTCCTGGTACCAGGGCGCCAGATCCGTCAGATACTCGCTGTAGCTGGAGAGCCAGTGGATGGCCGGAAAATGCCTGGCGTAGGCAAGGCTCTTGTCCAGCCCCCAGAAGCAGCGCACAAAACGCTTTGTGTTCTGGGTCACAGGCTCAGAGAAATCTCCTCCCTGGGGGGACACGGCGCCGATAATGCTGACGGAACCGTCTGTGCCGTTTAAGTTGTGCATCATGCCCGCCCTCTCGTAGAAGGCGGAGAGGCGGGAGGCCAGGTAGGCCGGGAAGCCCTCCTCGGCCGGCATCTCCTCCAGACGTCCGGAGAGCTCTCTTAAGGCCTCCGCCCACCGGGAGGTGGAGTCCGCCATGATGGCCACATCGTAGCCCATATCCCTGTAGTACTCCGCCAGGGTGAGCCCTGTGTAAATGCTGGCCTCACGGGCGGCCACAGGCATGTTGGAGGTGTTGGCGATGAGGGTGGTCCGGTCCATCAGAGGGTTGCCGGTCCTTGGATCTGTCAACTCCCCGAACTCCTCCAGCACCTGGGTCATCTCGTTGCCACGCTCACCGCATCCGATGTAGATGATGATATCCGCGTCCGACCACTTGGCAATCTGGTGCTGAGTCATGGTCTTTCCGGTTCCAAATCCTCCCGGGATGGCCGCGGTGCCTCCCTTGGCGATAGGGAACATAGTGTCTATGATCCTCTGCCCCGTGACAAGGGGGACAGAGGCGCCGCACCGCTGGCTCACGGGGCGGGCCTTGCGGATGGGCCACTTCTGGGCCATGGGGATCTGGCTTTGGGTCCCGTTTCCGGCCTGCAGTGTGAGAAGGGGCTCCTCGATAGTGTAGCTGCCATCGCTGACCACCGAGACAACCGTCCCCTCCAGATCCGGGGGCACCATGCACTTGTGGACAATGGCCCTTGTCTCAGGCACCTCCGCGAAGATGTCCCCGCCGTGAAGGTAATCCCCCTCCTTCACCGTAATGTGGGTCTCCCACTTTTTCTCCCTGTCCAGGAAGTCCACGGCAGCTCCCCTTGTGATGAAGGCGCCGCCGATATCCGCGATCCTCTCCAGGGGGCGCTCGATGCCGTCAAATATATTGTTCAGGATGCCGGGGGCCAGGGTCACGGACACCGGTCCCCCCGAGGCCTCCACGGTCTCGCCGGGGCGCAGTCCGCTGGTCTCCTCGTACACCTGGATGGTGGTCTGGTCCTTGTCAAGGGCGATGACCTCTCCCACCAGTCTCTCTTCTCCCACATAGACCATCTCCGACATGGAGAAGCCTGTGTTTCCCTTCAGATAAATGACCGGTCCGTTGATGCCGTAGATTTTTCCCGTCTTAACCAATGTCATCACCTCCTGAGAACACAAATTTGTCATACTCGTTGGCAAGGGCGGTCTTGAAGGAGTGGTCGATGAGGATATTTCTTCCCCTGAGCACAGCCCGCATGCCTCCTGTGAAATCCTCGGCGCTGACTGTCAGGGCCGTCCCTGTCTCGCGCTCCAGCCGCTCTTTCTTGTCCGCGTCGGAGGGATTGATGTAGAGCGTCATCTCCTCGCCGGCCGCGAAATCCAGAGCGCTTCGTATGCACTTTACAAGAAAGGCATCATAGTCCGCTGTCTTCATAAACTCCCGGACAAGCTCCTCTGCCTCCGCAAAGAGTTTGTCCTTCAGCTCCTGCTGGACCTTGCCCTGCTTCCGCTTCAGATCCAGCTGAGCCTTTGCCATGGCCTGGTTCTTCTGCTGCCTGGCATTGGTGCTCTCCGCCCGCACCCGCGTCTCTGACTGGCGGACAGCCTCTCTTTTGTGATCCTCAAACACCTTTTCAAGGGCCGCCTTATAGGCGCTGATGATCTCATTTCCCTCCGCCCGGGCCTCCTCCATGGAAACTGCCTGTATGTGGGCGATTTTTTCTTCTACTGTCAAGAGGTATCCCTCCTTTGTTTATAGTTTCAGCCCGATGGCTTCCGTGATATAGGATGTGATAAAGTCCTTGCTGCGGCCGGTTCCGTGCCTGTCGGGTATCTCCACAAGAAGGGGCATCTTCCGCTCCAGCCGGAACTTGTCGATCATGTCCGGGAACTCCCGGCCCAGCCTCTCTGTGAGAAGCACAATGCCCACTGTCTTGTCCTGCAGGACATCCTGGAGCGCTCCGTAAAGCTCCTCCCTCTCGTGGACGACCACGCCGTCCACCCCTGCCAGGCGCATACCCGTGTAGGTATCCACATTATCACTGATGAGATACATTTTCATCCTACAGCTGTCCCAGGATCATGAAGGAGATGATAAGCCCGTAGAGGCAGACACCTTCCGCAAGTCCCACGAAGATCAGCGACTTGCCCAGCACGCTGGAGTCCTCGCTGATGGCCCCCAGAGCAGCGCTGGCAGCGCTGGCCACGGCGATACCGCCTCCGATACAGGATAAACCGGTTACCAGAGCGGCGGCGATATAGCCAAGTCCTGTGGCATTGGACGCCGCCTGGGCGGCCGCGTCCGCAGCCTGCACGTCGGCCCCATGGAACATCATGATGCTGCCGATGATGCAGGCGCCGAAGAAGAAAAATATGTTTGTCGCCAGGGCGGCCTTGTAGCGCCCCTTCTTCTTCTCCCCCAGCAGGTAGTACCCGAAGGGGATGATGATACTTAAGATCAGTGCTGCGATGAGAATGAGTCTGGATGCAAGAGTCATAATTAAGCTCCTCCTTTATTTTTGTTCTTTTTCGTATATGGATCAAACGCCCGGCCGCTTCCCTTATAGAAGCGGCTGAACATTTCATAGTACTCCAGACGGAGAACCTGGATTCCGACTACCAGGCCTTCCATCAGACACACAAACAGGTTGCCCAGGACGATGACGACCCAGTTGGGGCTTCCCTCCTCCGCTCCCGCCAGCATCAGCACCACCTCCATCATGGCGGCGTGGCTGACGGCAAAGGCTCCGATACGGACAAAGGAGAGGGTGTTGGAGAAATAGCTCAGCAGCGTCTCAAAGAGCTCGAAAAATCCCTGTACAAGGAACATCACCGCTCCCTCCTCCTGCTTCGCCTTCTTCTTTTTCAGCCTGTCTGTGATGGGCTTTCCAAAGAGGATGAGGAGCAGCGGCAGCCCGAACATGACTGCCAGCACCACCCCCGCCGGCATGCTGTGGCCGGTCATGAAGAGGATGATCACCGCCACCACCGAGGCGTAGAACACAAGTCCCGCCACCCCGTTGGCGTCAAACCAGGTTCCCTGGGTATCGTGCTCCCTCAGGCCGTTGACAATGTGCAGGATCATGGCTATGATGATGATCCCCATTCCAAAGGCCACGGACACAATGAACACCGTGTTCAGCTTGCCCACAAAGGGAAGGGTGGTCATATGGTCAATGGGCCTCAGCCACAGCGGCTTTATGATATCCTCAAATCCAAAAATACTCCCGAACATAAAACCAAAGATCGTGGAGAAGATCCCCGCCGTGGCGATGATCCCCGCCAGAGGCGCCTTTTTGAAATGGTAGATCAGCGCTCCCACTATGACCAGGAGAAGCCCCTGCCCCACATCTCCGAACATGACGCCAAAGATAAAGGAGTAAGTGATCCCCACGAACACGGTGGGGTCGATCTCCCCGTGAGCCGGAAGGCCGTACATCCGCACAAACATCTCAAAGGGCTTGAAGATCTTCGGGTTCTCCAGCTTGGTGGGAGGCTCGCCGAAGTAGCTGTCATGGTCATCCTCCACCACGATAAAGATCTTGTCGTCGTCCTTGGCCTCCTCCATGAATTTCTCCACGTCGTCGTCCGCCATCCAGCCGCACAGGATGTAGTAGTCCTCCTTCTTGTCCGCCACCCTGGCAGCCATCTTCCGGACGTCAAAGTTGTGCGCCAGCTCCTCCAGGCGGTTCCGGGCCGCCACCAGCCGGGGAGCCTTCTCGCCCAGCATCCTCGCGGCCTCCTTGTCTATGTCGTCCATCTCCCTCTGGATATCAAATATCTGCTGCGCCAGATCCCGGCAGGCCTGCTCCGGCGTCCCCTTGTACTGGGGCGGGATCTCGATCCGCTCAAAGTGGAGGGACCGGAATACGGCGTCCACCTTCTGAGCCTCCCCTGGAGAGACAAAATAGGCTCCGTACACGCTGCTCTCGTCCTGCTGCCCCTTCACAAAGATGGCTCCCAGGTCGTTCATGAGATATTTCTCCATCTTCTGGTACTGCTCCGACGGCAGCTTTCCGAACCGGCAGGTAATATACTTAAAGGAAAGGATTTTCCCCAGATCCCCGTCCATGGGCCGGAAGGGCTCAATCACCTTCTGCTTTGCCTGCAGCTCCTCCTGCCTGCGCTTCAGCACATCCTTCCGGGACTGAAAGGTGAGGTACTCCTCGTTGGTCACCCGGATCAGCTCAAATATGTCATCCAGCCCCATGGAGGTATCCGGCGTGATCTTCTCCGGCTCACTCAGATACCCCACATACTGCTGGGCCTTCAGAAGGGCGTCCCTGTAGGGGTTGATCTCCACAAAGGGCCGCAGGTTCTCCACGGTCTTCAGCTCGGAGAGGGCTGACTCGAGCTGGATCTCGTACCTGGACAGATACAGGTCCATCACCCGGTCAATGTCGTCTCTGGGCCCCGATATGTTGATAAATTTCATTTTCACGATCATAATTTGCGACCTCCCACATACTGTAGTGTCTCATCTGGCGAAACGCCGTAGCGGACGCACTCCATAGCTGTTGTCAGCTTCTCCAGCTCCTGCTCCTTCAAAAAGAGGTAGGTGTTGATGCAGGCAATGGAATACGGATTGCTCCTGCGGTCCGTCAGATAGAGATGATACAGGCAGTCCCCATACATTTTTTCTATTGTATATTCATCTGAAAAATGACTGTGCCGGGCGTAGGCTGTCTTTGCAACGGCCTTGTCAAAATCCTCCAGCGTCTCGGCCTCCACCATCTCCTGCACCAGCTCTGTCCGCAGCTTGTAGTGGATGGGTATGAGCAGCGCGTAGATGTCTGCCGGCGCCAGGCTGAAATACTTCTTGGCCCGGTAGATCCACTGAATGTTCAGAAGGTTGATCTTGGAGCCGCAGTCCCTGGTGAAAATCTCCAGCTCTTTCTTTTTCAGCACTTTTTTCCTGCCCTTCCACATCGTCGTAAAATAGTACAGGTTCAAAGCCAGGTCGTAGTCAAAAAGAGTCACCGCCCGCCCGTCCCGCATTTTTTTCAAAGTCTCATAGTACTCCGTGTCACGCAGGTTCTCGATGAGCTCATCCGTGGTCCTGGACCGGATCAGCCTTTCGATGGAAATCTGGGAATACCTGTCAAAAAATTCCTTCTTGTAGTTCAGGTCAAAGGGCTCCTGGTAGTGGTTGATGACAATGCGGAGGCAGTAGTTGATCAGCTCCACCTCATACCGTTTCAGATACAGCCGCAGGAACTTCCTCTGCTCCAGGCTGCAGAACCGGTAAATCTTCGTGTAGTCGTGATAGAGGGAGAGCTGCAGGAGCTTCTCAATATTTCCCCTGTGGATCAGCTCCGGATCCAGGCTCTCCAGCACCTCCTTGTAGGTGGAATTCTGGATCAGCCAGGAGACCACCTCCGGCACGCTCTTCATGGCTGCAATCTCCTCAAAATCCCCCGGTCCCAGAAGCTTCGCCTCCATAGCCCTCACCTTTGTGGCAATGCCGCTGTAAGCAAGTAAATTTCCCATAGGCTACACCTCTGTGATCCGCTCCAGGATCTCACTGGCATACCTTGTGTGGTTTGCCTCATACTCCTGCCGCAGGAGCTGGATAGAGTTCTGGCTTCCCGCCGACTGTCCGTGAAGGAGCCTCTTCTTTTCTCCCTCCAGCTCATCCCGGATCGCCTGCAGCTTTCGCTGTGTCTTCTCCTCCAGTTCCTCGTCAAAGGCCTTCCTCTTCTCTTCGTACTCCTTGTCCAGAGCCGCCTTCTGCTCCTCCGCATGGGAGACAATGGCAGAAGCGGCCTCTTCGATTTCAGTCAATTTGTTGATAACAGAGTCCATAACAAGCCTCCTTTTTGTACGAAATGCCAATTTACCCTAATGGTACACCTTTTGCGCAAAAAAAGCAAAGGATTTTGGAAATATTTCAGTATATTAAAAAAGCGCTGGTTCCATATCTGAAATCAGCGCCTTATCTTTATAAATACACTTTCAAATCCTTTGCGAACTGCTCCTCCAGCTTCACCAGCTTTTCCGCCACGGATCGGCTCTCCCGGGAGGCCTCCTTATACCTGTTGGCTGCCTCTGTGATCCCCTGGACGCCCATATTGCAGCCGTCCATGAGGAGCCCCGCGATCCTGCTGCTGCTCTCGTCCATCATCAGCTTCACGTTGGTAGTGATCCAGGACATGGCCGATGCGGCCAGCCCTGCCGGCGGCGCCCCCTCTCCTTCTTTTGCCAGAAGGGCTCCGCTCTCCTCCTCCAGATCTCTGTGCTTCTTTCTGTAGCCACTGATCAGCTCCTTAAGCTTCCTGTCCTTTACGTGCTCCTGGATCTGATCTATGCTGCCTATGGCCATCTTACACCCCTTGCTGCACTCCTCCAAAAGCTTTCTTGTCTGCTCACCCATACATCCACGACTCCTTTTTATCATATTTGCTTGCCGCACTGTCCCCGGCACCTGTCCTGCCGGCTCCGGCATGCCGGGCCGGCGAAGGTCCCCGATACAGATAGTATGGGCCAGAATACGCCTTTATATACTCTGTGCATGCTGCTTTTTGCCAGACCGCGCAGATTTTATACTTTTTCCGGGCCGGCTTTCCTGTCGGCGCCTTTCCTTTCAGCACCCTCCAGGCTCTCCTCCCGCTTCTCCTCCTTCACAGCCTCCTCCATGGCCTTTTCCAGAAAATCACGCTCCGCCTCCTTGGGCCTTGGGATCAGCCGTGAGGCAAATTTCCCTTCTCCTCTTTTCTTCACATAGAAGTAGCCGATAATGGAAAAGATCACTGCGCCCACAAAGTTGACAAAGAGATCCGCCATGGTGTCATAGAGGCCGATGTCCAGGTATCCGCCCAGCCCCAGGCTTTCCCCGTTCACCGCCGCATCCGTGATATCCCGGATGACGACCGTGTGATTGCCGCCTGTGGGATCCAGCATGACTGTGCTGATGGTATGCAACACAGTATCCTTCTGCATATCCAGCAGAAAGAACTTATCCATGGCAAACTCAAAGAACTCCCACACCACGCCGATGGTCATGGAAAAGCAGAAGGCCACGATGGACACAAAGACCGGAGAGAGCTGGATGGAAAATCTCTTATTCCGGTTCAGTATGTCCACAAGGGAAAAGCCGATAGCCGCCATCAGGAAGCCGTTCACCGTGTGGAGAGCCGTATCCCACTGGGGGATGCGTATGTAGTAGGCCTGTATCTCTCCTAATATCTCCGCCGCAAATATAAAGAGCAGCAGGATGATTTCAAGCCCGGTAGGCAGCTCGATCTTCAGGTTTACCTGTATGAAGCTGGGCACAATGAGCAGCGCCAGCGTCAGGGCGCACAGGAACACATTCTCAAAATTCCGGTTCAGGATCTGCAGCACCATCATGATGATGACAAGGGCCCTGAGGACCACATAGACCATAAAGGAGCTTTTGTGCTCCCGTATCTCCATGTGGAGCGCCCTTCCCATGACTCTCCAGCGCTTTCTCCACCGTCTTTTCTTTTTCATATCCACCTTCTCTTTCCGCCCCGGCTAAAAGTCCGTATCCGGGATCGCGTAGCCGTGGTCCATGGGGCCGCTCCCCTTTCCAAGGTCAAGGCCTGCCCGCAGAGCTCCTGAGATATAGGCCTTTGCCCTGCGGATGCTCTCCTCCATGGAAAAGCCCTTGGCCAGATTGCTGGCAATGGCCGAGGACAGGGTGCATCCGGTGCCGTGGGTGTTGGAGTTGTCGATGCGCTCTCCCCGCAGCCAGACCAGCTTTCCCTGATCATACAGCAGGTCGTTGGCGTCGCTGACCTGGTGTCCCCCCTTGATCAGCACCGCCCCCGGGTACAGCTCTCCCAGCCGGCAGGCCGCCTCCTCCATCTGCTCTTCACTGACGATGGACATTCCTGTCAGCACCTCCGCCTCCGGGATGTTGGGGGTGATCACTGACGCCAGCGGCAAAAGTCTCTCCATAAGCGCCGCCTGGGCATCCTCCTTGAGGAGCCTGCTGCCGCTTGTGGATACCATCACCGGGTCCACCACGATATTGGAAGCCTTCCACTTTGTAAGGCTGTCCCCGATCACCTGGATGAGGGGTACGGAGGAGACCATGCCGATCTTCACCGCGTCCGGAAAAATATCTGAAAAGACACAGTTAAGCTGGCTCTCAAGAAACTCCGGCGTGGACTCCATAATTCCGTACACGCCGGTGGTATTCTGGGCCGTCAGGGCCGTCACCGCGCTCATAGCATACACCCCGTTTGCCTCCATGGTCTTAATGTCCGCCTGGATGCCTGCGCCTCCGCTGCAGTCGCTCCCGGCTATAGTCAGCACACACTTCATTTTTCAATCTCCTTCATCTGTCTGTAGTCTGTAATGTACACATCCGCCTCCGCCCGGATCTGCTCCATCTCCTCCGCGGCGGACTTATCCTCCACGGCCACGGTGTAAAATCCGGCCTGTCTGGCGTTGCATATCCCCTTTAAAATATCCTCGAACACAATGCTCCTCTGGGGCTCTGTCCCCAGCCTTTTGGCCGCCAGGCAGTAGACCTCCGGCGTGTCCTTCCCGTGGGGCGTCTCCGACGAGAGGGCAAAGGTGTGGAAATAGTCGTAGACTCCGTTGTTTTTGAGAGCCGCCTCAAAGAGCACCGGCTCCGAGGATGTGGCCGCGGCGATCTTCACACCTGCCCGATGCAGGTACTCCAGATATTCCGCCGCGTGGGGCTTCAGGCCGATCTCCTTCTCGTACATCCCCCTGGCCAGGGCATACCACTCCTCCATGATGGCCGCCTCGCTCTCCGCCATGGCGTACCGCTCCTTTGTGTAGGCTGCCGCCTGGGGAAAATTCATATTGGTCAGGGCCTTCAGGTAGCTCTCCTCAACGGGAAGGCCGTGGTTTGCAAGAAACCTGCCGTCTACGCTCTCCCAGATCCACATGGAGTCCAGGATCGTCCCGTCCAGGTCAAACACTGCGCCCTCCCACATTTTTCCGTTGTACTTTATCATTCCCTGGTTCCTCTCCTGCCATTCTCGTTTCAACTGCGAAAGCCTTCTGACAGCTCCCTGGCCGCCTTTTCAATATCCTCCGCCGCGATCACTGCCGACACCACGGCCAGGCCGTCAATGCCAATGCCCTTAAAGTTCTGATAGGTATGCTGGTTGATGCCGCCGATCACCACGATAGGAATATCCACAGCCGCCCGGATCCGAAGAAGCTCCTCCCTGGAGGTGACATCCGCGTCCTCCTTTGTACTGGTAGCGTACATGGCTCCCACTCCCAGGTAGTCCGCCCCGTCTGCGGCCGCCTTCACAGCCTCCTCCACACACCCGGCAGATACGCCGACTACTTTGTCCGGTCCCAGGATCCGCCTGACCTCCTTTGCCGGAAGATCGTCCTGTCCCACGTGGACGCCGTCCGCATCCACAGCCAGGGCAATGTCCACCCGGTCGTTGATGATGAGAGGTACCTGGTACCTGTCCGTGATCTTCTTGACCTTTTTCGCGGTCTCATAAAACTCCAGGGACGTGCAGTCCTTCTCCCGGAGCTGCACCACGGTGCAGCCTCCTCTGACTGCCTGCTCTACCGCTTCTTCCAGAGTATCTGTGCTCATAAGGCCCCGGTCCGTGCACAGATATAATGTATAATCGATCTTATCCTTCTTCAATTTCTGCTCTCTCCCTTATACTTTTTTCGTTCAGGCCTCCCACGGCATCCAGGAGGGCTATATGAAAGCTGCCGCATCCTAAATGTCCTGCCTTCTCAAAGGCCGTCTCCCCGGCGATCCCCATGGATGCCAGAGCAGCCACAGCAGCGGGGAAGGCATCTCCTCTTTCTGCTCCGGCTCCGGCAAAAGCCCCTGCCAGGGCGCTGGTCATACAGCCGGTCCCGGTCACCCTGGCCATCATGGAGCTGCCGCCCCGGATCCTGGCCGTCCGTCTTCCGTCAGTCACCACGTCCACCTCGCCGGTCACTGCCACAGTGCAGCCAAGTCGCCTGGCCGCCGCCAGGGCCGCCTCTGTCCGGTCGATCCCCCGGTCCGCCTCGGATACGTCCACCCCCTTTTCACGGGAGGCAAGGCCCGCCGCAAAGGAGACTTCCGACACATTGCCACGCAGGATGTCCACTCTGACCTTCCGGATGAGGCTTTCTGCCATCTCTCTTCTAAGCCGGGAGGCGCCTGCCCCCACCGGGTCCAGGATCACGGGAATTCCTTTTTCATTGGCCCTCCTGCCGGCACGGATCATGGCCTCCAGCTTCCGCCTGGAGGGGGTTCCCATGTTGAGGACAAGGGCGGAGGCCGCAGCCGCGATCTCCTCCGTCTCCTCCGGGTCGTCCGCCATGATGGGGGAGGCCCCTATGGCCAGGAGGATGTTGGCGCAGTCGTTGGCGGTCACATAGTTGGTGATGCAGTGGACAAGGGGCCTTCTCCTTTGCAGTCTGTCCAGCAGCAGCGCCGCCTGCTCCGCCATGGACATACCGCCTCTCTCCCGTCTCTCTTCCCCGTTCATGCCGTTCTCCCTCCTCTTTCTTTTTTCCCGGTTGTACCGGAAAATTAGTTACAGTATAACGCCCGGCCTGTAAAAATACAAGAGCCGGGCGTTGTCATGCAGGAGCTATGCCTGCGTATTCTCTTTTCGCTCTGCGTCGATACATTCCGCCACACACAGCCCGTTGGCAGAGGCCTGCATCAGCCCTCTTGTGATGGATGCGCCGTCCCCCATGGCGTAGAGCCCTGGAAGGGAGGTGCGGAACTGTCTGTCCGTCACCACCTTGTTGGAGTAAAACTTCACCTCCACGCCGTAGAGCAGGGTCTCATCGCTGGCAATGCCGGGCGTCACCTTATCCAGAGCCTCTATCATCTCCTGGATGGCTGTCATGATCCGGTGAGGCAGCACAAGGGAGAGATCCCCGGGCACTGCATCCTTCAGGGTTGGCACTACATTGCTTCGCACAAGCCGCTCCTCGGTTGTCCGCCGTCCCCTCTTCAGATCCCCGTACCTCTGCACAAGGATCTTTCCACCGCTCAGCATATTTCCAAGCTGGGCAATGTGTTTTCCATATTCAATGGGGGACTTGAAGGGCTCGGTAAAATTCTTGGACACGAGGAGGGCAAAATTGGTGTTCCGCGTCTTCATGTCCCGGGACTTGTAGGCGTGTCCGTTTACCACAGCCAGTCCGCCGTCGTAGTACTCTGTGGCCACCTCCCCTGAGGGGTTGGTGCAGAACACCCGCACCTTGTCGTCAAATGTGGGGGTATAGTAGACAAGCTTGGCCTCGTAGAGCTTCTCGTTCAGCTCCTTCATGACCTCGTCCCGGACCTCCACCCGGACACCCACGTCCACTGTGCCGCTCTTTGTCTGGATCTGGTGGTTTTCACACAGCCTTGCAAACCATTCGGAGCCCTCTCTTCCCACGCCGGCCGCGATAGCCCCGGCGCGGTACTCCTGTCCGTCCTCCGTCACAACGCCCACGGCCCGGCCGTCCTCCACCAGGATATCCCGGACCATAGTGCGGAATAAAATCTCCACACCCGCGTCCAGCAGATGCTGCTGGAGCCTTGCGTAAATCTTGTAGCCTTCCTCTGTCCCCAGATGGCGGATGGGACATTCGATGAGCTTCAGATTGGCGCGGATGGCCTTTGTCCGTATGGTGTCAATGGCATCCGGGTCATCGATACCATAGACCTTTTTGTCCGCGCCGAATTTCAGATAGATCTCATCTGCCCTGCGGATCAGCTCCTGTGTCCTGTCATACCCCAGTATTTCCGGCAGGGTGCCTCCCACATCCGGGGAGAGGGACAGCTTTCCATCGGAGAAGGCCCCCGCCCCGGCAAAGCCGGTGGTGATGGAGCAGGGACGGCATCCCACACATTCCTTTGTCACCCGCTTGGGGCAGGAGCGGTCCTCTATGGACCGCCCTTTCTCGATCATCAGTATCTCTATGTCCGGATCCAGCTCTTTCAGGCGGCAGGCGCAGAAGATCCCGGACGGGCCTGCCCCGATAATGATCACGTCATATTTTTTCATAACTTGTCCTTTCCATTGTACAAATTAAATCAATATATATTTTATCAGCAGGATCGCCATGAGAATATACATCAGCAGTGTTATTCTTTTCTTTTTGGCGTTACCACATACGACATTAATTATAACATATGAAATAATACCCATTGCAATACCCTCTGAGATACTGTACATAAAAGGCATAGCGATTATAGCAATAAAACAGGGAATTGTCTCCGTCATATCCTCAAAATCCAGCTTGGTAATAGATGTCATCATCAGAAAACCAACAACAACCAGTGCCGGTGCCGTCGCAAATGACGGGATAGCCAGAAAAACAGGAGACAAGAAAAGTGCCGCCAAAAAAAGCAGGCCCGTTATGATCGCCGTCAGGCCCGTACGCCCTCCTTCTTCTACTCCTGAGGCACTTTCTATATAGGTGGTTGTAGTGGATGTACCAAATACGGCTCCGACTGTTGTAGCAATTGCATCAGCAGTCAGCGCACCTTTTATATGAGGCAGCTTTCCATCTTTGTCCAACAAATCGGCCCTCCCAGCTATTCCGATCAGTGCTCCCAATGTATCAAACATGTCCACAAAAAGAAACGCGGCCATAACAACTAAAAATTCCAAAGAGAAAACCTGCGAAAAATCAAATTTCATAAAAGTAGGCGCAAGACTCGGTACAGAGATACCACCTGAAAAATCCGGCAGCAGGCTGGGAGCGCCTTCACCTGGTGTATATACCCCCGTCAGCTGACAGATAATCCCCAATCCCCAAGTGATCAAAATTCCCCACAGAATATTTCCTTTCACCTTTTTTATCACTAAAACAGATGTAATCAGAATCCCTATCAGCCCCAGTACAACTGTAATTCCTTCACGGTTAAACATTCCCTCATCAATAGAATTTTTAAAAGAGTATATTTTAACAAGAGTCGTGCTATCCACAACAATCTTTGCATTTTGCAGCCCTATAAACGCAATGTAAATTCCTACGCCTACAGAAACCGCATTTTTGAGATTCTGAGGAATTGCATTAAACAAAGCCTCTCTGACATGAGACAAGGACAATATAATAAATATGATTCCTTCTATAAAAACTGCCGCCAATGCCATCTGCCATGTATATCCCATGCTTTGTACAACAGTATACACAAAATAGGCATTCAGTCCCATACCAGGAGCAAGGGCAACCGGGTAATTTGACAGCAATGCCATAGCCCACGTTCCGACAAATGCAGCCAGAGCAGTCGCCGTAAAAACAGCTCCTTTATCCATCCCCGTCTCCGAAAGAAGCGATGGATTAACCGCAAGAATGTATGACATAGTCATAAATGTAGTGATTCCCGCAACAAGTTCTGTCCTTATATTTGTATTATTGTCGCTCAGATGAAAAATTTTATCTAACTGCTTCTTCATTTTCTTCCTCTCTTCCACAATATCTGATAATCTATACAGAAACCAAGGTGCGACATACCTTTTCCTATACCGCACCTTGCTCTGCTATTATTTATCACTGTTAAATCTTCCTGCTGGAATCAAGATACCGATAACCAACAACGCTAATACTGAAATATATATAGCAATTCTCAGTTCCACATACTCTGCCACAAAGCCAAGCATATAGGGGAACAGTGCAGAACCCAGCGCAAAAGCTACACCCACAAAGGAGCTTGCACTTCCGGAATTCTGCGGGAAAAGAGAGCATCCCAACATAATAAACAGGGGAAACAAGGCTCCCGTCAGAATTCCAAGGCCAGCCACTCCTATCTGCCATAGGATCTGCGTTCCGCCCAGAATGGCCACAGCAAGCAGCACGCTTCCGAGGATAGATGTGACCATTATAAACACTGCCGCCTTTATCTTTTTAAAAACAAAAGTATATAATATGCGCCCGATCAGCACTCCGGTCCAGTATAGCGAAATCACACTGCCCATGAAAGCAGCTGAAAATTTCAGATCCTCTGTCAGATAGGTAGGGAACCACATTGTAATGGTTGTCTGGTGTCCCGTATATAAAAATGCCATGATCAGAATTAGAAAATATCTGTAATTGTGAAGCATTTTCCCAAGATGGGCCAGCGAATATGGATTTTTCTCCGCCTTTTCTACAGATGCCGCCTCCTCAATTCCGATATTATCAGGTTCTTTTAAAATAAGCTTTGACGCCAGAAACAATAATGATAATACACCGCTGGCAATCCCTATGATAAGAAATCGGGACGTCCACACATAATCTTCAAGCCGTATTGAGAGCTGTGAAGCAACTGTGGATCCTATGCTGTAAAAGGAAAGCAAAAATGTTACATAACCGCTCTGTTTTTCTGCACACACAATATCACATGTATACCCTGATGTAAGGATATTCAATATCTGTGTTGACATGCCTAGAGCAAATAAAATGATCAGGAGAAAAATATACGGCGGTACCAGACCAATGAGGCAAAGCCCTGCACTCATCACAATGGCCGCAGCTATAATAATATTGCTTTTTTTCGTCTTATCAGAAAAAAAGGCACCAAGTAAAAGAGATGCGAAGCCGCCAATCTGAAAAAACAGATTTATATTTCCCGCCTGTGAATAATTAAGGCCATAATGCTCAATAATATTGGGCGTCAGATTGCCAATAAATGTAGTCGTAACTGCCAATGCAATCATAAAAATAAGCATAAACACATAAAAAGCGTGCATCCTTATCCCATTACTCACAGTTTTTTCCATAGTATCACCTCTTTCTCAATCAGCTATCAATACTGCCATCCATTGTATTCAAAAGGCTCTGTTTCCGGCCTACCCTCCATCCTGTCTTTATCTTCCTTACAAAATTTGATATAGTCTGCCTTTATCTTTTTAAACTCCTCATCCTCAAGCTCTGGTGTAACACAGCTGGCATCTTCAAGGAAATGAATCACATCACGGCCCATTGCTTTCCCTTTCTGGGTATGCATATCATACGCATAATCAGGTATTTCCAGTGTTTTCCCGTGTTCAAACTCCGCCATAATCCTGCATTTGATATGATCCGAGGAACGTTCTTTTTTACATCTGCAAAGATACCTGATAGCCTGAATAAAAAACAGAGACCTGTCCCCGTCTGCATAGAGAAATTCTTTGCGGATCTGATTTAACGTCCATACATAGACGCAGGCATTTGGATCTCCGAATCCAATATCCTCTACACTAATGGCCAGCAGACGTCTCCACAGCTTTTCTTCCATTTGAGGACTTGTAATATACATCTCATAAGCCGCTCTGATCGCATTCTCTTCTTTTGCTTTTCTGATCGACTTTTGCAACATTGAGATAATCTCATCGCCTGCAAATCCATTTCTTGTTGTAATCTTAGCCCACGGATCATATTTCATAAATTCTGCCATCTCTATTTACCTCTTTCTTTTGTTTAGTTTGTGTAACATGCTACATATTATCCGGATCCTTTATATTTGCAATTATATCAATACATCTCCCTCTATTCAATTCGCATTTTTTACATTTAATTACATTTTATATGTGTAATAATACACAATTTTACATGTAATTTCATTCACTTTGTTACACTTCAACCGTTGGCTTTCGCAAGAGAGATATGATATAATAAATTAACAATTATAAAACAGATTATTCAGACCTTGGAGAGGGTCTATAAACACTACTACTTTGTATAAATGCAAGCGAGGTAAAAAATGGCAGCTACTATTAGGGATATCGCTCAGATGGCAGGCGTATCCGTTGCTACTGTTTCCCGTGTAATACACGGGAACGGATATGTAAAAAAAGAAACCAGAGATTTGGTGGAAGAAATTCTCATTCAGACAAATTATCAGCGTCCGAAAGGTCAAACAGTCAAGGTACAAACCTATAACACCATAGCCGTCCTACTCCCTAACATCACAGACAGCTTTTACGCCGAGATCCTGACCGGACTGAACGATCCTTTTGAAAAAGCGCATTTTAACATCATGTACTTTTCTTCTAACGAAGACGAAAAAAAAGAACTGGAGCTAATCAGAGAGCTCTCTCACCAAAATATTGACGGGATTATCATTTCTCCGGTCAATAATAAAGGGGCCTTTCTGCCTGCAACCATCTCTGCTCTGCAGGATTTATCTGTTCCCGTTGTAGTTGTAGGAAGAGATATGAAGTGTTCCAGTTTTGACAACATTTTCATGGCTGAACAGGAAGGCGCCTTTGATGCCACATCTCTTCTGCTCAGAAATGGTCATGAGAGAATTGCTATCATGTGCGGAAAACCCGAAATTCTCTATATGCATCAGCGTCATCAAGGATATATTGATGCTTTGACAAATTGCGGAAAACCCGTCAATTCAAATTATGTAAAATTTGGGCCTTCAAAAATTGATACCGCCTATGAAATGGCTTCCGACCTGTTTTCACTCAGCCCACCTCCAACAGCTATTTTCACTGCTGATACCATTTTTACCCTGGGACTTGTAAAATATCTTTTGACACATGATCTACAGATTGGAAAAGATATATCAATCGTGGCGTTTGGTGATGTAGAGCTGCTTTGGAGCCTGAATTTTAATATCACCTCCATAGTCAAAAGAACCTTTAGTATAGGTGAATATGCCGCCGAAACTATCTTAAAACGTATCTCCTCTTCAACAAATCACGAAAAAATCCGTACATCTTTGATTCCGGAAATACGTTTGCGGGGATCTGAAAAAATGTATACACAAAGATAATCAAAGGACAGGTAAATAAAGTGGAATTCCACCTCATTTACCTGTCCTTTATTAAATCTACGATTATGTTCCTGATATGGCAGCTCTTATGAACTTAATTCAAAAACGCCTCCACGATCACGCCTTCTGCCTCTTCCTCAGTCATTCCGAAGGTGCGCAGCTTGATGAGCTGCTCGTTGTTGATCCTTCCGATGGCAGCCTCATGGATGATTGCCGCATCCAGATGGCGGGCGTCAATCTCCGGGATGGAGCGCACCTGCGCCTCATCCATGATAATCGAGTCGCACTGGATGTGGGCGTGGCATTTCGCCTCTCCCACAGCTCTTGGATGGAAGACCTGGGTAGAGCTTCCCTTTGCCACAGACCGGGAGATAATCTGGGCGGAGCTGTCCTCCCCCTTCATGTAAACGGCCATGTTGGACTCCGCCTTCTGATTGTCGTGGGTCATCAGCTTCTCCACCACATAGAGCTTCGCTCCGGCTCCCATAGTCACCTCAGTCTCTCTCACGGTGGAGTCCACGCCCTTGATCTGGGCCGTATCCAGGGTAAACATGGAATCCTCTTCCATATAGATCTTTGTCACCGGATTCAGGACCCGGGCTCCTGTTCCCTCACCCTCACCGTAGTGCTTCTCCTCGTAGCGGACATTGGCCCCCTTCCCCACGTGGAAGGCATGGATACCGTCGTGACGACTCTCATCGCAGCCGCTGTTGTGGATGCCGCAGCCGGCTACGATCGTGACGTCCGCGCCGTCAGCAATATAGAAATCGTTGTACACAATATCCACCATGCCGGAGGCGCTCACCACAACCGGGATATGCACCTGCTCGCCCTTTGTGTCCCCGTCTATATATACATCTATACCAGGCTTGTCTTCCTTTTTCTTTATCTTAATATGCTCCGTGCTGCCGTGGCACAGGGAAATTCCGTTCTGGCGGAGATTGAAAGCGCCCTCCTGCTTAAATCCGGAGCCGCTGTCTATCTGCCGCAGCACCTGTTCTGTGATCTTATCTAATAATGCTGGCATCTGTCATCTTCTCCTCTCTTTTTGCTTTCTTCCGCTGCTTACGCCTGCTGATCCATACATGTGCAGGACGGCTCCTCCTTGAGGAGCGTGGGGAGCACTTCCTCCCTCGGGCCGATATTCTTGATCCGTCCATCGTCAATGACCATGATCCTGTCCGCCATGCGGATGATCCTCTCCTGGTGGGAGATCAGGATCAGCATCTGATCCTTCTTCTCGTGGATCCTTTCAAACTGCTGTATGAGCATGGAAAAGCTCCACAGGTCAATGCCCGCCTCGGGCTCATCGAAAATACACAGCTTATGGCTCTTGGCCAGCACTGTGGCGATCTCGATCCGCTTCATCTCTCCTCCTGAGAGCGTCCCGTCGATCTCCCTCTTTAAATACTCCTTCGCGCACAGTCCCACCGAACTGAGCATCCGGCAGGCCACCTGCTCCGGAAGCGGTTCACCTGCCGCCAAGGACAGCAGGCGGTCCACTGTCATCCCCTTAAATCGCGGGGGCTGCTGGAAGGCAAAGCCGATTCCCGCTTTTGCGCGGTGGTCGATATCATATCCGGAGATATCCTCCCCGTCCAGGATGATCTGTCCGGCATCCGCCTTCTCAATCCCCATCAGCACCTTTGCCAGGGTGGATTTCCCTCCCCCATTGGGCCCTGTGATCACCAGCATCTCCCCGTTCTCCACGGTAAAGCTGATATCCTTCACGATGCTTCGCTCCACACCGTTTTCATTCACTTTAAAAGTCAGGTTCTTTACTTCAAGCATGTTCCTGATCTCCTTTCTTTTGCTGCGTATTCATGTTCAGCTCCTCTGTGTTTCCCTTTCGTCTTGTCAGTTCCCGGTATTTTCCCGGCGAGATGCCGGCGCTCTCCCGGAACCGCTTCACAAAATAGCTCATGCTGTTGAACCCGCATGAAAAACAGATCGCTGTGATACTGTCATCCGTTGTCTCCAGCTGGCGCATAGCCTGTCTGATCCGGTAACTGTTCAGATAGCTCTTAGGGCTCTGCCCGGTGATCTTCTGAAAGCACCGGAAGCACTCTGTCCTGCTGATGTGGACCTGCTCCGCCACATCCTCCACTGTGATGTCCTCACAGTAGTGCTCCTGGATGAACTGCAGGATCCTCCTTGCCCTCTCCTCATAGATCATTTCCCTGGAAGGCTTTTCCGCCGCCTCGTCCCCCCTGGCATAGTTTCTGATAAAAAGCTCCCATGCCTGGGAGAGCTGGTTCCTAAGGCGCATCTCTGTCAGCCAGCCGTCCTCTCTGCTCAGACAGTACAGCCTGCGCAGACAGACGAGCAGCTCCTCCTGCCAGCCGCTTCCGCGGCGCAGAGGCTCTCCCCGCATCCCGGCATCCTCCATGACCGGCTCAATGAATTTATGAAAGATCAGATTCTCCGTCCCTCCTGAGAGAAACTGGGGGAGAAAGACAATGGATATGCTCTCACTGTCCTCGTATTTGCCAAGGGCGCGGTACATATGCAGCACGCCCGAATTCACAAATATACCTTCTCCCGCCTCGATCCTGTACCGCCTTTCATTCAGTCCGCACTCAAAGGCCCCCTTGAGCGCCACGGTAAACTCCATCTCGGCATGGCAGTGCCAGTCCTCAAGATGATCCCGAAAGTGCGGGAAATCATTAAAATATACCTGGAAGGGGAACTCCTTTGTCCCGTGCTTCTGTAGCTCGTACATCCTCTGGTCCACCCGGATCCTGTCCTGTGTCTGCAGATAGCTCACGCATGTCCCCTCCTTTATCATTTCTGGTACAAATATTATATGAATTGGTCTGAATTTGACAGACGCTGGATGTTTCCGGCACTATAATTATATAGTATACACCCGGTATGTCAAGTGGGGCAGCCCGATTACAGGACAGGCTGCCTCAAACCAGGCTGTTGGCGAGTCCTGACAGAAGCATTTCCGGTACTGCCTGTTCAATCGCAAAGGAGAGATAAAGTGATGAAAAACGAAAAGACAAGACGTATCCTGATGACTGTCTGCGGGATCACCCTGAACGGTATCGCCGTGGGCATGTTCAACTTCTCTGATTTCGGCATGGATCCCTTCCAGGTCTTTGCCCACGGTGTGTGGAATCTGACCTCCATAGGCTTTGGCACCTTTTATATGATCCTGAATCTGATCCTGCTGGCCGCCATGTTCTTCATGGATAGGGCAAAGATCGGTCTGGGCACCTTTATCAACCTCTTTCTCCTGGGCTATGTAGCCGAGTTCTCCGGATGGGTCTGGGACACTCTCTTCCCCCATCCCGGCCTCGCTCTGAAATGCGTCTTTCTTGTGGCGGGTGTCCTTCTCGTCAGCCTGGCTGCCGCTCTGTATTTCACAGCAGATCTGGGCGTGTCCACCTACGATGTCATCGCCCTGTACCTGGACGCCCACACCCGGTTCCAGTTCCAGTATCTTCGCATCACCACCGATGTAATCTGTGTTGTCATCGGCTTCTCCCTGCATGCCACGGTGGGAATCGGCACTGTGATCACAGCCTTTTTCATGGGGCCTGTCATTGCCTTCTTCCGCAGACATGTGTCGGAACCGCTGCGGTACGGGAAAAAAAGAGCCGCACGGGCATGAGGAAAACTGCCCGGCATAAAGGAGGCAGCGCCCTACAGCGCTGCCTCCTTGTATGTCTCCCCCGTCTCCACATCCTTCCAGGTGAACACGCCATCCTCCAGCATCATATAGCTGTGGGCACTGTTCTCCTTTGGAATGGACACGGATCCGGGATTGATATAGTATTTTCCATCAAACTCCTCAAGCACCGGCACATGGGTGTGCCCGTGCAGAAGAATGTCTCCCTCTTTCAGCATAGGGGGATGGGCTGTATTGTGCTGATGCCCGTGGGTTGCGAAGATCATCCTGTCTCCGGTATACAAAATGCAGTAATCCGCCAGGATTGGGAACTCCAGCACCATCTGATCCACCTCCGTGTCACAGTTCCCCCGGACGCACAGGATTTCCTCCTTCACCTTGTTGAGCATAGCCAGCACTTCCTTGGGCGCGTACTCGCGGGGCAGGTCGTTCCTGGGGCCGTGATAGAGGATATCCCCCAGAAGGAGCAGCTTATCCGGCTTCTCCTCCCGGTATCTCTCCAAAAGGCAGCGGCAGTAATAGGCGCTCCCGTGTATGTCAGATGCGATCAGTATCTTCATTTCCTGCTCTCTCCTTCTCTCAGCTTATTGTATATTTTATCTACGTCATAATCCGGCGCATAGTCCGCGGCGGCCTCACAGATGAGGCGGATCTTTTCCTCCGGCTCCTCCAAGGCCTCAGAAATCTCAGACACCCCTCTGTTTTTCTCCAGCTTCTTACACACGACGGAAATGATCTGCTTCTCCGCTCCAGCATCTTCCGACTCCTGAAGCTCATCCGCAAACAGTTCTCTTAACGCTTCGCACATATCCTTCTCCTCCTTCACTTTCTCCCAGTTGGCCCGGACGATCAGATCCATCGCCGACTGATACCACCGGGAATGACTGTGTTCCTCATACCTCTCCATCAGCTCTTCAATCTCTCTGCCCCTGCGCAGATTGCCCCGCAAATGCTTCAGCAGCTTTCTCGGAAAACGGGTGCACACAAATGTCAGCGTCAGCTCCTGCGGACGGATCTCCATCACCCTGTCCGTGTCAGACTGGTAAATACATGCATAGCCGTATACTTTATAGAAATCGTTTACACTCAGGCTATCTCCCGGCGACTTGTACTCAATGATATTGTGCTTCCTGAAAATGCGGCCAATATTCTTTTCGATTGGCTTCTCCCCGTCCTTTTTGATGAGTAGCACATCCATCTGCAGCGGTTTTTTCGTCAGCTGGACCTCATCTTCAATCTCCAGCCGGTCAAGCTCCTTCTCCAGCTCAATCCTGAGAACAGCTGCAAACGCCGGGTGCCACTGCAGCCTTGTCTTCTGTTCCATAGGCCCTCCTCCTTTAATTTTCGCAGGAGGCCTCAGAAGACATTCAGAAATATTTCTCTCCTTCCTTTGAAACCTCTCTGCTTACTCTGATTGTGAAAATAAGCATTAAGATTTCTGACAGGAACGCCGGAGATACTCCCGGCCCTTCTTTGACACGGCAGATGCCACATAAGAATATGAGAAAAATAATGCCTGTCAACAGGATAGCATACTTCCACCGCCGCCGCAAGAATATGTGACATAGAAAGGGGGACGTAATACTTTTTTAAAGCATTACGTCCCCATATACTAATCCAACGGCTTTGTCTCATCGGCGATGTACTCGAAGAAATCAAAATCCGCACAGTGCTGGTGCCTCACCCTGTCCGCGCAGGTCAGGCCTACCATCGTGCCGGTGAATTCCCCGTACTGGCAGTACTCGTCAGAGAATTTCGCCGTCTCAAAGATCCGGCCGATCTTCGTGTAGTGTTCCCCATCGTAGCTCCACTCGAACCAGGACTTTCTCCCCTGGATCCAGAGACGCAGGTAAATGGGACAGTCCTCCACAGCAGTCCTGGTATTGAGGAACTCCGTCTTCACGCCGTTCTCCAGGTGGATGATGGACAGGGCGCCTCCTCCCAGCGTCTCGCTGTAATATTTCCGGAGATTGATGTAGTTCATATTGTCGTAGTAGAGGATGAGGCCCGCACTGTGCTGGTGCACCTCAGGCAGGAACTCCATCTTCGTGGTGATCCGGGCGTAGACACTTGTCAGCTTTCTGGCAAGGATGCTGACCCTGTTGAGGGACGTCCTGGACTCCTGTCCCCGGAGGCGCACCCAGCCGGGCCTGGCTTTCACATCCGCAAATCTCCGGGGAATGATCCTGGGGGCATAGTACCAGTTTCCCAGCTCCCCACTGTCAAAGTCATCAAAATCCGGCGTCTGCGGCAGCGGGCGCTCCGGCAGAGAGCTCTCCTGCGTCTCCTCCTGGGCCATGTTGCTTCCGGAGGCAGACCGGAGCCACCCGTCCTCGGTCCACATCATCTTCTGGATCGCCGTCTCCCGTCCCAGAGTGCAGCACAGCTCCGGGACAAAGGGCCTGGACACGTGAAAGACCATGTAGACCTCCCCCGCCGGCGTCTCCACATAGCTGCCGTGCCCCGCCTTCTGAAGGACGGAGTCCGGGTTATAGTATTTGGGCTTTAAATGATCCGGGTTGTGTCTCTCGTAGGACTCTCCTGGCACAGAGGTAAGGATGGGGTTGGTGGGATCCTTCTCGTAGGGGCCCCACACGCTGCGGGATCGGCCCATGGTGACACAGTGGTTATAGCCAGTGCCACCCTCCGCGCACATAATATAGTAATAGCCGTTTTTCTTGGTCAGGTGAGGAGCCTCAATGCAGCCCCGGTCTGTTCCCCCGTTCCAGATCCGCTTCGGATACCCTTTGATCTCCTTCTTCTCCGGGTCATACTCCACCATGCAGATGGCTCCCGGCTTCTCGTAGCCCTCTCTTGTCTCCCACTCCAGGGCCACCACGTACTTGCGTCCGTCATCGTCGTGGAAGAGAGAGGCGTCAAAGCCTGAGGAATGGAGATACACGGGCTCGCTCCAGGGGGCCCAGATCCCCTTGGCGGATGGCAGCTTCTTTAAGTCCACCTTCTCATCGTCGGTGATCACATGGGTGTACAGCTCCCAGTGCTTCAGGTCTCTGGAGTGGTAGACCGGAAGGCCCGGCATCCACTCGAATGTGGACACCGCCAGATAGTAGTCCTCCCCCTTCCGGCATATACATGGATCGGGATTAAACCCGGGAATAATTGGATTTGTTATCATGTCTGTTCTCTCCTTCCAGTCTCTCTCATGCTTCTCTTTCTTCTTTGATCACGCAGCTGGCGATAGCCCTTGGCTCCAGTTCGATAGGACAGAGTTCTCCCTCCATGCGGATCACCGCCGGCAGCGTTTCGTCTGACTTGTTCATGAAAATGCAGGCAATGTCACCGGAGGGATTTTTCCAGGCCGTCATATCCAGCTTCTCCGTGTACTTCGTGTGGGCGATGCGGACAGCCCCGGCCTCGATAAAGTGGGCGAAATGCCAGTAATACCGGCAGATCCTCCTCTCCTCCAGGCGTCCCTCCTCCTCGTGGTAGAGATAGGGCGAGTCACAGAAATTGTCCTGGTGGTTGGGGCCGCCCTGGCCGTCCAGCAGGATGTTCCAGTCATAAAAAGCGGACATGCCGTGGTTCAGGTTCCCGATCATATCGTGGGAGAGGCGGATGGCGTTCTCCGTCTCCAAGTCCTTGTCGTATTTTCCGAATTCCAGACAGCTCTCGGACAGGATCAGCTTCTTGTCCGGGTACATCTGCCGCACCAGATCCAGGGCCTCAAAATGATCCCCGCTGTACCAGTGAAAGGCCAGCCCTGTGATCATGGAGTCCGTCCTCTCATCGATGAGCCCCCGGGCCCTCTCAAAAAGCCGCTCCTTGTTGTGGTCCCAGCCAAAGATCTCCACGTGTTCCAGCCCTCTCTTCTTCATCTCCGGGAAGAGGTGATCCCGCAGAAATATCTTTTCCTCCTCCACCGTGTAGACGCAGGAGTCCCATGTCTGCACGGCGGCGGGTTCGTTCTGGAGGGACATGCGCTCCACCTCATAGCCCCTCTTTTCAAACTCCTCAATGTAGCGGCACAGATACCGGGCCCATCTCCCGTAGTACTCCTTTTTCAGGGAGCCGCCTCCGATGCGGCTCCCGTTTGTCTTCATGAACTCCGGCGGAGACCAGGCGGAGAGCATGATCTTCAGCTTTTTCCCCGCTCTCTTCTGGGCCGCCTCCAGGAGAGGAATCATGTGTTTTTCCGTGTGAGCAAAGGAAAAAGTGTCCAGATTATCGTCTGTCTCGTCCTCCACGGCTGAGTAGAGCCGGGTGGAAAAATCGCAGCTGTCCATGTGGAGGCGCACCCGGTTGTAGTGCATGCCCTCCTCCCCGAAATACATGTCCAGCAGCTCCTCCTGCCTGGCTTTGTCCATCCTGGAAAACACATATCCGGCCGCGTCTGTGACAGCCCCTCCAAAGCCCTCCATAGTCTGGAAGGTGACGTCAGGATACAGATTGACCACCTCGTTCTCTGTGCCGTCCTCCGGGATAAATGTATACTGTTCTTCTCTTCGCTCCGGATAAAGTCTCTCCGGGCTCTCTGCCATATATAAATGCAGCATTTCCTCTCTCCTCCACGCTTTTACTTCCGTCTCTCCTCCAGGATCACCACATCCCAGTCCTTCAGATGGATCGGAGCCTGCCTGTCATAGCTTTTCCCTGTCAGAATGTCTGTCCCGTGATCAAAGGGGCAGGGGATTGTCCGCTCCTCCTGGCTGTAGTGGAGGATAAAGTGCAGCCTTCTCCCGTCCTCTGTCTCACTGCTTCTGAGAGTGACAGGCCACTCACAGGATGGCAGGGAAATTCCCGCGTCTGCCGCTGCCTGCCTGTACACATCCTTCAGAAGCCTCTTCTCCGTGCAGCAGCCCACGTACCAGGCAGCTCCGGCTCCGCAGCGGTTCCTCGTGATCCCCGCGTACTGCCCCCAGTAGGGGTGCGCATAGGATGCCTTCGCCTCCGCTGTCTCCGGCTTTAGAAGCTCCATAAAATACCGGACCTTCTCTCCTGCGATGGAAGTCCTGCCGGGCTCTGTGAACTGATTGTAGGTCATTCCGAAGCAGTCCGTCAGTCCATGGGGCTGGACATCCGGGTACACGCTGGAGTGCTCATCCGCCACAAAGGAGCGAAAGGAGCTGACAAGGACTCCGCCCCGCTTTACAAAGGCGTCAAGGCGGTGAATGAGCTCCTCCCCGGCGCAGTAGAGGGCCGGGGTGACGATCATATCGTAACGGTCCTCCTCCAGGGCGTGGGCGTCCACCACGTCGCACTCCAGGTTCAGCTCATAGAGGCTGTCGTACATCCACCGGACCACATCGTTGTAGCTTAAGTCCCTGTCAATGGGGAACCACTGAAGAGCAGTCAGTGAGCGGTTGTCCACAAGGAGAGCAATCCGGTTCTTTTTCTTCAGCCCGGCCAGCTCCGCCCCGTGTTCCTTCCATTCCCGGCCGATATCGCATATCTCTGTGTAGGCCGGATTTGGAAGCAGGTCATGGCTCAGTATGCCGCGCCAGTAGGTCTCATACCCGTTGTGGATAGAGTGCCAGTTCCAGTAGAGCTCCCCTATAGCGCCGCTGGCCAGGTGGCTGTAGGCGTGGAGCCGGAGCTGTCCCGGATAAGGAGTCCAGTACTTGAATGCCTGAGCCTGGCTCTCCAGCACCAGATAATTTTCATTCTTCAGGCTTCGTATGGAGTTCCCGCCAAATGCTGCCTCCGTTCCGGTCAGCTCATCCTGGGTGGGAAAGTAGATATCCGTGCCCGCAAGGTCTACGCACTTCGATGCCTCATAGTGATTGAGATCCGGCTGTACGCAATAGGAATACCCGTCCTGGGCAATGTCTGCCCCGGAGTGCGAGTTCTCCGACTTCACCTCCCATGTGCTCCTCGTCTACAACCTGCTACACACCAGCTTCCTCTCCCGGGACGACCTGGTGACCGCCAACTGCATGGACAGCTCCATGGACGACGCCATCATGGAGGACTTCTCCTCCCTGGTCTTTGACCGGAGGGAGCAGGAGCAGCCCCACAATCCTTACGACCAGGAGCTGCGGGAGTTCTCCAGCATCGAGCACGGGGACATCGGCATGCTCCGGCGCAGCCTGCAGGAGGACTACACGGGAAAGATCGGGACACTGGCCAAAGACGAGGTCCGCCACATGCGCAACCGGGGCATTGTGGTGGTCACGCTGGCAAGCCGTGCAGCCATCAGAGGCGGCCTTCTCCCGGAGGTATCCTTCTCCATGAGCGACGTCTTCATCCAGAAGCTGGAGGAGGAATCAGACACGGCTGTCCTGCTGAACATGATGCACCAGTTTGAATTCAAATATGCAGAGATGGTGGCGGACTTAAATTCCCAGAAGGCAGGCCGGCCAAGGAAAGACCAGAACCCCAGGGTGGACCAGTGCAAGGACTATATATTCAAGCATCTCCATGAAAAAATCCGCATCCAGGACATTGCCGACGAGCTGTACCTGAACGCCAATTATCTGTCCGAGATCTTCCGCCAGCACGAGGGTCTCACCATCACGGATTTTATCCTGCGCGAAAAGGTCGGGCTGACAAAAAACCTGCTCTCCTACTCCCCCTACTCCTACAGTGAGATCGCCGCCTACCTGGGCTTTTCTTCTCAGAGCCATCTGGGAAAGACCTTCAAGAAGCACACCGGCATGACGCTGAAGCAGTACAGGGATCAGTACGGCGTGCGGGAATTCTGAGCTTCCCGCACGGCCACGGAAAAGGCAGGCTTACGAAAGCCTGCCTTTAAAATCTTCATAGCCGAACCGGCGCACCAGCTCCCTGCTCCCGTCCTCCCGCTCAAGGACGATGTCCGGAAGGGCCATGCCGTTGAATGTATTGTTTTTTACCATGGAGTAGATGGCCATATCCTGGAACTCCAGCACATCCCCGGTCTCTAAGGGCCGGTCAAAGGAGTAGTCTCCGATCACATCCCCCGCCAGACAGGTGGGGCCTGCCAGGCGGTATGTGAAAGGTTTCTCCCCTGGAAGGCCTGCCCCGGAAAGGGGCGGGCGGTAGGGCATCTCCAGCACGTCCGGCATATGGCAGGCGGCGGAGGCGTCCAGGATGGCTGTCTGCACGCCGTTTTCCGTGATCTCCAGCACACTGGTCCGAAGCGTCCCGGCCTGCAGCGCCACCGCCTCCCCGGGCTCCAGATAGACTGTCCCTCCGCAGAGCTTCTGCACCCGGCGGATGCACTGCTTCAGCGTCTCCATGTGGTACCCCGGGCGGGTGATATGATGTCCTCCGCCCAGGTTCACCCACTTCATCTTCGCCATGTACACACCGAACTTTTCCACCACTGCATCCAGGGTAACTGCCAGGGCGTCCGCGTCCTGCTCGCACAGAGTGTGGAAATGCAGCCCCTCTATCCCCTCCAGCAGGTCCGGCGTCTCCGCAAGGGCCCTCTCAAGCTGGGAGAGGGTAGTCCCCAGCCGGGAGCCGGGGGCGCAGGGATCGTAGATGGCGTGGCCCTCCTGGGTGGAGCACTCCGGGTTGACACGAAGTCCCACGCTTCTGCCCGCCGACAGGATCTGCCTCTTGTATCTCCGTATCTGCTGGGGGGAGTTGAGGACTACGTGTCCGCAAAGGGAGAGGATTTCGCCCATCTCCTCCTCCCGGTAGGCGGGGGAGAAGATGTGGTTCTCCTTCCCCATGCACTCCGCCCCCAGCCTGGCCTCGTAGAGGCCGCTGGCTGTGGTCCCTGCCAGATAGTTTCCTATGAGGGGGTAGACCCGGAACATGGAGAAGGCCTTCTGAGCCAGCAGGATCCGGCATCCCGTCTCCCGGGCCAGGCCGGCAAGCTGCTCCAGATTTTCCTTGAGCGCCCGCTCCTGCACGATGTAGCAGGGCGTATGTATCTTGCTTTCTCTCATCTTTCTCTCCTAGTCCACCAGCTCCGGGTCCTCGCTGACCTTCCAGGGAAGTCCCCACTTGTTCAGCGCTTCCATGAACGGATCCGGGTCAAACTCTTCCATATTATACACGCCCGGCTTCTTCCATGTGCCGTTTAAGATCATCATGGCGCCGATCATGGCCGGCACGCCTGTAGTGTAGGCCACTGCCTGGGAGCCCACCTCTTTGTAGCACTCCTGGTGATCACAGGTATTGTAAATGTAGATCTTCTTCTCTTTTCCGTCTTTCTTTCCCACAAAGATGCAGCCGATGTTTGTCTTTCCCTTTGTCCGCGGTCCCAGGGAGGAGGGATCCGGCAGTACGGCTTTTAAGAACTGCAGGGGCACGATCTCTTTCCCCTCAAACATAATGGGTTCAATGGAGGTCATCCCCACATTCTCCAGGCACCGCAGGTGAGTGAGATAGCTCTCCCCGAATGTCATAAAGAAGCGGATCCTCTTGATGCCAGGGATATTGAGAGCCAGCGACTCGATCTCCTCGTGGTGGAGAAGATACATATCCTTCGGGCCGATCTCCGGGAAGTTGTAGACCCGCTTGATCTCCATGGGCTCTGTCTCCACCCAGTGTCCGTCCTCCCAGTAGGAGCCTTTGGCGGACACCTCCCGGATGTTGATCTCCGGGTTGAAGTTGGTGGCAAAGGGATAGCCGTGGTCTCCCGCATTGCAGTCCAGGATGTCGATATAGTTGATCTCGTCAAAATAGTGCTTCAGCGCGTAGGCGGAGAACACACTGGTCACTCCCGGATCGAAACCGCTTCCAAGAAGAGCTGTAAGGCCTGCCTTCTCGTAGGCGTCCCGGTAGGCCCACTGCCATTTGTACTCAAATTTTGCCGTGTCCTCGGGCTCGTAGTTGGCCGTGTCCACATAGTGTACGCCGCAGGCCAGGCAGGCGTCCATGATATGAAGATCCTGGTAGGGCAGGGCCAGGTTCAGCACCACCTCAGGCTCCACCTTTCTGATGAGAGCCTTCAGCTCCTCCACATTGTCCGCGTCCACCTGGGCAGTGGTGATCTTTGTCTTTGTAGTTCCCTCCAGCTTCTCCTTCAGCGCGTCACACTTGGACACTGTGCGGCTGGCGATGCAGATCTCTGAAAACACCTCGCTGTTCTGGCAGCATTTCTGGATAGCCACGCTGGCCACTCCTCCGCATCCGATGATCAGTACTTTTCCCATTTCTAATATCCTCCTTTTCTTCTCTCTTTTCTATTTTGTTCCAAGGGCGATGAGCATCTCCCTTATGATCTTGCATGCCGCGGCCGTGGAAGCCCCTGTGGGGTCAAAAGGCGGGCTCAGCTCTGTCACGTCGCACCCGATGACCTCTGCCTTCCGGCACACTTCCGTCACGGCTCTCTGCAGCTCCATATAACTTACGCCTCCCGGCTCCGGCGTTCCCGTCCCGGGAAAGACGGAAGGGTCCATCACATCCAGATCTACTGTGAAGTACACCGGGACGCCCTTCAGTTTCTCCAGCGTCTCCCCCAGTCCCTCCAGGGTGAAAGGATGAAGATCCGTGTGTCCCTCCCGGGCCCAGCCAAACTCCGCCCTCTCCCCGGAGCGGATGCCGAACTGGTGGATGCGGCCATCCCCCAGCAGCTCCCAGCACCGCCGAAGGACGCAGGCGTGGGACAGCTCCACCCCCAGGTAATCCTCCCGCAGGTCCGTGTGGGCGTCAAAGTGCAGGATGTGAAGATCCGGATATTTCCGGGCCGCCGCCCGGACACTTCCCAGGGTCACCAGGTGCTCTCCCCCGATGAGGAAGGGCAGCTTCCCGTCCCGGAAGATCTCCCCGGCCGTCTCCTCAATCTGATCCAGCACCTTCTCCGAACTTCCGATGGCCAGCTCCAGATCTCCCATGTCAAAGACCCGGCACTCCTCCAGGCTTCTGTCCTGGTAAGGGCTGTAAGTCTCCAGCCCGTAGGAGTCCGCCCGGATGGCGCCTCCGGCAAAGCGGGTCCCCGGCCGGAAGGAGGTGGTGGAGTCAAAGGGCGCCCCGTAAAGGACAATGTCCGCCTCCTCGTATGTACAGTCACATCCCATGTAATCTACAATATTTTTATTCAACATCTTCCAGCAGCTCCTCCACATAGACCGGCAGGGCGAACACCCCTGCGTGCAGTCTCGGTTCATAGTATCTTGTGCGGATCCCCTTCAGCTTCCAGGCCACGCCGTTTAAGTCCTCCAGGGGATGGTATTTCTTTGACGCAAAGCCAAAGAGCCAGTGCCCCGACGGGTAGGAGGGCAGGTGGGCCTGGTAAACCCGGCAGATGGGAAAGGTCTCCACGATCCTCTTGTGCATCCGCTGGCACTGGAAGGCCTCCTCCGTATAGAAGGGGCTCTCATTCTGGTTGATCATGACGCCGTCCTCCCGGAGGGCATTGTAGCAGTTCCCGTAAAACTCCTTTGTGAACAGCCCCTCCCCGGGTCCGAAGGGGTTGGGGGAGTCGATGATGATAAGGTCGTACTTATCTGTCTGGGATCTGATGAACCGCAGCCCGTCCTCGTGGAAGATCTCCACCCGCTCGTCGTTCAGGCTGCAGGCGATCTGAGGGATGTACTTGCGGCACACCTCCACAAGAAGAGGGTCCATCTCCACCACGTCGATGTGGCGGATGTCCTCGTACTTGATCAGCTCCCGCACCACGCCGCCGTCGCCTCCACCGATGACAAGCACGTCCTCCACATGGGGATGCACCGCCATGGGCACGTGGGTGATCATCTCGTGGTAAATGAATTCATCCTTCTCCGTCAGCATCAGGTCCCCGTCCGCCACAAGGATGCGGCCAAACTCCCGGGAGTCCAGCACATCGATCCGCTGGAACTCGCTCTGGGCGCTGAAAAGCTGCTCATTGATGCGTATGGACAGCTTCACGTCCTCTGTGTGCTCGTCTGAAAACCACATTTCCATCGCTCTATACCTCCTTCCGGTCTGTGACCACATTCAGCTTCTCAATCCTCTCGTCCTCCGGCCCGGTCATGGAGCAGCCCTTCTCCTTTGCGTAGAGGATGTACTCGATGATCTCGTCCGTGATCTCCTCCCCCGGCGCCAGGATGGGGATGCCCGGCGGATAGCACATGACGAACTCGCTGCAGATCCGCCCCTTTGCCTCCCGGATGGGAAGCTGCTCCTTTGGCGCGTAGAAGGACTCCTGGGGCGTCATCACCACCCGGGGCGGTATGTACTCCTGGGAGAGCATGCCCGTCTTGTCCTTCTGGTACCTGCGCTTGATGTCCGCCAGGGCGCTGACAAGCCGCTCCACCTCCTGCTTCCTGTCGCCGATGGACAGGTAGGCCAGCATGTTTCCCAGATCCCCGAACTCAATCTGGATGTCGTACTCATCCCGCAGGATATCGTACACCTCAATGCCGGCCAGGCCAATGTCCAGGGTGTGGACAGACAGCTTTGTGGGGTCGAAGGCATAGACGCTGTCCCGGTTCACCAGCTCATCGCCAAAGGCGTAGTAGCCGCCGATCCGGTTGATCTCCTCCCGCGCGTACTCTGCCAGCTCCGCTACCTTCGCGAAGGCCTCCCTCCCCCGCAGGGCCAGATTTCTCCTGGAGATGTCCAGGCTGGAAAGCAGCAGGTAGGAGGCGCTGGTCGTCTGGGTCAGATTGATGATCTGCCGCACATAGCCGGGGTGCATGTCCTTCCCCACAAGGAGGAGGGAGCTCTGGGTCAGGCTCCCGCCGGACTTGTGCATGCTCACCGACGCCATATCCGCCCCTGCGGCCATAGCTGTCACAGGGAAGTTTTCCCCGAAGTAAAAGTGGGTGCCGTGGGCCTCGTCCACCAGCACCTTCATGCCGTGGCTGTGGGCCGCCTCCACAATGGTACGAAGATCGGAGCAGATGCCGTAGTATGTGGGGTTGTTCACAAACACGGCCACCGCGTCCGGGTTGTCGCGGATGGCCTGCTCCACCTGCTCCACTTTCATGCCAAGGGAGATCCCCAGATGCCGGTCCACATCCGGGTTCACATACACCGGCCTTGCGCCGCACAGGACAAGGGCATTGATAATGCTCCTGTGGACATTCCTCGGCATGATGATCTTATCCCCCTTTTTACAGCAGGCCAGGGCCATGCTCTGGACTGCCGATGTGGTGCCGCCCACCATGAGAAAGGCGTGGGCCGCCCCGAAGGCCTCCGCCGCCAGCTCCTCCGCCGCCTTGATCACAGAGACCGGATGGCACAGATTGTCCAGCGGCTTCATGGAGTTTACATCGATATTGACGCACCTGTCCCCCAGAAGCTCTGAGAGCTCCGGGTTCCCTCTTCCCCTCTTGTGCCCCGGCACGTCAAAGGGCACGATCCGCATCCTCCGGAACTGCTCCAACGCCTCGTAGATGGGGGCATCCTCCTGTACATATTTTTTCATGCTTCACTCACTCCTTCCTGCAGCGCCTGCGGTCCCGCCGGAGGACTCTTATCCTGCCCGGGCGTCCCAGGGACTTTCCGGCAGAACAAAAAAACGCAGGCAGAAGGGCACCTTCCACTTGCGTTTCATCACTCTATCACAAATATACATACAGACACACCCGCAGAAAAATCCTTTCGCGTTTTCTGGTGTCATGTTATGGACAGATATGGGACCTTTTAGAGTCTATATAGCAAATATTTTTACTTTTACTACTCTTATTGACCGTTTCACAAGTTTTGTATGCCTTTTTGCACACTGGTTATAAAGTAACCAACTTATAAAATTTGAGCTTCTAACTCAATCAATAAGGCAGCCTGTCTCTCTGCTGCCGAAAAAATATTTGCATGGAAGCCATATCTGTTTTCCATACGTGTTTACTTATATCACATTTTTTGTAAACATGCAAGAAATATTTTCAGAAAAAACCGGTCTAGGAATTTTTCATCACAACCTCTTCCACCACGTCCGCCACGTGCTCGCAGGCGTCCGCGCACTTCTCCAGGTAGGTGTAGATCTCTCTCCAGGCCAGGATCTCCAGCACATCTCCTCCCTCCGTATGGAGCGCCCTCATGCTGGCAAAATAGATCCTGTCCGCCTGCTCCTCCAGGGAGTTGATGCGGATGATACTCTCATTCAGCTTTTTGGAGCGGCGGAAATCCGGGAACTCCTTCACAAGGGCGCACACTTCCTCCGTGCAGGCGATAACGATGTCCAGCATCTTGAGGGCATCCGGGCGTATGGCCTGCACATTGTTCATGTAGATGCGGATGAAGACCTCCTCCGCCTTGTCAGTCAGCTCATCGATATTGTAGCTTAAGGATATGATATCCTCCCTCTCAATGGGGGTGATGAAGGCCTTGGCCAGCCGGTCTGTGAGCTGATGCTTCTTTTCATCCGCCTCGTGCTCGATCCGGTGGATCTCCTCCATATTCTCCTCCATTTTCGCCGGGTCAAAGGCCGTCAGCTTCTCCTTCAGAAAATGGGTCGCTTTTCTTGCAAGCTCCGCACACGCGGCAAAATTATCATAATAAAACGCGTCCTGTTTTTTTGACATTGTTCTTTTCTCCTTTTCTCCTGTATTTTACCTAAAAGACAGCCATGAATATCTTTGCCATCACAAAGCTGATAATGCCGCACCCCGGGAATGTGAAGATCCAGGTGAGCATCATGTCCTTCACCACATTAAAATTAATGGCGGACAGCCGCTTCACCGCACCCACGCCCATGATGGCGCTGGTCTTTGTGTGGGTGGTGGATACAGGGATGCCGAACACGCTGGAGAGGAGCAGACAGAAGGCACCTGCCAGGTCGGCAGAAAAGCCCTGGTAGCGCTCCAGCTTCACCATGTCCATGCCCACGGACTTGATGATCTTCTCTCCTCCCACGCTCGTCCCAAGCCCCATGACGATACTGCACAGGAGCATGAGCCACACCGGGATCTCCATGCCGCTGACCGAATTCTGTCCGTTGCAGAAGGCGATGCCAAGGAACAGCACGCCGATAAATTTCTGGCCGTCCTGAGCCCCGTGCATGAAGCTCATGGCGGCGGCGCCCACGATCTGGGCTCCCCCGAAGAACCGGTCCGCCCTGCGCCTCTCCATGTTCTGACAAAGGACCGTGATGGCCCGGCAGATGACCCAGCCGGTGATAAATCCGAGAGCCAGGCTCAGCACAAGGCCGTAGATGACCTTGACCCACTCCGCCCCGTTGATGCCGCCCACGCCGCCCTGGATGGCGATGGCGGCGCCGGATATGCCCGCAATGAGACTGTGGCTCTCACTGGTCGGAATGCCAAAGACCGAAGCGGCCACACTGTACACCACGATGGAGATGAGGGCCGCGCACAGGGCCACCAGAGCCTCCTGGGTATTGCTGCCGAAGTCCACCATGTTGCTTATGGTGGATGCCACGGAGCTGTTGATCTGGGTCATGACAAACACACCCAGAAAATTGAAGGCCGCACTCATCATGATAGCCGTGCGGGCCGGCAGACATCTCGTCGTCACGCAGGTGGCGATGGCGTTGGGCGCGTCCGTCCATCCGTTGACGAAGATCACGCCCAGCGTCAGGAGCAGCGTGATGACAAGGACCGGGCTGCCGGACATGGCATCCAGGAAATAACTTAACGAAACATCCATAAACCTTTTCCCTCCCGCCTGCTGTTTACAGGCTTTCCTCAAATGTATTGATATTGTCAGCCTTTCCGATGACTACGATGATGTCGCCGTCCTTAAGCTGGTAATCAGGCTGCACCTCTATGGTAGTCTCGCTGCCGCTCTCTATGGCAATGATGTTCAGGCCGTATTTCCGCCGGAGCTGGATCTGCTCCACGGTTTTTCCCACCATCCTCTCCGGGATGCGGATCTGTGTGATCTGCACGCTGTGGTCCAGGGGGATATAGTCCAGGAAATTCCCGGACAGAAGCCGGCGTCCCAGACGCAGTGCCATATCCCGCTCCGGGTAGACCACCTCGGCGCCCAGCTTTTTCAGCACAGCGCCCTGCTCCGGCGACAGCGCCTTGGCGATGACCCTGGGAACTCCCATCTCTATCACGCTCATGGTAGTCAGGACGCTGACATCCACCTTCTCGCCAATGCAGACGATGACCACGTCGCAGTTGTGGATACCCGCCTCCCTCAGCGCCTCCATGCTCAGGTCATTTGTCACAAAGGCATAGTCTGTATAATTTCGCATTTCCCGTATGGAGCTCTTCTCCCGGTCCATGACGATGACGTCATTGTCGGACTCTGCCAGCGTCACGGCAAGTGCCATGCCGAAGCGTCCCAGACCAATGACTCCGTATGTTAATTTCGATTTTTTCCTCATGATTTTTTCTCCTCTATCAGCCGATGGCAATATTCTCCTCTGAGTAGCGTATCTTCGGTTCCGGATGGCTGATCCAGATAGTGAGGAGCGTAAACGCTCCCAGCCTTCCGATAAACATGACAAAGATAATGACGATCTTGGCCGCCACACTTAAGCCAGGCGTGATGCCCGTGGAAAGTCCTACCGTTCCAAAAGCGGACACCACCTCAAAGAACACCTGGATAAACGTGCGGTCCGGCTCCAGCACACACAGAAGGAAGGTGGCCACGCACACCACCATCATGGACAGCACAGTGATCATGCTGGCTTTTGAAATATTCTGCCGGGAAATACTTCTCCGGAACGCGCAGACATTTTTCTTCACACATGCGCTCCTGGCCGCCTGGAACAGCACAAAGAAGGTGCTGGTCTTGATACCGCCTCCGGTGGATCCCGGCGAAGCGCCGATGAACATGAGCACGCACAGGACGAAAAGTCCGGCGTTCGTGAAATCTCCGATGGCATAGGTGGAAAATCCCGCCGTCCTGGCCGACACGCTCTGGAAAAACGCTCCCAGCCAGGAAATATCCTCCGTGGCCTTTAAAAGCAGCGTGCCTGCGATGATCAGCACAATGCTGGTGGAGATGACCACCTTGGAGTGGAAGGACAGCTTTTTAAAGCACCTTTTCTTTGCAATGTCCAGAATGACCAGAAAGCCCAGGCCGCCGAATATGATCAGCCCGGCCGTGGTCAGGTTCAGAAGGACGCTGTCCTGGTAAATGGTCAGGTTCCGAAGTCCTCCCAGGATGTCAAATCCCGAGTTGTTGAAGGCCGCAATGGAGTGGAAAATGCTGATCCCCACCGCGTGGAGCGGCTCATGGTCCCGGCTGAACACAGGGTAGCTTAAGATAGCCCCGGCCGCCTCAAAGAGAAGCGTCATCAGGAGGACAGACCGTATGAGGCGCACCATCCCCTTGTAACTGTCCACGTTCAGGGCTTCCTTCACGAGAAGCCTTGTCTTGATACTCACCCGCTTTCCTGCCGCCAGCATCAGTCCCACGCCCACCGAGGTCACTCCCAGGCCGCCGACCTGTATCAGCAGAGCCACCAGTCCCTGCCCGAAGGCCGTAAAATGGTCCGCCGTGTCGATGGCGATCAGCCCCGTCACACAGACAGCGCTTGTGGATGTAAACAGCGCGTCGATGAAGGACACATGCGCTCCGTCCTTCACAGATACAGGCAGACACAAAAGCACGGCCCCCAGAAGGATCACTGAGGCAAAGCCTATCGCTATCAGCCGCCCGGCAGGCTGTCTCTTAAAAAATCCGATAAGTGTTATTCTGCTTTTCATTTTTTACTCCTGTTTTCTGCAAGTGATGTCACATTGTCAGCAAAACAGCTTCTCTCTTTTTTCCATCTTTCTGATACAGGATAAATAGATCGCACAGAAACCGTGCAGGAAGATATGGGTCCGGTTTCAGGAGCACCGCCTTTTTCCTCATGCGGGCGCACAGGAACAAAGCTGCCAGAGCAGGACAGCACAGCCATGTCAGCCACTGCCCTCTGCCAGCGCCATGCTTTGTCCGCCCTGCCGCCGCGCTCACCAGGGTCCCCCTTGTCTTATGGCGGGCGCTGTCGTCCAGACACACGTCATACAGGCTCATCCCGCAGGAGTTGTCTATATGACAGATACCGGCGTGTGTGCCGGTGGGCGGTACATCTGAAGCCTCTCCTCTTAGAAAAAGGCTGGAAGGCGCGGCCACACAGATGATGGCCATTGCTATAATCAACATGACTGTTCTGAATTTGCGGTGCATCTTTTACAGCCCTCTCTTACAAGAAATTTTACATTCATTTTACAGTAGCAAACAATACTTCTTATATCATTAATTTTCCCGGCTGTCAAGCACCAGAACAGAAGAACGGCCGGGCACCGCGTTCCGCAGCGTCCGACCGCTCAAAAAATAAATGCGGATGACAGGAATCGAACCTGCACACCGAAGTACCAGATCCTAAGTCTGGCGCGTCTGCCAGTTCCGCCACATCCGCAGGATGAATAAAAAAACGCAGCCATCCGGCTGCGTGTCAGTGAGCGTGCGGGGATTCGAACCCCGGACAACTTGATTAAAAGTCAAGTGCTCTACCACCTGAGCTACACGCCCGCACATATAAACTGGGCTAGTTGGATTCGAACCAACGAATGCAGGAGTCAAAGTCCTGTGCCTTACCGCTTGGCGATAGCCCAATAGCCCTTTCGGGTAAAGGTGGATACAGGGATTCGAACCCTGGGCCTCCAGAGCCACAATCTGGCGCGCTAACCAACTGCGCTATACCCACCATTTTCTATTCTTTCCATACACCAGGCCTCTTATCAAGGCATTATGGACTGACCCGCCACAACCATGACACTTTGTCTTATCTGTGAACGTGTCAACGAGCCTGGGGGGATTCGAACCCTCGACCTACGGCTTAGAAGGCCGTTGCTCTATCCAGCTGAGCTACAGACTCAAATACAAATCTCAAGGCATGTCCACTTGATCGCCTCAAGAAAGCGGGTGATGGGAATCGAACCCACGTATCCAGCTTGGAAGGCTGGTGTTCTACCATTGAACTACACCCGCACACATGATCGGGGTGACAGGATTTGAACCTGCGACCTCCTGGTCCCAAACCAGGCGCTCTAGCCAAGCTGAGCCACACCCCGAAGGCCTATTCGTCCGTGCGCACTCACGTGGCACGATAATAATTATATCTGAACAGGCTGCCGATGTCAACAACTTTTTTTATTTTTTCAGATTGGGCTCCCGCGCGGCTGTCACCCGCGGTTCCCGTCCACAGCTTTCTTCCCCGGTTCTCACCCCAGGTAGCGTATCTCACAGGAGACCTTCCCGTCCTGGTCCACCTCCATCAGGATGTAGCTGGGCTTTCTCCCCTTCTGCCTGGGGTAGGAGATGCTCCCCGGGTTCAGGGTGATCAGATCCGGCTCCACCGTGAGGGCGGGCATATGGGTGTGGCCGTACATGACAATGTCAGCCCCCCGGCCCCTGGCCTCGGCCTTCAGCCGGTCCTCGTTCATACCTACAAAGTAGCCGTGTCCATGGGTGATGAAGACATGGTGGTCCCCAATAAAGAACTCCTCCTCCCAGGGCAGGTCGGAAAAGAAATCATTGTTCCCGCTCACCATATGTACCGGGCAGCCGGCCACCGCCTCGATGTAATCTGCCTTTCCCTCCACATCGCCCAGATGGATCAGCATATCCAGGGGGCCTTCCTTCTCCAGCGCCCTCTCCAGATTGCCGTGGGCCTTGTGCGTATCACTTACGATCAGTATCCTCATTTGACAGCCTCTCTTCCATGATCTTCCTCATCTTCCTCAGTCCCTCGCCTCTGTGGCTGAGAGCGTTCTTCTCCTCCGGCGGAAGCTGTGCGCTGGTGCAGCCGTACTGGGGCAGAAAGAAGATGGGATCATAGCCGAAGCCGTTTTCCCCGATGATCTCATGACCGATGCGGCCTTCCATGGTGCCCCGCACTACTTCCTCCGTCCCGTCCGGGAACTCCGCCGCGATGGCGCACACAAACCTGGCGGTCCGCTGCTCATCGGGGACTCCCTCCAGCCGCTCCAGAAGAGCGCTGTTCTTGATGTCATAGGATGTGTCCGTCCCCATGTAGCGGGCTGAGTAGATGCCCGGCTCCTTGTTCAGGTAATCGATCTCCAGGCCGGAGTCGTCGGCCAGGACGATCGCGTCCCGGTTCTCCTCCATCCCGGCGGCGATCCTGCGCACCGCCCTGGCCTTGATGAGGGCGTTCTCCTCAAAGGTGGATCCGTTCTCCTCCGGGTCCGCCTCGATCCCGGCTTCCCTCTGGGAGAGGATCTCCATGCCAAGATCCGAGAGGATCTGGCGGATCTCCACCATTTTATTTGCATTGCCTGTGGCAAATATGATTTTTTTCATTGCTGCTGTGCCTCGCTTTCCTGTGCTGCGCCGCGCTTCCTTTCGCGCCGCGCCTTCTCGTTACAGATTTTTCCTGGGCGGCTTCGGCCCCGGAAACTGATAGAAGTAGGTCTTCAGCATCCCGTTGTAGATCTTTCGATTTTTCTGGGCTTTCCTGCCAAAGTACCGCTCCGCGTCCTCATAGCTTGTGATCATATAGGCGGACCAGCTGTCCAGCCTCCGGAAGCTCTCCCCAAAGGCCCGGTACAGATCCGGGAGATCCCTCTTGTCCTCCAGCCTCTCCCCGTAGGGCGGATTGGTGATGATGAAGCCGTACTTCTTCGGGTGGCTTAAGTCCCTCACGTCCCGCTCCTGGAAATGGATCAGATGGTCCACTCCCGCCTCCCGGGCGTTCCGCCTGGCCACCTTTATGACAGAGCCGTCAATGTCGTAGCCCTGGATGTCCGTCTCCACATCGTCCCGTATGCGTGAGGAGGCCTCATCCACCGCCTCATACCATGCCTTCCGAGGGATCAGGTTGGTCCACTCCTCCGCCGTGAAGGAGCGGTTCATGCCCGGCGCGATGTCCGCCGCCATCATGGCCGCCTCTATGGGAAATGTGCCGCTGCCGCAGAAGGGATCCACCAAAATCCGGTCTCCCCTCCAGGGCGTCAGCATAATCAGCGCCGCCGCCAGCGTCTCCGTGATGGGTGCCTTTCCCGACACCTCCCTGTACCCGCGCTTGTGGAGAGACACGCCGGAGGTGTCGATACCCACTGTGACCACGTCCTTCTTCAGGAACACCCGCAGGGGGTAGGCCGCTCCGTCCTCCTGAAACCAGTCCGTGTGGTAGTGCTCCTGGAGCCTGCGGACCATGGCCTTCTTCATGATGGACTGAATGTCCGAGGGGCTGAACAGCCGGCTCTTCACAGAGGCCGCCTTGGCCACCCAGAATTTCCCGTCAGCGGGTATGTAGCGCTCCCAGGGAATCTCCCTGGTTCTCTCAAACAGCTCGTCAAAGGTCTCCGCCCTGAATTCCCCCGCCTTGAGCAGCACCCTCTCGGCTGTCCGCAGGAAAATGTTGGCCCGGCAGATGCCGGCCGTGTCCGCGTAAAATGTCACTCTGCCGTCCTCTGTCCCGGAGATCTCGTATCCAAGATCCTGTATCTCTCTTTTCAGCACCGCCTCCAGGCCGAAATGGCAGGGCGCGATCAATTCTATTCTTTCCATATTTCTCTCCATATACTGATCTATAACTTACATCTTATGGTCAAAAAAGGGATTTGTCAATGAAAAAGCGGGGATCCCGCCTGAGATCCCCGCCCTGGTTCCTGCTGACAGCCCTCTAGTAGTTGTCTGTCGTGTCGCTGTAATTGTAGCTGTCCGTTGTCTTGTTTTTGGATGCGTTCTTTCCGGATGCATTTTTCGTGGACGCGTTTCTGTCATAAGAGTTTTTAGACGCGTTCTTGTTGTACCCGTTCTTCTTGGACTCATATGCATTTTCAGAATTTCCCATGTTGTTTGAATTATTGCAATTCTTTGCCATATTTCATTCCTCCTGTTCATTTGGTACACTGTTAGTGTGTCCGAAAACAGGCTTTCTATGTGTCTTTTTATATATTAAGTTTTTTTTAATTTTTTTCTTGCTTTTTCCAGTTCAGTATATTATACTTATGCATGTAGAAAGAATACTTTCTACAACCCCTTATTAATTATTTATACTCCCCTCAAAAGACCGATGGCTCCCCCATCGGTCTTTTACTTTTGTCTTTTATTTTCAACCGCCCCAAATCGGGCCTTTTCTCCGAGCCTGTTCTCACCGCCTCGTACCGCCCAGCAGCCGCAGGATGAGCACAACCGCCAGCACCGGCACAAGAATGGGCATCAGCAGGGAAAAAATCCCACCGATCACCGCGATCACAATGAGGAACACGCCGATAATGCCCAGGACAAAAAGCGCCTTCTTCCACCAGGCCCCAAGGATGGAAGCGCTGCCCTCCTGCCTGCTCTGCCTTCCGCTGTCCCGGCCTCTCCCGGCGCCGGGGTCCCCATCATAGGCAGTCCCGGCCCCCAGCCCGTCACTGGTCATGCCGATGACAGAGCGGGCGATCACCCAGGGATCTCCCAGCTCCGCGATCACATCGCTCTCCTGTCTTCCCTTTGCCGTCTCTTCTATAATATAGGAATTGTAATAGTCCACATTTTCCTGCACAGTCCTTCGGTCCAGCTCGCTCTCCAGAGCCTCCCTCAGCCTTGTCAGAAATTCCTGTCTTGTCATGCGCCTGTCCTCCTGCCCTTTTCTTCCTGCATGTGCCGGTCCTTTCCCGGGCACAAAATACCCTGCACCTAGGATAGCATATCTGTCATGCTATTCCAAGTGCAGGGCTATGAACATTTTATTATAACTTTATGAATTATTGTTTTATAAAGTACTGTTCCGGGAAGTCACACTGTACCTCTACACCTCAAACATGAGGTCGCCGTAGGACGGCATGGGCCATGCCTCTTTGTCCACGATCATCTCCAGGCTGTCCACCGGAGCGCGGAGCGCCTCCATAGCCGGGAACACGGTGTCGTGGTAGAATCTGGCCTGGGCCTCGCCCTCCTCCATGGCTGCCGCTGTCTCTGTCTCCTTCACCAGCACGTCCAGAGCCTTCTTTGTCTCCGCCAGAAGCTCTGAGATCTGGCCCAGGAGCTGGGCCTGCACGGAGAAGTCCGCCCCGGCCTCACGCACAGAGTTCACTGTGTCCGCCAGGGTCTTCGTGTACCTGATGATGGCCGGGATGATCTGCTTGCTGGCCATGTCGATCATGGTCCTTGCCTCAATGTTGATGGCCTTCGCGTAATTCTCGTACTTGATCTCCGCCCGGGACTCAAGCTCTGCCCGGGTAAATACGTGGTATTTCTCAAAGAGGGAGATGGTGTCCTCTGTCACCAGAGCCGGGATGGCGTCCACCATGGAGCGGATGTTGGGAAGCCCCCTTCTTGCGGCCTCCTGGATCCACTCGTCCGCGTAGCCGTTTCCGTTGAACACGATGCGGTAGTGCTCTGTGGCGTACTGCTTGATCAGGTCGTGAACCGCCTTCTCAAAATCCTCCGCCTTCTCCAGGATATCGCAGGCCTGGGCAAAGGCGTCCGCCACGATGGTGTTGAGGACAATGTTGGAGGCTGCCACGGAGTCTCTGGAGCCAACCATACGGAACTCGAATTTATTTCCTGTAAAGGCAAAGGGTGAGGTCCTGTTCCTGTCAGAGGTATCCTTTGCCAGATCCGGCAGGGTGCGCACGCCGGTCTGCAGCTTTCCGGTGTTCAGGCTGTGGGTGGCCTCACCGGTGGTGATCAGCTGCTCCAGCACGTCCTCCAGCTGCTCGCCCAGGAAAACGGACACGATGGCCGGAGGCGCCTCGTTGGCTCCCAGTCTGTGGTCATTGCCCGGGTCAGCGGCGGATTCCCGCAGAAGGGCCGCGTGCTCGTCCACCGCCTTCAGGATGCAGGTGAGGACGAGAAGGAACTGGATGTTCTCGTGGGGTGTCCGCCCCGGATCCAGCAGGTTCTTGCCCTCGTCCGTGGTAAGGGACCAGTTGTTGTGCTTACCGGAGCCGTTGACGCCGGCAAAGGGCTTCTCGTGGAGGAGACACTTCATGCCGTGCTCAGAGGCCACCCGCTTCAGCGTCTGCATGATGATCTGGTTGTGGTCCACCGCCACATTAGCCTTGGCGTAGATGGGAGCCAGCTCGTGCTGGGCCGGCGCCACCTCATTGTGCTGGGTCTTGGCTGTCACGCCCATCTTCCACAGCTCCTCATTGACGTCCTTCATGAATGACGCGATCCGCTGGCGGATGGTGCCGAAATAGTGGTCGTCCAGCTCCTGCCCCTTGGGCGGCATGGCGCCAAAGAGGGTGCGGCCTGTGTAGATCAGGTCCTTCCTCTCGTGGAACTTCTTGGCGTCCACCAGGAAATACTCCTGCTCCGCGCCCACGGAGGGAGTCACCTTCTTCGCTGTATTGTTGCCGAACAGGCGGATCAGCCGCAGAGACTGCTCATTGATCGCCTCCATGGAGCGCAGAAGAGGGGTCTTCTGGTCCAGGGCCTCTCCTGTGTAGGAGCAGAAGGCTGTGGGGATGCACAGCGTGGCCCCCGCCGCGTCTTTGCGCACAAAGGCGGGAGAGGTGCAGTCCCAGGCTGTGTAGCCTCTGGCCTCAAAGGTGGCTCTCAGTCCGCCGGAGGGGAAGGAGGAGGCGTCCGGCTCGCCCTTGATCAGCTCTTTTCCGGAAAAGCTCATCAGGACCTTTCCGCTCTCCATAGGAGCGGAGATAAAGGAGTCGTGCTTCTCCGCCGTGGTCCCTGTCAGAGGCTGGAACCAGTGGGTGTAGTGGGTGGCTCCCTTCTCGATGGCCCACTCCTTCATCTCATGGGCAATGACGTCCGCGGTGGCAAGGTCAAGCTCCTTGCCCTCCTCGATCATCTTCTTCAGATCTTTATAGACCTTCTTCGGCAGGCGCTCCTGCATGGTTGCGTCGTCAAATACATTTTCTCCAAAGATCTCCGCAATATTAATCAATTCGCTCATATTTTATTTAGTATCCTTTCTTTCCCTGTATGACCAGAAAAAGGCACTCCGGCCCTCACCGGACCGGAACACCTTTGCTCTTCTTACTATATGGCCGGCTCTTCTTAGGCTTTGCCTACGGAACCGAATAACTCCATCTTCTCTTTTACAGTTGCCATGATCGCGTCTGCGCCCGGTTTCAGAAGCTTGCGGGGATCGTAGCCCTTGCCCTCAAGATCCTTGCCTGCCTCGATGTATTTACGTGTAGCGTCAGCAAAGGAGAGCTGGCACTCTGTGTTTACATTGATCTTTGCAACGCCAAGGCTGATAGCCTTCTTGATCATATCCTCCGGGATACCTGTGCCGCCGTGAAGTACGAGAGGCATCTTGCCTGTCAGCTTCTGGATGGCGTCCAGAGTCTCAAAGCTGAGTCCCTGCCAGTTTGCCGGATATTTTCCGTGGATGTTTCCGATGCCGGCTGCCAGCATGGTAACGCCCAGGTCAGCGATCATCTTGCACTCCTGGGGATCTGCGCACTCGCCCATTCCCACAACGCCGTCTTCCTCGCCGCCGATGGAGCCTACCTCTGCCTCCAGAGACAGTCCTTTCTCTGCGCATACGGCAACAAGCTCTTTTGTCTTAGCTACGTTCTCCTCGATGGGATAGTGGGAGCCGTCGAACATGATGGATGAAAATCCTGCCTCGATGCACTTGTAGCATCCCTCGTAGGTTCCATGGTCCAGATGAAGGGCAACCGGAACTGTGATGTTCAGCTCCTCGATCATAGCCTTCACCATGGCAGCAACTGTCTTGAAACCTGTCATATATTTTCCTGCGCCCTCGGACACGCCCAGGATCACGGGAGATTTCAGTTCCTCTGCTGTCAGAAGGATGGATTTTGTCCACTCCAGATTGTTGATGTTGAACTGGCCTACCGCATAGTGGCCTTCTACTGCTTTTTCAAGCATTTCTTTTGCTGATACTAACATGATAGTCTCCTCCACTTCCTTATTTTGCACTGCCGGGAGTACTCCCACAAAGGCAGTACAGGCTTCGCTTTTTTTATTATAGCTCAATCACATAAAAATGACAATCTTTTTTAACACAGACCTCCCAGGTACGCAAAGGGTCCCAGGGTGCCAAAGGCCCCGGGACCAAAAATGTCATATGTACTGTTTGTTGTTGTCTGATCAGCTGTCTCTTTAGCTGTTGTATACGTCCAGGTTGATCTCTTTTTCCTTGGCGTTTACGATGACGTTTGTGGCAGCGTCGCCGATCACGTTCAGAGGCAGGAGCGCCATCTCAACAGGACGGTTGATAGCTACGACAAGGGCGTAGGCGATCATGCACAGATCGGAGGTCCAGCCCATACCGGAGAGGATGGTCACGATCAGGGTCGTTCCTGCGATCGGGATAGCCGGGCAGCCCATAGCCGCGCAGATGGAGAGGAAGGCCACAACGACCAGGTTGGCCGGTGTCACATCGATGCCCGCGCTTGTGGCGATGAAGGTCACTGCGAACATGTGCATAACAGTGGTTCCGTTCATGTTGATAGTCATACCTGTGGGAAGCACGAAGCTGGTGATCTCGTTGCTGCAGCCCAGCTCCTCCAGGTTTGTCTTTGTGTTCAGAGGCAGAGTCGCCGCGGAGGAGTTTGTGGAAAATCCGAACACACCTACCTTGGCGATCTTCTTTAAGAACTTGAAGGGGTTCAGCCTTGTTGTCAGCCAGATACCGATGGGGTAGATGGTCACAACCAGAATGAACAGGGTGATCATAGCGCCCACGATGTAGGCCGCCGCCGGCGCCAGGTACTCAGCGCCGTAGATGGCGAAGGTACGGGATACCAGACAGAAGATAGCCACAGGGCCCACCTTGTTGATGAGGAAGGTCAGGTAGAAGTTGATGACCTCGCTTCCCGCCTCCAGCACATGCTTCAGGGGATCTGTCTTCTCTCCCAGCACGTTCATGCAAAGGCCGATGACGATGGACACTACCACAACTGCCAGGATGCTGTTGTTGCTGCTCATGGACTCGATGATGTTGGACGGTACGGCTGTCACGATGGTGGCCAGCGGGTTGAACTGGTCGATGGTGGCCGCGTCTGTGACCGCCTCAGCAGGCAGGTCTACATTGAAAAGTCCGGCTGTCTTCATAGCGTAAGCCACAAGGCCTGCAAAGAAGGCGCCCACGATGTAGAAGCAGACAAAGCCAAGGACTGTGCGCCCTGCGATCCTTCCCAGCTTGGAGGAGCTGGAGATACTGCACATGGCAAGGCTCAGGGAGCAGAGCACCAGCGGTACGATGGCTGCCTGCAGACCCCTCATAAAGAGCTGTCCGATGATGTAGAAAAGACCAAGCGCCGCGGTTCCGTCAGCTGCTGTGATATCCTGGAACAGGATCTTGTTGATAATGTCCCATGTGCCTTCATTTCCGGAGTCCAGCAGGGAGCTGCGGATAAACATGAAGATCAGTCCGACTACAAGTCCGCCGACCAGGGCGATGATCATCTTCTTGACAACGGACATTTTTTCCTTTTTCTGTGTATTGCTCATTTGTTCTTCACTCCTTTACGATACGTCTTTTACAGATGTTTGATCTCAATCCCCTCTTGTGCAAATCTTTCACGGATCTTCTGAACGAACGCCAGAGCCTTCGGCCCGTCGCCGTGTACGCACAGCGTGTCGCCCTTGATGTCCAGATCCTTTCCGTTGATCGATGTAACCTTTCCTTCCTTGATCATGCGCACGCATCTGTCAATGGCAATGTTCTCGTCTGTGATCATGGAGCCCTCCATCTTTCTCGGGACGAGGGAGAGATCGTCCATATAGGCTCTGTCAGCGAAGATCTCGGAGGCTGTGCGAAGTCCTCTGCTCTCAGCGATCTGTCCTAAGACAGCGCCTGCGCAGTAGTAGACGATAAGGTCCTTGTCCACCTCGCAGATGGCGTCCACGATCGCTGTGGATACTTCCTCGTCATACTGGCACTGATTTCCCATGGAGCCGTGGGGAGCCACATGCTGCAGCTTCATTCCGTAGCTCCGTGTGAAGGCGGAGAGAGCTCCGATCTGATATTTCACGTAGTTCTTGATCTCAGCGGGAGCCAGGACCATTTTCCGGCGTCCAAAGCCCATCAGATCCGGATAGCCCGGATGAGCGCCTACCATAACGCCCTGCTCCTTTGCCATGCGGACTGTCTTGTCCATTACCATGGGATCTCCTGCATGCCATCCGCAGGCCACGTTTGCTGTTGTCACGTACTTGATGATCTCCTCATCGCCGCCCAGCTTATAAGCGCCGAAGCTCTCACCCATGTCGCTGTTCAAATCCACCTGATACATAGTTTTTTCCATCCTTTCTTTTTTGTTTTGCTGTGTTTGCATCCGTCTTGAAATTATTTATGCATTTACGACATTCTGCGGTTTGCCGTCCACGTAGCACTTCAGGTTGTCAACCGCGATGTCCATCAGCCTCTGTCTTGACTCCTTGGGAGCCCAGGAAATGTGGGGGGTGATGATCACGTTCTTCGCTCCGATCAGCGGGTTGTCCATCTGGATGGGCTCTGTGGATACAACGTCCACGGCAGCTCCTGCCACCTTTCCGCTGTCAAGGGCGTCCCGCAGATCCTGCTCTACAATGAGCGGCCCTCTGGAGTTGTTGATGATCATAACGCCGTCCTTCATCTTTGCGATAGTGTCTTTATTGATAATGCCCTCTGTGTCCGGGAAGAGCGGGCAGTGAAGGGCGATCACATCGGACTCCCCAAGCACTGTGTCCAGATCCGCGTAGTGGCAGGTCTCGCTCTCCAGCTCTTTTTTCGGGAAGGAGTCGTATGCCAGCACCTTCATGCCGAGAGCCTGGGCGATCTTTCCTGTGTCCTGTCCGATGCGGCCAAATCCGATGATACCCATTGTCTTGCCGTCCAGCTCCACAAGGGGATATTTCCAGAAGCACCAGTCCGGATTGCTTGTCCACTCGCCGGCCTTTACCGCGTCAGAGTGCTCTCCGATGTGGTGGCACAGCTCCAGGAGAAGTCCGATGGCGAACTGGGATACAGCCGCTGTCCCGTATGTAGGGATATTGGATACCGGAATACCCTTTTCCTTTGCAGCCGCCGTGTCCACGATGTTGTAGCCGGTAGCCAGCACGCCGATAAATTTCACATTAGGGCAGGCGTCCAGCGTCTCTTTTGTGATGGGAGTCTTGTTTGTGTAGACAACCTCCGCGTCGCCGATGCGCTCTGCCACGTCCTCGGCCTTTGTCCTATCATAGACTGTCAGGTCGCCAAATGCCTCCATCCCCTCCCAGGAGATGTCTCCCGGATTTAATGTGTAGCCGTCTAATACTACGATCTTCATACTCATTTCTTCCTTTCTTGTCTTGAAACTTTGCCGGCCCGATGTCCGGCCTCTTGTTGATAGTGACTCTATATCCTACAGCTCATAGTGTCTCTCTATGAAGTCTGTACTGAACATACCGCTCTGGAAATCCGGATGATTGAGCACATCGTAGAGGAAATCCAGGTTGGTGGTCACGCCCCTGATCCTGAACTCTCCCAGAACGCTGATCATCTTCCGGATGGCGCTCATCCTGTCCCTGTCGTAGGCAATGATCTTGACGATCATGGAGTCATAGTAGGGCGGGATCGTGTAGCCGGGGTAAATGGCCGTGTCCATCCGCACCCCGTTGCCTCCCGGCAGGTAGAGCTTCTCCACTGTCCCCGGGCAGGGCATGAAATTATGTATAGGATCCTCCGCGTTGATCCTGCACTCCAGGGCATGTCCCCGGAACAGGATATCCTCCTGCTTGACGCTCAGCGGAAGTCCTGCAGCCACATGAATCTGCTCCCTTATCAGGTCCACGCCGGATACCAGCTCGCTGACCGGGTGCTCCACCTGGATCCTTGTGTTCATCTCCATAAAGAAGAACTCGCCGGACTGATCCAGAAGGAACTCGATGGTCCCCGCGTTCTCATAGCCCACAGCCTTCGCCGCCTGCACTGCTGTGGCGCATATCCGCTCCCTCGTCTCCGGGGAGATGAAGGCGCAGGGCGACTCCTCTATCATCTTCTGGTGCCTTCTCTGCACCGAGCAGTCCCTCTCGCCCAGGTGGACCACATTGCCGAATTTGTCGGCCATGATCTGGACTTCAATGTGGCGGGGAGACTGTACGTACCGCTCCAGGTACATGCTGCCGTCCCCGAAAGCGTTCACCGCCTCCTGCTTTGCCGCATGGAAGAGGGCCGGGAATTCCTGGCTGTTCCAGGCAAGGCGCATACCCTTGCCGCCGCCCCCCGCGGAGGCTTTGATCATGACCGGAAAGCCGATGATCTCGGCAGCCTCCAGGGCCTCCCCCGCCTCGTACACCGGGCTGTCGGTACCCGGCACCACCGGGATACCCGCCTCCTTCATGGTGTGCTTGGCCTCGGATTTATTTCCCATCTTGTCGATCAGTTCACCGGAGGGTCCGATAAACGCGATGCCAAACTTGGCGCATTTGTCCGCAAAAGCCGCGTTCTCCGAGAGAAAGCCAAATCCCGGATGGATGGCCTCCGCCTTTGTGGCCAGGGCCGTGCTGATAAGCCGGTCCATATCCAGGTAGCTGGCCGAGGGCGCCGCCGGCCCGATGCAGACCGCCTCGTCCGCCAGCCTCACGTGCATGGCGTCCTCGTCCGCCTCGGAGTACACCGCCACAGTGCGGATGCCCATCTCCCGGCAGGCCCGGATGACGCGCACGGCGATCTCGCCCCTGTTTGCAATCAGTATTTTTCGAAACATCTTTTCCCTGCTCCCTATCCTTCAATGACGAAGAGAGGCTGTGCGTACTCTACCAGGTCTCCGTCCTTCACAAGCACCTCGGACACAGTTCCGTCGCATCCTGCCACCACGTCGTTCATCATCTTCATTGCCTCGATCGCTCCCATTACCTGTCCCTGCTCGACTCTGCTGCCCACTGTCACAAGGGGCTCCGTGCTCTGGCTGTCGGAGGCGTGGAAGATGCCTACAAGAGGCGAGCGGATAATGGTCCCTTCCTGGATGGACACCGCCTCCTGCTCCCGGGGCGCCTCCTGCGGGCTCACAGCCCCGGAGGCCGTCTGGCATGTGTTCTCCCCATCCGCGGCCGCCGCCGTCTTCCGGATGGAGAGGCGGAAGTCCCCGTCCTGTACCTCAAATTCTGTCACGCCTGTCCTGTCCACCTCGTGGAGCAGGGCCGTGATCTTCTCAAGCTTCATTTCCTTCTTTCCCTTCTATGTGTCTGCCGCTATGCGGCGGCAGTGTCCGTCAGCTTCTCTGTCCCAGATATCTCTCCAGATTTTTCAGCTCCTTTAACTGGCGCAGGTACAGCTCCTGTGCCAGCTGGATGCCCACCCTCACAAAGTGTACCTTGTATCCCGGCACGCTCTGGGTCAGCTTGGGCAGATCCACAGAGATGACGGTTCCGATCTTTGTGTATCCTCCGGTCGTCTGCCGGTCCGCCAGCATGATGATGGGCTGCCCGTTGGTGGGCACCTGGATGGAGCCGAAGACAATACCGTCTGAGATGGTGTTTCCATCCTTGATGTGGTGCAGCGGCTCCTCCCGCTCCAGCCTGCATCCCATCCTGTCAAATTCGTTGGTGATAGTGGCGCTGTACCAGAAGAATTTGCGCACCTCCTCCTCTGAGAAGGCCGTGTCCTGAGGGCCTGTCACCACCCGCAGGGTGATGTCCTTCTGGGGGAATTTCTCCGGCTCCAGCTTTCGCAGCTCCATCTTCGGAAGACTGGTCTTGGGGTTCACAAAGCCGATGGCATCTCCCTTTTCCAGCTTGCGGCCCTCCACGCCTCCGATCTTGTTCCTCATCAGAGTAGCCTTACTTCCCATCACAACCGGGACGTCCAGCCCTCCCGCAAATGCTATGTAGGCTCTCGCCCCGCCGGTGGCCACGCCGAAGGCGACGGTGTCTCCCGCATGGACCGGTACCGCCTGGTACATGGGGATCGGCTCCCCATTCACAGTGGGGGACACATTGGCGCCTGTCACCGCAATGATATTGTCTTTCTCAAACTTTAATGTGGGTCCCATAAAGGTCATCTCAAGGGCGCTCTCCCCTCTCTTGTTTCCCACTAAGATATTGGCAAGGAAAAAGGACTTTGTATCCATAGGCCCTGCCGGCGACACGCCGTACTGCTGATATCCGAAACGTCCCTCATCCTGTACGGTCGTCTGTATTCCTGGATTTTCAACAACAATTCCCATCTTTTATTTCACCGCCTTTTTCGCATATGTTTCCAGCTTATAGGTTCCTCTTTCCACATCCGCCTTGATCTGGTCGTACTCCTTCCTGCTGACAGGCTGATATTTCACCCAGTCTCCGGCATGTGCCAGGAAGGGATCCTCCTTTGTGTAGTCACAGACCTTCAGGGGCGTGGCGGCCACCACGTTCCATCCGCAGGGCTGGTCAAAGGGGATCAGGTTGGACAGATTTTCGCCCACCACAATAGAACCGCCGTTGATCTTCACACGCGGCGATTCTCTCCTCTTAAAGTGGAAGGGCTCCTCAAACCTGGCCATGTAGGCATGTCCCGGCGCAAATCCCAGCATATACACGTAATACTCGTGCTCTGTATGCATCCGGATAAACTCCTCCACAGAAACATTCTCAAATTTAGCGCAGTCCTCCAGATCCAGCGCGAATTCCTTGTCGTAACAGATGGGCACCACCTTTACGATCTGGGACGCCTCGTCCGCCTCCCCGGTATCTGCCATGCGCTTTTTCACTTCCTCCACAAGCTGATCGTAGAGAATCTTCTCGGGTCTGTAGTGAATGAGCAGCGCCGCATAGGTAGGCACCATCTCAACTACTCCCTCAATGGGGTTTGCCTCCAGATTGTGCATCAGGCCGCGCACCTTCTGGTTGACATCCAGACTGATCTCGTCGCCGAGCTGAACGTACACCGATTTGTCGCCGCCCATCAGAAATTTAGCCTCCATCTCCTCCGCTCCTTTCGTTTGTTTACGTTTTGCTTTCTTTCGGTAAATTGTCTTAATTTCTCGTTCAATTTACACGTTTCTTTATTAATTATTTACAGTATAGCACAAGGGTTTTATTTCATAAAATAAATTATTTTTGTGGAATATATTAATTTTTTCTATATTTCTCCCTCTATTTGCCCACAAAGCCCCAGTCCTTTGTCCGCAGATAGGCGCTGATCTTCTTCTCAAAGGCGTTCACCGCCTTCAGAGTGGCCTCGTTCGGATACTTGTGCTTGATCTTGTAGGTGATCCTCTCCGGGGGAGGGCTGCTGTTGGCAATCTCGCTGATATGGACCGGCCGCAGGCTGGCGATCCGCTCCGCTACGGAAATGGGCACGATGGCCCACAGCGTCTCGTCCGACAGCAGGTGGAAGAGGAGTTCAAAGGTGTCCACCTGGATCCTGGGCCACTCTCCTTTGCTGATGGTCTGGTCATGCCAGATCTGATAGTTGGCCTCCCAGCTCACAAAAATTTCTTTCTGGGGATCCAGGTCGTCCGTGTGGATAGCGTTTTGCTGGGACGCCATCCGCGGGGACTGGAGGATGTACATTTTCTCCCTCATGATGGGCTCTGTCACGATATTTTTAAAGTGGAGATGGTGATACACAAAACCGATGTCGATCTCGTGGTTCTCCAGGAGACCATAGAGCTCATAGGAGTAGTGCGTTTTAATATGAAGGTTTATCACATGATCCTTCTCTTTTAAGATCTGCCTGTACAGGTCAAAAAAAATGGCGCTGTTCATGGTATCCGTACACCCCACTGTCAGGTACAGCCTGTCCTGGGTATGCTTCAGAAGCTGCATCTCCTGCCAGATAGAGACCCACCGCTCCGCAATGGGGATAAACTCCTCCCCCTGGGTGGTCAGCTCAATCTGCTTATAGCCCTTCTTTCTTGTGATGAGCTTGACGTCCAGCTCATCCTCCAGGGATTTCAGCCTGTGGCTCACGGTGGGCTGGGACAGGAACAGATTTTCCGCTGTCTTTGTAATGTTTTTTGTCTTTACGATCATCAGGAACGTCTCAATCTCCGCCAAGTTCATGTTCTTCCCCTCCTTTTGCGCCGGCAAATATAAATTTTTTCAATATTATACAACAAAAATATTCATTTCACAATTTTTTTTGTGCATGATATGATAAAGGCAACAAACAAAGGGGACTTAATCCTGATGAAAAGGAGGAAAAACTATGAACGCAGAACATGGAATTTTATTCCCGGAAGACTATCAGAAACACCTGAAAGCTCAGTTCTGTTACGCTGATGCGGATCCGCTCTACGGACCCCGTCTTTTCTTTGAGAACTCCGGCGGATCACTTCGCCTGAAAGCAGCCGTTGAGGCCAAGATGGCTGCAGAGCAGTTTCCGGACTGCCCGGAGAGGAACTATGCCAGAGGGCTGAAGCTGGCTCACTATGTATCCGAGGGAACAAAGGAAATACTGGAGGTTATCTTCGGCGCGAAGAGCGGCGCTCTCGTGACAGAGCTGTCCGCTTCCCAGACTATGTTCCAGATCGTGGATGTCATCTTAAGCAATGTAAAATGGGGAACAAATGCTGTTACATCCTGCCTGGAGCACCCGTCAGCACACGATGCTGTCGAGTACGCCTGCACAAAGACAGGAAGAGAGTTCCGGGAGGTTCCGGCCAACAGGACCACCGGCGGAATTGACGCGGACGAAGTGATGAAATATGTAGACAAGGACACCTGTCTTGTCAGCATCATGGCCGCCTCCAATATTTCCGGAAACATCATGGACATCAAGGAGATCGTTCGCAGGGTAAAGGAAGTCAACCCGGAGTGCTATGTGATCACGGATACTGTGCAGCACGCGCCCCACGCTGTCATCGACGTGGAGGACTGGGGCGTGGACGCCGCCAACATCGCGCCCTATAAATTCTTCGGCGTGAGAGGCTGCGGATTTGCCTACGTATCTGACCGGGTAGCTACCATGATGCACCACAAGCTGACCTTCAAGGACGCCAACGTGTGGGCGCTGGGAACACCTACCCCCGGCAACTTTGCCGCCATGATGGCTGTCATCGACTATGTATGCTCCATCGGCGAGCATTTCATCCACAGCCAGGACAAGCGCGAGCTCTTTGTGGAGGGCATGACCCGCATCCATATGCAGGAGCGTGCTCTTCTGTACCGTATGCTGGAGGGAACCCCGGGGACCCCGGGCCTTCGCCACATCCCGAACGTGGAGGTTTACGTGGACATGGAAGACCTTACATACAAAGACCTGATCGTTGCCATGGGCATCAAGGGGATCGACTACCCCGACTGCGTGGTCGAGTACATGAAGCGCGGCGTCACCGTATTTGAGCGCGTGAGAAGCAGCATGTACTCCAAGAGGATCGTGGATACGCTGGGGATTCCCGGAGCGATCCGCGTATCACCGCTTCACTGCCACGGCACAGAGGACATCGACAAATTCCTGAGGATCACAAAGGAGATTGCCGAGTCCGTATAAATATGCTCCACTCTTTACTCATTTCATGATATACATTGAGAGGCCCGCAGACATTCACAGTGTCTGCGGGCCTCTCGCCGTATTATTCCGCAAGCTGAGAAGTGCAGTGCGGGCAGCGGGTTGCCGCAATATCGATCTCGCTCATGCAGTAGGGGCATTTCTTTGTTGTCGGCGCCGTCTCCGCCTCCGGCTTTTTCCCAAGGCTCATCAGCTTATTGACTCCCTTCAGCAGGCAGAACAGCACAAACGCCATGATAAAGAAATTGACCAGAGAGGACAGAAAGGCAGAGGCAAATCCTGCCACATCCTGCAGGCTGTACAGCTGTCCCCCTGTGACCACATTCAGGATGGGGTTGATAAAATTGTCCGTGAGCGATGTGACGATCCCGGAAAAGGCACCGCCGATAATGACACCAATGGCCATATCCATCATATTTCCCCGGAGGGCAAATGTCTTGAATTCCTCGATAAACTTCTTCATTTTCTTCCTTTCTTCTTTTGTCCTGCCCGCCTCTGAGGCGGAGCGTTTTCCGCAGGGGGCGAATGCCCCTTACAACAAAAAAAGATCTTCGAGACTGCATGACTGCACTTCGAAGATCCTTCAGTGACTCCGAGGGGAATCGAACCCCTGATTCCAGCGTGAGAGGCTAGCGTCTTGACCTCTTGACCACGGAGCCGTATTGCTTGCTGCCTGATTATAATATCAAACATCCCGACAGATTGCAAGCATTTTTTTCATTTTTTTCAAAAATTTTTTCAGTCGTGAAAAAAGCCGCAAAAGAGGGGGGAAACCTCTACGGTTCCTTCCCCTTCTCTTCCACCTGCTCCTCCGTCGCTTTCCCGGCCTCTGACAGCTCGGCTATATGCTTTGCCGGCACCATGATCTGAAGCTGCTTCTGGAGATTGTGGATCTCCACCACATCGTGGTCTCCTCCAAACTCCCCGTCCAGTGTCCAGGGGATCTCCTCCAGGGACTCAAAGACCAGATGGCCGCTCTTGAAGGAATACATGTGCTTGCCGTTGGTCTGCTCGGTCAGAAGAGCTGTGATGATCTCCTGCAGCTCAATGGGGTTTTTCGGCATCTTGATCAAGGTCACCTCAAAGACGCCGTCGTCAAAGGACACGTTCTTTCCCACCATGTTCCGAAAGCCTCCCACAGAGCGGGAGTTGGTCACCATGCCGTAAATAAACTCATCCTCGATCACCTCTCCGTCGTGAGTCACCTTGATCCGGTAGGAGGGTATGTTGAAGAGCCGCTTTGTCCCCTCCAGCACATAGGCCAGATGCCCCAGTATGTTCTTGGCCGTCTGGTTGGTCTGGTAGGAGACATCCGTGAACAGGCCAAAGGCCGCAATGTACACGAAAATGCCGTCGTTAAACTGTCCCACATCACAGGGAAACGCCTGCCCGTTCACAGCGTTGTCCGCAGCGGCCAGTATATCCCTGGGGATCTTAAGGCTGTGGGCAAAATCATTGGTGGTCCCGGTGGGGATATAGCCCACGGGCACCCTGTCCTCCCTGGCCATCATGCCGGTCACCACCTCGTCGATGGTGCCGTCGCCACCGCTGCACACCACCAGGTCATAGTGGTCCGTGAATTCCCGTATCTTCCTGTAGGCATCGTGGTAGGCCTGGGTCGGATAGGCCGTCACCTCGTAGCCCGCCTTCACGAAAATATCGATAATATCCGATACCTTGGGCTTCAGGAGCCCCTTCCCCGCATGGGGGTTGTACACAAACAACAGTCTCTTCATCTCTGTCTCCCCTTCCGCTGTCTGCATAGGCCAAAAAAGGGCATTTACAAAATGCCCTTTCCCTTTACAGATCTTTTATTTCATCTATTTCTGCTCCGAGAGAAATCTCTCCACGCCAGCTACTGCCGCTTCCTCGTCTTCGCCATCCGCGACAACTGTAAACTCATCGCCCTCGCCCATGGTCAGGCTCATCATACCCATAATGCTCTTGGCGTTCACCTTCTTGTCAGCCACCTCTATGTACACATGGCTGGAATACTGGCTGGCTTCCTGCACAAGCAGCGCGATCGGTCTTGCGTCAAGACCGTCCCTAAGTTTAATTGTCACTGGTTTCTTGATCATATTGTACCTCCTTGCTATCCCTTAACTTATCTGCCATTTCACTTAACTTCCTGAGCCTGTGGTTCACTCCGGATTTCCCCACCGGGTTCTCCAGGAGCTCTCCCAGCTCCTTCAATGATGCATCGGGATATGCGAGGCGTGTAAGGGCAACGTCCCGCAGTCCGTCCGGCAATCCTGAAAGTCCCACCGTGTCGCGGATGTATTCAATATCATCCCTCTGCTTAACTGCGGCAGAGACTGTCTTGTTGATATTGGCTGTCTCACAGTTTACCTTCCGGTTCACATTATTGCGCATATCCTTCAGGATCCGGACATTCTCCAGCTCCATCAGAGCCACCGGAGCGTCCATCACGTTCAGGGCGTCCACGATGCGGTCACCCTCCTTCAGGTATACGATAATGTTCTTTTTCCTTCTCACAATGCGGGCCTCCAGGCCGAAGTCCTGCATAAGCTGCTGAAGATACTGCGCTTTTTCCAAAGTATTACAGACAATCTCAAAGTGATAGGATTTTCCGGGGTCGCTCATGGATCCTGAAGACAGGAAAGCGCCGCGCAGGTAAGCCCTCTTACAGCAGACCGCCTGCACGTCCGCGTGGCGCACAGCCCGCAGACATTCCCCGGACGCACACAAATAGTATACGCTGCTGTCCTTGTGCATATTTCTGCGCACCGCTGTCTGGACAGCAATTTCATTACCTATATTAAAGGTTTTTTCGATCAATGTAAAGCATTTTCTCACGACGGCAATATTTTCCGAGTGCACAAGGAAGGACAGACAGCCCTCCTCCTCTCTCCACTCCCCGCACATGCCTGTGATTGCGGCGAGCTCCGCAAGCCTGCAGTGCCTGGCTCTGGGACACACTCTCGCCAGCTCCTCTTTCACTTTGCCTGAAAATGACATATCTATCCCTGCTTCTTTTCTCCGCGTTTTCCGCTGCTATTTTCCCTTTGTCACCGCATCCTTGCCGATGTCCCTGTGCTCGATCTTGATGCCGTAGTCCTGCTCCTCCCTGGCCAGCTCCCCGTAGAGGGCGCCCGCCAGCGTGACAGACCGGTGCTTTCCTCCCGTGCAGCCGATGGCGATGACAAGCTGTGTCTTCCCCTCAGACACATAATTGGGGATCAGAAAGCGGATCATGTCCGTCAGCTTGTCAAGAAACTGCCGGGCCGTGTCGCTGGACATAACGTAGTCCCGCACCTCCGGATCAAGCCCGCTCTTGGGCCTCAGCTCATCGATATAGTACGGGTTGGGCAGAAAGCGCACATCAAATACCAGATCCGCGTCGCTTGGGAGCCCGTATTTAAATCCAAAGGACAACACGGTGATGTAGAGGTTCTTGTAGTCCTTGTTCTCCACAAAGATCTTGTGCAGCTCTGCCCGCAGCTCTCTTGTGAGCATCCGGCTGGTGTCCACCAGGTAGTCCGCCCTCTTTTTCAGGAAGGCCAGCTTCTCCCTCTCCTTGCGTATGCCCTCGTCCACCCGGCCGCCCCCGGCCAGGGGATGGCTGCGCCGGGTCTCCTTGTACCTCTTGATCAGCACCTCGTCGGAGGCCTCCAGAAACAGCACCTCGTACTTGATCTTCATCCGGTCCAGGGCCTCCAGGGACTGCTCCAGGTCGTCGATCCCCTGGCCGCTGCGGATGTCCATGCCCAGGGCGATCTTGTTAATCTCCGTCCCCGGCACAATGAGCAGCTCCCCCAGCTTGGGCACAAGCTGCACAGGCAGATTGTCCACGCAGAAGTAGCCTGCATCCTCCAGCATCTTGAGGGCTGTGCTCTTCCCCGCCCCCGACATTCCGGTCACAATGATAAATCTCATGTCTAAAACTCTCCCAGTCTCTTTACCTCCGGCTCCAGCGTCACTCCGGAGTTTTCTCTCACACGCTCCTGTACCTGACGGATCAGCCTGTCCACGTCCGCCGCGGTAGCGCTTCCGCAGTTGATGACAAAGCCGCAGTGCTTCTCCGACACCATGGCATCCCCTACGCGCAGGCCCCGCAGGCCCGCATCCTGTATCAGCTTGCCGGCAAAGTAGCCCTCCGGCCTCTTGAAGGTGCTCCCCGCGCTTGGATACTCCAGGGGCTGCTTGCTGGTGCGCCTCTCCTTCAGATCCTCCAGCTTTTCCCGGATCTTTGACTCATCTCCCGGCTCCAGGGCGATCACCGCCTCCAGGACGATATAGCCCTCCCGGGCCGCCCGGCTGGTGCGGTAGCCCATGTCCAGCTCCTCCCTTGGCAGCACCCGGATGTCCCCCTGGCCGTCAAGGACAGTGACAGACTCCAGCACATCTTTCATCTCACCGCCGTAGGCGCCGGCGTTCATGATGCAGGCGCCGCCCAGGGTTCCCGGTATGCCGGCGGCGAACTCAAAGCCGGTCAGGCTGTTCCTGAGAGCCTCCGCCGCGATCTTTGCCAGGGAGGCTCCGGCCTGCGCGAAGATCCTCGTCCCCTCTGTCCGGATGTCAGCGAAATCCTTGAAGAGCTGTATCACCACGCCTCTGTATCCCTTATCCGAGACAAGAAGGTTGCTCCCGTTTCCTATAATATACCAGGGCATCCCCTCCTCCCTGCAGAGGCGGACCACCTCCTGCACCTCCTCCTTTGTGCGGGGCGCCACCAGATACTGCGCCGGTCCCCCGATGCGGAAGGTGGTGTGCAGCTTCATGGGCTCCTCGCGGAAAATCCTCTCAGCGCCCACTGCCTGTTCTAATCTATGCTCAAATTTCTCTTTCATAACCTAAACCTTTCTGTCTTTTTCCACTGTTCATCATACAACACTTGAAGGAGAAATTCAACGCCGCGCTATTTTTCGTCCTCCGGCTCCTCCCCTGTCAGCTTCAGGATATCCCTGACCTGCTCCTCTGTCAGTTCCAACCGCTCTGCCACTTCCTGCACGTCCACCTTCCGGCCCAGCTCGTCAGTCATCTGCTTGATCGTCTCGCCCAGCCTTGTGACCTGGTTCACCATCTTCCGATCCCGCCGCTTCATCTCTGTCTGGGACGCGAGAAGAGCCCGCATGGCCGCGCGGACGTCAGCCATCACCAGCTCCTGCTCGCCCTCCCCGGCAGGGTGCAGATCCATCGCCTCCACAAGGGCCGCATTGCCCTCCTGGATCATGTCGCCGATAAAGACCTCCTCCCTGTGCAGCTTCACCGCCTCCTCGTATACCAGCCGGAGATAGAGGGCAAGCCTTGCCTCCTCCTCAGAGGTCGCCTGCAGCTCCCCTATCTGGCGGAGATAGTCCTCCAGGTACTCCTTTTCCTCCGCGCTCAGGGCATCCGACCCGGGCATTTCCTCTCCATCCCCGGACTCCTGCACTGTGCCGGGCTTTCTCACATACCCCTGCACCGCCACCTTCTGGGAGAGAAGGTAGTCGAATACAAGATCCATCTGCTCCTTCGTGAGCCCGTCGTCCTCAAAAAACTGTTCTGTCTCCTCCGCTGTCATGCGCATGCCGTTTTCCTGCGCCAGCTTCATGATGTCTGCCAGCTTCTGCTGGAAACTCATCTTATCTGCCATGTCTTTACCTCCAGATTTACTGGACCTATCTTATCACAAATCCGCCGGGAAAGCCATACCGGGATCGCCGCGTGTGAGGCCGCCCCTTCTGCCGGTCCGCCCCTGCGGCGGTCCGGGCGCGCCCGGCGCCGTCACTTACGGCGCCGCGACGATCACCGTGGCGTAGCCGGCCCTCTTCAGCCTCTGCTCCATGTCCGCCGCCTCGTCCAGAGTGCCAAAATTTCCCACCTGAACCCGGAGGTAGCCGTCCGAGTCATCGATGTAGGCCGGGAAATCCTGCTCCAGCAGCTCGTTCCGCAGCCGCTCCGCATAGGACCTGTTGCGGAAGGCGCCGGCCTGCACCCGGTAGTCCGGCACTGTCTGGTTCTCAAACTCATTGTCATTTTCGTAGGCCGTATTCTGATTTCCCATACCGCCTGCCTCGGCCTCCGGCGTCCCCTGAGAGCTGTCCTCCACAAGGCCGTTCCGCTGCAGTGTGTCCAGTATGGCCTCCGCGATAGCCAGGGCAATATCGTCAAAGTTCTGGTCAAACAGCATATTGTCCGTGTCCGAGTTGATAAATCCCGCCTCCACCAGCACAGCCGGCATCTTTGTCCTCTTGAGCACCACAAGATTAGGCCTTGCCTTCACTCCCAGGTCCACAAAGCCCACCGTGGCCAGCTCCTCATCGATGGCCTCCGCGATCTCCAGCTTCAGCCCGGACAGGTCATACACAAGGGACTCCACCCCGGAGACCTCGTTGTCCGTTGGAAATGAATTCCGGTGGATGGAGATGAAAAGATCCACCCCCGCCTGGTTGGCCTCCATGGCCTTCTCGTAGGGCGTCTCATACACGTCCGTCGTTCTGGTGTACTCCACGTCGATCCCCCGGTTCTGCAGGATCTCCCCCACAGCCAGTGCGAGCCGCAGCGTGTCGTCCTTTTCCTGCCGTCCATTGTAGACTGCTCCGGGATCCCGGCCCCCGTGTCCGGCATCCATCATGATCGAATAGGGCATAAAAATTCCTCCCGCATATGCTTTCTATCTCAGCATATGCAGGAGGATGACGTTTTGCCACGGATATATTTTTATGTAATACTATACAAAAAACATAAAGCTCTCCTGGAACAATTGAGATTTATGTTTATTTATGTTATTCTCTCTGTGAGCAGCCGCATACAGGGCGGATGCCTCCCGCATGATAAAAATGAAGGGAGGGATGCATATGGATATTTCTGATGCCTTATCTCTTATGCTGACATTTGGAATGTTTCTGATTGCATTGCTGACCTACATAGATAGGAACAATCGGCGAAAATAAAACTGCCCTGTGACTTTGGCGAGCCAGGGCAGTTTTTATAACTATTTCTTGGGAGCCGGCCACTTACAGCGGCTGCTCTTTATATGTATACTATAACACAGCAATTTCTGTATTTCAATACTCTTCCACGAAACTACGCGATCACGAGAGGCACCTTCATCTCTCTGGCGATAGCAATATTTTCTTTTGAGACCTCCCTGTCCGTGATGATCGTGTCCACACGGTCAATGGGGCAGATGACGGACAGATAACCGCCGCCGAACTTGCTGCTGTCGGCCAGCACGTAGACCTCCCTGGAGGCCTTCAGTATAGCCCGCTTCACCTGCATCTGGGGTGTGGCGATGGAGGTGAGTCCCGCCTCAAAATTAATGCCGTGGACGCCGATAAAGCCCTTGTCCACGTGGAAGTGCTCCATGTTCTCCACAGCCGACTCTCCCATGCTGGCCGCCAGATGGCCGCCCACATAGCCGCCGATCATGTACAGCTCCACATGGTCGATGCCCGCCAGCTCATTCCCCACGAGGAGGGAGTTGGTGACCACAGCCACTCTTTTCTCCGGATGGCTCTTGATGTGCAGGGCCAGGTAAAAGCTGCTGGACGCATCGTCTATGATGATGGTATCCCTGTCCTCAATGTACTCATAGGCCCGGGCCGCGATGGCCTTTTTCCGGTCCACATGCCGGTAAATGGTCTCAGCCCTGTACTTCCGGGCCATGTTCTGCTCCAGGCTGACCGCGCCGCCGTGGGTGCGCTTCAGCAATCCCTCCGCGCTCATGCTCTTGATGTCGTTGCGGATGGTCACCTCCGAGCATCCGAGCTCACGGCTCAAGTCCGCCACCCGGACCTTCCCCTTTTCTTCCAGTTCTCTCAGTATTGCCTGCCTGCGCTCTTCCATAGCGACTCCCCCTGTATCTCAAAAATATTCTGCTACTGAGTCAGCCTTACATTGTTCAGCCCAATGTGCTGCACCACCATCTGCATAACCGGCACGAACCTGTCTCCAAAGGCCTCCTTCGGGATGATAAAGGCCAGGTCCTTTCCGTAGTAGATGCCGATGGTCTTGGGAGTTGTCACCGTGCGCTGGATCTTACTCCAGTCATACGTTTTCTCCTCCCCGTTCTGTGCCACACAGATTCCCTCATCGGAAAAGGTGTATTCCCTGGGGTCTCTGTACTCCGGATTGACCTCCATCTGTTTCTTTGCCCTGTGCCTTAGCAGCAGCGGCGTATAGCCCAGTACCACGACACCGGCGATCACATAGAGGACAAACTGCCCAAACTGGATCTTTCCAATGAACTGCATGACGGCTCCCAGCACGATCACGCACATTCCCAGCATATTCACAAGGAAGCCGGATGCCTTTGAAAATGTATGATATAAAAGGAAGTCAAACAACTGCTCCTTTGTAAGCTGCACCTTCAGTTTTTCCATATGTAAAGTACCTCTCTCCTGATTTTAAAAAGTCCTCTTAATATGCACAACCCTATTGTAACATATAAGAGGACTTTTTTCACTTTTTTGTAATGAATTATGTTCGATTTTTTTCGTTTATTTTTGTTTCGGTTTCTTATTCTGCTACCGGAGCCGGTACGCTTGAGTCAACCTTGTAGCGTGCCCAGCCCTCCGGTGAGTAGATGCCAAGCTGTTTCTTCTGCATCAGTTTGTCGAAGAATGCTGTGATGAACGGGCAGAGGAACAGGGTAACAACGGATGCTGTCGCGCACTGTGCTGTAGCCATATCTACGTACTGAGCCATAGCCGGGTCTGCCTCGCCTACTGCCGCAGGTGTCATGGCAGAGTTCAGAGCGGTCGTACCGATGGCAGCGCCCATGGCGTTTCTCTCCTTCTTCGGAAGAAGAATGTTGTTTGTGAAGAAGAAGATCACTGCTGTAGCAGCGGATACCAGACCGAGAACGATGCCGGCAGCGCCTGCTGTGATGATGGTGTTGACATCTGTCTTTGCTCCGATGGAGATCGTCATGAAGAAGGTGACGATCGGCTGAGCTGTCGCGCATGCCTTTCTGAAGCCTGCGTCTAAGTTACCCCAGATGAAGCCGATGAGCAGCGGAACAAGTACTGCGATCAGAGAGTCGATCGGGATAGACGCCAGTCCTGTAGCTCCCAGAGCGATCAGTGTGAAGAACGGTCCGTCGTTCAGGGACAGGATGGAGATAGCTCCTGTGTCTGTCGCGTTACCAAACTGAGCGGACAGGGAAATGTACAGGGATCCGTTTGAGTTCGTGATGGTCGCGATCCATACGAAGGGAGCGATGCCAAGGAACCCTTCCGGTCCGCAGATGGCGCTTACCAGCATACCGATGATCACGCCAAGAAGGAACTTGGTGGCTGTCAGCGTCACGCCCTTGTAGAGAGGCATACCAACCTGCTTAATGTTGATGGCGGATCCGCATACGATCAGGAAAAATCCCATCATACAGGAGTTGCCATCGTAGAACAGGGCTGTCACATAGCCGCCCACCTGATAAACCTGGGGGCAGAACGTGGCAAGCAGCACCGCGATTACCAGGGGGATGATGACAAGTCCGCCCGGCAGCTTTTTCATTTTGTTCAAAAGATCCAGATCTTTTGGTTTCTTTACTTCTGTGTTTTCACTCATTTTTGCACTTCCTCCAAACCTTACTTCATACTTTGTGGTTTCCTACTTTCTTGCAGCCTCCCGGAACAGACGATCCACGATATCGCATGCTGTGTGGTCGTTTCCGGTGAGTCCGCCCTTGCCCACGATCGGAAGCCCGTCATAGCTTCCCACAAGCCTGCCAATGTCTGTCTGGGCAATTACATAATCCATTACTTCTATGCACTCTACACCAAGCTGGTAGCACACATTGACCATGGTGTCACCACCCGTTGTATAAAGTCCCGCAATCTTATCTCTTCCGCAGATCTCAAGGAGCTGGGAAATGATCGTTCCAAGTCCGGCATTGATCCTGTTGGCGCTCATGCCGCCCGCATAATGCCGCTTGTTGTCCTCCTCATCCAGGTTGAGAAGCTCCCCGTGGAGGGCTGTCTCAAAGAGGATGGCTCTGGGCTGGTTGTCGGATTTCAGCAGATCCTCCGCGATATGTACGGCCCGGAACACCTCGTCCAGAGCTGTGTCCCCGCCCTCGATGAGCTTGATGGGATCCACGCTGATGCGCACATGTCTGGGATCCTGGCAGAGCACCTCCATCTGCTTCTTCGTGACAGGTGTGGCGCTTCCGGCCGCTATGAGGACCGTCTTGCCGGTCTCATCCGCCTCAGGCGGAATGTTCGGCTCCTCTTCTTTAATCAGATTTCTGTAGTAAGCCAGCTTGGCTGTGAAGGGACCCGGATCCACCGCGATCACATTCCACTTCAGCTCAATACATGCCTTGGCGATCTCCTCCACGTCCTCAATGGTGATACCGTCCACGACAATGACCTCGCCGCCTGCTTCCCTGGCCTCCTTCAGGGCGTCCCGGATAGCCTCCTCACCCTGGAGCACCTTGTCCAAAGTGACAAGCTCAACCTGTCTCCTCGTCTGTCCCTCCAGAAGTCTTGGAATATAGTTTTCTTTCACAGGCGTCCGCACATCCTGGGCCACCGGTGTGTTGATCAGGGCCACGCCGTCGATGACAGAGTAGCCGCCCACAAGGATACGTCTGGACTGGGGCATGGCCGGCACTACGACCGCCACGCAGTCATCTCCCACCTGGTCCATCATGGCGTCGATCTCCACGCCCACGCCGCCTCTCAGGGTGGTGTCGATCCTCTTGGAAAAATATTTCACGCCCATGCGCTTCAGGGCGTCTGTCGCCGATTTTACCTTTGCATATGCCTCGTTCGCCGGAAGAGGACGGCTGTTGCTGCTGATGAGGATGGCGTCCAGCTCATCCACTCCCTCTCCCTTTAAAGCTGCTTCTTCATTAAAAAATACTGCTGTCCTTGCTTTTGACCTTGCAAGAAGTACACCCGTCGTTGTCGCGCCTGTCAGGTCGTCCGCCACTGCTCCGATTAATGGCATTACCTTTCTCCCCTTTCATGCTGCTTCGCCGCATACTCAGCGACTACCTTTGTTGACTCGATCATGCTCACACAGCCCGCAATTCCCTTTCCGGCAATATCAAACGCTGTTCCGTGATCCACGGAGCTTCTGATGAAGGGAAGTCCAAAGGTCAGTGTAACGGATTTCTCAAAATCCAGTGTCTTGCAGGCGATGTGTCCCTGGTCATGATAGAGGGACAGGATCGCGTCGTACTTGCCGGATTTTCCAATATGGAATACCGAGTCTGCCGGGCAGGGTCCCACGCAGTTGATGCCTCTCTCCTTTGCGGCCTCAACAGCCGGTCCGATATCTGTGATCTCCTCTGTCCCGAAAAGTCCGTGGTCTCCGTTGTGGGGGTTCAGTCCCGCAACCGCGATCAGCGGGTTCTCGATGCCCACCTTTCTCAGCTCCTTGTCAATGTTGATCACATCCTCGAGGATCACGTCCTTTGTGGCATAGTGACACGCGTCAACAAGTGACATATGGCGGCTCACGAAGAAGACACGAAGCTTATGGCAGGAGAACATGGTCAGCGCGTAGGGTGAGTTGGTGGCATGCTGATAGATCTCCGTATGTCCCGGCTCCTTTACGCCCACCAGCTTGATGGCTCCCTTGTGGATAGGCGCTGTGGACACAGCATCAATCTTCTTTGCCATTCCAAGCTCAATGGATTTCATGATCCAGTCTACAGCCATCTGTCCGGCCAGCTTCTGCTCCTTCCCCCACTCGATAGAGTCTGTATCGTAATCCCCTGTCTCCAGGATATCTACTGTTCCAAATTCATACTTTGCCTCAGAAGGATCGCTGATCTTATTGTACTTCAGCTCTTTGCCGAGAACCTTTGCGGCTCTCTCCATGATTGCCTCACTTCCGATCACAAAGGGGCGGCAGCACTCATGTATTTCCTTGTCCAGCATAGTGCCGACAACGATCTCCGGTCCAATGCCTGCCGGATCCCCCATAGTGATTGCTGTTACAGGTCTGAATTTTTCGCTCATTTTTCTCTTCCTTTCGTTTTGTTTTCGATTTCCTTTCTTTTTATGCTCTTATTCTATTACTTCCTTTTTCCTTTTTCAACTCCTTTTTGTAATTTCAGTACATTTATATATTTTTTATTTGTGTTTTTTGTGCATATCTTATACGATTTTCTGTCCGTTTTTTCGTTTTCTTTCGTTTTTTCGTTTTGTTATTTTTTTGACGTTTTTCCGAAAGATATATATTGCTCTTTTTCCGCATTTCATATATAATAAATCCAGGTACAAAATAAGCCCTCAGGGGCCGATTTTTTTGCGGGAACAAGAAAAATCAAGGGAAAGGATGTAGAATAATGAAGAAGAAACTGTATTTCGGAAGCAATCTCAAGATGTACAAAAACATCCAGGACACTGTAAAATATCTGCAGGACCTGGTTGCCCTGACAAAGGATATCAGCCGGGAGGAGATGGAGCTCTTCATCATCCCCTCCTACACTACTCTGGAGAGCGCCGCAAAGAACGTGGACCGCTCCTATGTCAAGCTGGGCGCCCAGAATATGTGCTGGGAGGACGAGGGTCAGTTCACAGGAGAGATCTCCCCGCTGATGCTGGAGGAGCTGGGGCTTGACCTTGTCATGATCGGCCACTCCGAGAGGCGCCACGTCTTCGGCGAGACGGACGCGGAGGAGAACCTGAAGGTAAAGGCTGCCCTGAAGCACGGATTTACCACACTGCTTTGCATCGGCGAGACAGCCGAGGAGAAGAACTTCGGCATCAGCCCGGAGGTGCTGCGCACCCAGCTGAAGGTGGGCTTCCACGATGTGCCGGTATCAGATGTTCCAAACATCTGGGTCGCCTATGAGCCCGTCTGGTCCATCGGCGTCAACGGCACCCCCGCTTCACCGGACTATGCGGAGGAGATGCACAAGGTCATCAAAGCCTGCCTCCTGGAGATCTTCGGCGACGCGGGCGCGGACATCCCGGTTCTCTACGGCGGCAGCGTGAACCCGGGTAACGCCAACGAGCTCATCGTGCAGCCCTCCATCGACGGCCTCTTCACCGGCCGGGCAGCCTGGCAGGCGGACAAGTTCGACAAGCTGATCCGGGACGCCATGAAGACGTACAGGGAGAAATACGGGGAGTAGGCGGAACTGTGTTCCGGCCCTGCCTCTTCTTACAGAAAGCATCTCAGAATATAAGAAAGCCATCTCGCGGGCACCTTTCCTGCCCGGAGATGGCTTTTATTTACCTGTCTCACCCTGCATCTGCACAGACGTATTCTATCTCTGTCATCCGATATCCGACGCCCCCTGCTCCCTCATGCGGTCCTCCGCCTCATCCATGGCCGCCAGAAGCTTCTCCCGCTGCTCGTCCACAAGGAGCCTCTTGTTGTACTTGTAGTACATGTCACAGTCGTTCTCCTTCAGGTACTGGACGCTGTAGTAGTTGGTGTTCAGCTCTGTCACAAAGGAGACCATCTCCTGGCTGTCCCCGAAGGCCGCCTCCATGAAGTAAAAGGCATTGTCCAAAGCCTTTCCGGTCCTCTCCAGGAGCTCCTCCCGCTTCCTGGTCTCCTTCTCGAACTCGGCCCGCACTCTCTCAAAGGCCTCCTCCGCCTGCTGAGGAGCCGTCAGGTTCTCCTCCTTCAGGAGCTGCTGATACCTCTCCAGCGTGTCGTTCACCTGCCGCAGCATGTGATCCGCCTCCTTTGTGAGCTGCCCGGACCGCCGCAGCCTTTCGTATTGCTCCCCGGCGGCCGCGGCCGTCTCCTCCAGACTGCCGCAGGCCTTGTAGCCCTTCAGACATGCAAAGAGCTTTGTCACGTACCGGTCGGCCAGATAGCTGTCCCGGAAGAGCTCCGAGAGCTTTCCAAGGAGCATCCCCACCACGCTGAGCCGCTCGTCAAAGGAGGCGAACTTCAGCTTTTCCAGTGTATCTTCACTGTACCTGCCCTCCAGGAGCTTCTCCAGCCCGTAGTCCTTTTTATATTTTGCAAACAGCTCCAGGTAACCCGCGAAATCCTTGGCGATCTTCCAGTGCTGAATGTACTGGTGCACCACCTCCCGGTCCACCTTCTTTCCCACAGCCTCGCAGGCCTTCAGGAACTCCGACAGGTCCTCCCAGCCCCTGGCGGTGGCGAACATGCGGCCGTCCACCGTGGTCTCCATCCTGTAAAAATACTCTCTTTTCAGCTCCAGGTAGGACAGAATGGCCGGGTGGATGCCTGCCTGCCAGGCGTACTCCCGCCAGACGCCGTAGTTCTCCTCCACGTCGATGCGGCGGATCCGGTCCAGAGTCACCACGTCAAACTCCCGAACCGACTTATTGTACTCCGGCGGGTTCCCGGCTGCCACGATGATCCACCCCTCCGGCACCCTCTGGTTGCCGAACATCTTGCACTGGAGGAACTGGAGCATGGTGGGGGCCAGCGTCTCGGAGACGCAGTTGATCTCGTCGATAAAGAGGATCCCCTCCCCAAGTCCCGTCTCCTCCATCTTGTCGTAGACGGAGGCGATGATTTCGCTCATAGTGTACTCTGTGACAGAGAAGGTCTTCCCGCCGTACACCTTCTCCCGGATGAAGGGGAGGCCTATGGCGCTCTGCCGGGTGTGGTGGGTGATGGTGTAGGACACCAGACCGATCCCGCACTCCCTGGCGATCTGCTCCATGATCTGAGTCTTGCCGATGCCCGGTGGACCCATGAGAAGGATGGGCCTCTGGCGGACGGCAGGGATCATGTACTCCCCGTAGGCGTCCTTTTCCAGATAGGCCTCTATGGAGTCCTTGATTTCCTGTTTGGCTCGTTTTATATCCATGCTGTATCTCCTTTTTCCTCCGGTTCTCTCCCGGACATATTCTCAATCTCCTCTTTCTCCAGCACCAGCTTGATGGCCCAGGGCGGCACCTCCCTGTCCTCATAGTCCTCCTCCAGGAAGACAAAGGCTGTCTCGTAGGGCGGCATCTTTGACGGGTAACCCCCCTGCCCGTCAGTGAAATAGATGAGCCCCTTCAGCTGATGGAACTCCTTTTTCTCAAGGAGTCCGTTCACGTAGTCGAAGGCGGGCCGGAAGTCGGTTCCTCCCTCGCCCCGCAGCTCCAGCTCATCCATGTACTCCTTCAGCTCTTCCCGGCTGGTGATCTTCCGGTCCGACTGGACCTGGTCGTCGCACTGGATGATGTGGATATTCACCCTGTGAAAATAGCTGTCCTGTTCGCTTAAGACCCCGTAGGTCTCCTCCAGGAATTTTTTCACCAGCTCCCCGGAGCAGGACATGGAGGTGTCGACCACAATGACAAACTCTTCGATCTTCTTCGTCTCCTTCCACTCCTGAGGCTCGATGAGAGGCATATTCCCATAGAGGGACAGGCCGTAGCTGTAGAACACGTAGTCAAAGGAGTCCTGGTCCACAGACACCTCCTCCTTCAGAACCGCGAATTTCTTAAGGAACTCCCGGTAGTTGTAACGCTCTCTGTTCTCCACCTTCACCTGGCCCAGAAGATCCCCCGCCGCCGATGCCGCCTCCTTTGAGAAGGTCTCCAGCTCTGTCTGTGTCCTCTCGCTCTGGTTCTGCCACCGGTTCTCGATCTCCTGCTTTCTCTCCCGGTCGTCATCCGCAGGCCAGTACTTGTGGCTGTCCGTGAAAAACTCCCGCTCCAGCTCCCCCAGCTTTCGCTCCGGCAGATCCCATCTCTCCAGGCAGCCGTAGATCTTCTCCGCCGTCAGCACCTTCATCTCTTCTCTCAGCTTCCGGTAGGTCTCCTGCCGCAGCCAGGATTTCCCCCGCCTCACGGTCCGTATATACATACTGTCCGTGATGGACTCAGCCGCTATATCGCAGGCCAGATCCCAGAGCCGCCGGTCCCGCCCCTCTCTCCGGATAAGATGGCGGAACAGGCAGTGGAGCACCATGTGCAGGTACAGCCGGCACATGTCCACCTGGCTCTCCCGGTAGATGCCTCCTATCCGCCCCGGATGATAGTAGATAGCAAAGCCGTCTGTGGCCGCCGGCTCCGCCGTCAGATCCATCACATAGGAAAAGCCGGAGAGAGCCACATCCAGGAACCGCATGCTCAGATACAGCTCGTTTCTTACAAGGATCAGTATATCCCTGCCGATACCGGCAAGCTGTTCACCTGCAGTCTGCTGTTTTTCCCTCTGGTCTGTCATAGCTCAAACACCTTTTTCTTCCCCGGAAACAGCCGTCTTCTCTCATCCATGAGAAAGCCCAGCATCTCCGCCTCCTTTTTCTTTGCAGCCGCGTCAACGGCCGCCTCCAGCGCCTCCCGGTCCCAATAGCCGGCCTCCCCGAAAAATCGAAGCATGTGCAGATCCCCCTGTTCCACGTAGACTTTGCCTGCGCAGGACATGTGGTCTCTCAGATAGGCCTCGTATCTCTTCCTGGCCTCCTCCGCCAGCCTGTAGGGCCAGCACAGCCTCAGAGCCGCCAGCTGCAGGGCGTCCTCCCGGCTCTCCTCGGCCACGGCTCTGGGAAAGAGCCGGTCGTACTCCGCGAAATTCAGCTCCCGGTCATAAAAGCACTGGCGATAGTCCCCGCCGGATCCGTGGTAGTGAGTCTCCACGATCCGGGCCGGAGTGTTCTCCACCGCCTCCTCGTAGTGCTCGGGGAAGAGGAGCCTGGCCTCCTCCTCCCTTCCGTCCGCCCGGTGATAGACAAGGGTCACACAGAGGGCGTACCGCAGCTCATCCACAAGGAATTTCAGGGAGGACTTCTCTCCCCTGTAGTGGTCAATGCGTATCTTACGCAGGGCGCAGCCATTGAAGGCCCCCGATCCCACGTCCATCAGAGCGTCCGAGAAGGACAGGCTGCGCAGCCCAAAGCACCTGTAAAAGCTGTAGTTTCCAATTTTCTCCATATGGGGCGGCAGCTCGATCCGCACAGCCCTGGTCCTGGCAAAGGCGTAGGGAGCCGCCCACCGGACCGGCTCCCCCTCTATCTCATCTGGTATGCGGACCTCCTCTGTGTCCGCCGCCTGCTCCAGCAGGATTCCCTCCGGCTCCCGCCTGTAGCGGGCTCCCTCCAGAGTGAACGCTCCTGCCTCTTCCTTTCTGTTTATCTCCATCATTGTTCGCTCTTCTGCTCGTTCTGGCCTTTCTGTTCTCTCTGCTCCCGGATCTGCTTCTGGACCGCCTCGTGCTCCCGCACCAGCTCATCGTGAAGCTCCACGGAGCTCCAGTTCATGTTAGTGGGAGTCAGGGCCGCCTTCAGTGCAATCTGGATCCCCTCCTTGCGGAAGTAGGCCAGCATCTGGTTCATCTGGGCGTCCGTGAGATTGCAGATGACCAGCATCTCCTCCTCAAAGCCCTCTCCCTCATAGACCTCCTCCGTCCGCTCTATCCGGGTCACGCCGGACAGGGCGCCGATGGGCTGCAGGTAATCCTCCTTCGCCACGCTGCGGATCTTGATGCCCATGAGCACGAAGATAAATTTTACTTTATCGGTTCTCGCTTTATCTGTAAAATTGTACAACAATACACTTCCTCTTGCTGCCATGCTCTTTTGTCTCTCCTTTCAAGCAATACCTCGGGATACACTCTATATCATGTGTGCTCCCTCTTAACAGTATAGCAGATGTGGTAGTGTATGGCCAGTGTTGTTTTAGTCAGACATTCTGTCAGACATTTCTCCAGAAAATTATGTGAATTCCATTGTCCCTTTTTCAATTTATGTTATACTCTCTTTTACGGAGCAGACGTGTTGCAGGGTGGCTGGCCTCTATCTCTACTACATAGGATGGAGGTGATGCAGATGGATAAGAAACCGTTTGATTTTAAAGATCTGATGGCTTTTGGAATGTTCATTCTGGCATTACTGACATTCGTTTTTACGTTTATCAGATAATGTCCTAAGCGCAGAAGAACCACCCCGTAAACTTTGGCGAGTGTAAAGGGTGGTCTTCTGTACTTCCTTATATAACCAGCCAGCCACCTTGGTGGACGGCTGCTCCTATTTCATTTTCACTATAGCATGTTCTCTGAAAATTTTCAACCTGCTACTATTCTCAAGCCCAGTACTTTTCCATGCACTCCCGGACCTTCTCCTGAGAAACCGTAAACTTTTCGCCCACCTTCTTCTCCGTCACTTCCCTTGTCTGGCCCAGCTCCCGGCAGGTCTCCACAAGCGCCCTTATGCCCGTCTGGAGCCCCTGCTCCATTCCGCTGTCAACGCCCGACTGGTACAGATCCTCCAATGCCTTGCACATGTTCACTGTCCCCTCCTTTCTGTCCTTTTCCTCTCTCATGCTTTCCATCACGCCTCCTGCATGCAGCATCTCTCTTACCGCGCGGTAGGTATCCGCGTCTACATTCTGAAAATACTCTCTGTGCCTGTCCACATACTTTTGAAGTTCTCCCATATCTCCCCTATATTTTAGCATACCGAAGACAAGCTGTAAATCGCTGGTAAACCTTTCAGGCTCCCGTATGTTTCCCACATCCACCAGATTGATGCGGTAATCCGGCACATAGCTTTCCAGCATTTTCCGCACCCGCTCCTCCTGTCCGCCGGGGAACATGCCGTAGAGATCTCTGCTTCCGTCCCACTCATCCTCCCCGCAGTAGAGCACAAGCGTGATAACAGGGCAGATTCTGTCCTCCCTTCGCAGGCCGGAGAGGAACTCCTCCCCGGTTATTTTCCCTGCTCCCTCTTTTCGTCTGTTGCTCTCGCCGATCCCGCGGATCTGCTCCGTGTAGGAGAGGCTGTCGTAGAGCATATTGCGGACAGGCATAGCGTAGTGGACGCTGGACTGGCTCTCACAGGCCAGCATGGCCAAATAAGGGCCCTTCTTCCACTGCATGACAATATCCCGGTACCTCTGCACCTGCCTCTCCTTCTTCTCCTGATCCGGCACCAGGATATCCGACTCTCCTCTTGCCTCCTCCAGATCCTCCGGCCGGACAACCTGCTCTCCGTCAAAGACCACTCCGTTGAACAGATCCGCAAATCTGCCCCTGTCCCTCATCCAGTGATTGACAGCCGTACTGCTCTTCCCCATAGGCGTACCTCCTCTTTCGTTTTTCCTTACATCAAATGGAACCTGCGGCAGATCCTGCCAGAAAATCCCGAAACATATCCGTCCTGCAGACAGTCGGATAAAAGTGACCAGGCAGACAAGAAAAAATCTGCCTGTTGTAAATGTAAAATGACTATACCACCTCCGGCTTCCGAAGTCAATATGTAAATTAAAAACCATGGATTTTAAACGGCAGCCCCCATACAGCCAAAAAACAGCCTGCGCCGGGACACGCTTCCCGGGCACAGGCTGTCAGCCTCTCATGTCTATTCGTCTTCCGTGTAAACTCTCTCAATGTGCATGGCCAGATAGCCGATCTCCGTGTCGGACAGAGTCTTTCCCAGATGCTTCCCAAGGTGGGCGCACACCGTCTCTGCAATCCGGTAGGAGCCGGGAAACTCCCTGCTGATATACTGGTTCATGTTCAGCTTCAGCTCCTCCCCGGTGACCGCCCGGGCCGCCATATACCTGATGTGGTTCATGAGCCGGTTGTAGGAGAGAGTCTGTACCGCGATCCTTTTCCCCGCGTCTTCCTCGATCATGGTGATGCACTCCCGCACAGCCGCAGCGATCTGCATGGCGCTTGACACCTTCTCCCCGGCGGTGGCCGCATGGACGTGGAGGGCCACGTAGCCGATCTCATCGTCCGGCACCTCCAGCCCTTCCTCCTCCATAAGGAGCCTGCGGACCAGGGAGGCCGCCTTGAACTCCTTGTAGAAGAGCACCTGGATATCCTGGGTCAGCAGATTGGCAATGACCTCGCCCCGCCGCATCCGGCTCACCGCAAAGGCAATGTGGTCCGCCATGGGAAACAGCACGCCCCGGTCCACGTGAGCGAACTCCTTCGCCGCCTCATTGAGGACAGCGTCCGCCATCTCCAGATATCTGGGATCGATCTCCTTGAAAAGGTCCTTTGCCTTTCCTCTCTCTGACACAGACTGCAGAGAATAGACCACGCTGTCCGGCGCGGGCTCGATCCTCTCGCTGACCTTTTTGCCAAAGCCGATCCCCTTCCCCATGATCAGATATTCCTGGCTGGCACCGTCCAGCACCAGCACAGCGTTGTGATTTAACGCTTTTATCACACGATACATACTCTCTTTCCTCTCCCGCGGAACATGTTCCTACTCGTAAATATCAATCGCAAACAGATCCTCGCCTGCCCGGATTTCCCCTTCCCCGAGGAGGCGGATCTTCTGGTTGTCCTCCAGGGCTGTGCAGAGGATGGGAGACACCAGGGAGGGGGCATGGCTCTTCACATAGTCGATGTCCACCCTCATGATGGGCTCTCCCTTTTTCACCTTTCCTTCCTCCTTCAGGATCTCAAAGCCCTCTCCGTTCAGCCCCACTGTGTCAATGCCGATGTGGAGGAGCATCTCAACGCCCTCCTCTGTCTGGAAGCCCACCGCATGCTTTGTGGGGAACACGAAGCAGATCTCGCCGTCCGCCGGGGCGCAGATGGTCGCTGACGTGGGCTCCACGACCGCTCCGTCCCCCATCATCCTTCCGGCAAATCCCTCGTCCGGCGCTGTGGACAGGTCCGCCGCGACGCCGTCCGCCGGGCTCCCGATGATGATGCTCTTTACAGGCTTTCTCTCTTTTTCCTCTTTGGCCGGCGCCGCTCCGGCGTCCGCTCTGTCCGCTCCAGCAGCGTTCTCCTGCCCCCTGCTCCCCGGCTGTGCCGGCTCCTTTTCAGCGGGCTGTACTTCCTCCTCCGGCGCCGTCTCCAGATAATCCTCCAGGTTGGACTTGATGACCGTCACCTTGGGGCCGTAAATGACCTGCACGCCGTTCCCCTTGTGAACCACGCCAGATGCCCCGGTGGACTTCAGAAGGGCGTCGTCCACAAGCTCTGCCCTGAACACGGTACAGCGCAGCCTTGTGGCGCAGCAGTCCACGTCGGAGATGTTTTTCTTTCCCCCAAGTCCCCGGCAGATCATGGCAGACACCTGATCCTCAGGCTCTGCGTCCCCGCCGCCCTGCCGGGCTTTTCTCTCGTTTACATCCTGGCGGGTGTAGAGCTTGACCTCCTCGCTGTCATCTCTTCCCGGCGTCTTGTAGTCGAATTTTTTGATCATAAATGAGAACACAAAGTAGTACACCACAAAGTAGCCGATACCCACAATGACGATCCAGATCCAGTTGGTCTTCTCATTTCCCTGGAGCACGCCAAAGAGGAACATGTCGATCAGGCCGCCGGAGAAGGTCATGCCCACGCCCACATTGAAAATGTGCATCAGCATGTAGGCCAGCCCGGCAAACACACAGTGTACCGTATACATCAGAGGCGCCACAAAGAGGAAGGTAAATTCCAGCGGCTCCGTGATGCCTGTGATCATGGATGTGAGGGCCGCTGAGAGGAGAAGACCGGCCACAGCCTTTTTCTTCTCCGGCTTTGCCGTCCTGTACATAGCCAGCGCGGCCCCCGGAAGCCCGAAGATCATGAGGGGGAATTTCCCGGACATGAAGCGCGTGGCGGACACGGCAAAATGCTCTGTGGACGGGTCAGCAAGCTGGGCGAAGAAGATATTCTGGGCTCCCTCCACCATCTGGCCTGCCACTTCCATGGTTCCGCCCACGCCTGTCTGCCAGAAGGGAAGATAAAACACGTGGTGAAGTCCAAAGGGGATCAGGGCTCTCTCCAGGAGGCCGTACACCCAGGTTCCCGCGTAGCCGGAGTTCAGCACAAGGTCGCCCACACTGTAGATGCCGGTCTGGATCACAGGCCATATGTAGAACATGGCAATGCCCACGCCGGTGTACACCAGGGCGCTGATGATGGGCACAAACCTTGTCCCACCGAAGAAGGACAGCACCTGGGGCAGCTCGATCTTGTAAAACCGATTGTGGAGAGCCGCCACCCCGAGGCCCACGATGATGCCGCCGAAGACGCCCATCTGCAGGGAGGTGATGCCAAGCACAGATGTGGTGGCGCCGTCCAGCATGTTCCCTGTTCCGCCGTAGATGTCGATCATGGCGCTGATGGAGGCGTGCATGATAAAGAAGGCGATCACCGCCGCCAGGGCTGCCACCTCCTTCTCCTTTTTCGCCATGCCGATGGCCACGCCCATGGCAAACACAAGGGGCAGGTTGTTGAACACCACATTGCCGGCAGCGCTCATGACCGTGAACACCGCGTTCAGGATCGTCCCCGATCCCATGATGCCTGTCAGGCCGTAGGCGCTGAGCATGGTCTCGTTGGTAAAGGATGAACCGATACCGAGCAGAAGTCCGGCCACAGGCAGGATTGCGATGGGAAGCATAAAGGATCTTCCCACTCTCTGAAGAACACCAAAAATTTTGTCTTTCATTTCTCTTTCTCCTTTTCTTTTGAGGAGATGTCTCTGTGTGTCCCTGCCCTGGCTTTCTGATGGAGCTCCGGTCTCCGGAGCTCCCGCGCCGGGCGCGGCCGCCCGGAGGCGGCTTCCTTGTACGCCCGTGCGCATCCTACGGTGGCTTTTTATTTTATGAGAGTCGCACGGACTCACATAAAATAAAAAGGCATTAACCCACATAAACACTCCTGTCATTTATGTATAGTTAATGCCTGCTTCCCAGTTACATACTATGCTTAAACTTTACCCTGTTTTTCTCTGTATGTCAAGATTTTTTTCGCAGATCCCGTATTTCCTGCCAACGGGTCACACTGCATCCGCGCCGGCGCTACATGTACTTTCTCACGATGGCCTGCATGGTGTGCCACTTCTGCTCCATGTCCTCCACCAGCTTGAACTGCGTCCTGCACCGGTCCAGATTGTGGTCCTTTCTGTGGATCTTGAAGTAGGTGTCTCCCTGGAGATAATCTGTCAGGAAGCGCATGCCGCACTCGTAGGTCATGGTCTTGGCTCCCATGGGCAGCTCCAGGATCTCCCTCTCTGTCAGCTTGCCGCCGCAGCCCTCGATAAATCCTCTGGCGTAGATGTCAAACAGATCCATGCTGCAGGACACAAGGCTTAAGTCCCTCTCGTCCTCGGCAGCAGTGCTGGCTCCAAAGCGGATGGAGTCGCCGAAATCGTTCATGGCGAGTCCCGGCATCACAGTGTCCAGGTCGATGACACAGATACCCTTTCCTGTCTTGTCATCGATCATGATGTTGTTCAGCTTTGTGTCATTGTGTGTGACGCGCAGGGGCAGCTCGCCCTTCTCCTGCATCTCGCTGAAGTAGTTGGCAATGGATTTCTCCCTGGCCCGGACGAACTCGATTTCCTTCTTCACGGCTGCGGCACGGCCCATCACGTCCTCCTTCACCGCCTGCTCAAACACGGCAAAGCGTGCTCTCGTATCGTGGAAGCCCTCAATGGTCTCATGGAGTGTCTCCGCCGGGAAATCCGCCAGCAGGCGCTGGAAGTTCCCAAAAGCCACGGCGCTCTCGTAGAAGTCCGCCGGCTTCTCCACCTTGTCATAGCTGGTAGCGCCTGTGATAAACTTGTAGGACCTCCAGTAATTTCCCTCTGTGTCCTCGTAGTAGGGCTTTCCGTCCTTTGCAGGGATCACATTCAGCGTCTCTCTCTCCGGGTCTCCCCCATTCTCCGCGATCCTCTCCTTCAGGTAGGATGTAACATTCATGATGTTCTCCATCAGCTCCACCGGCTTCCCAAACACCTCGTTGTTCATCCGCTGGAGAATGACCTTCAGCCTTCCCATCTCCCCGATCTCATAGGAGAGCAGAAATGTGTCGTTAATATGTCCGCTGCCGTAGGGTCTGCAGTCTGTCAGCCTTCCCTCAAACCGGAAATTCTCAATCGCCTCGTGAATTTTTTCCTGTGTCAGTTCCTTCATATTCTTGTTCCCTCCTGGAATTATAGGTTCTTCTCGCTCTTTCTGGGACAATTGTAATATAAAGAAATCCGGAAATCTTTGTCTGATATTTTCCTTATTTTGCATTATCTGCACAGGATGGGCGATGGGCGCTCCCGGCTCAAGCCGTCTTCTGTTACTCGTTGGGCTTCTGGTAAAACTTTCCCGCCACCTGCTCTGTCTTCATGAGATTGACAAAGGCGTGGGGATCTGCCTCCTTGATGGCCCGTATCACTTTCTTGCTCTCCGCGCTGGATACGACCGAGTACACGATCTTCCTCTCCCTGTCCTCGTAGGCTCCCTGCCCCTCGATGATGGTGGCGCCGTGGTGAGTCGTCCCGGCTATGGCGTCATAGACCTCCTCCGCCCTGTTGGTTACTGCAAACACTGTCTCCTGCTGATATTTCTTGTAGAGCATATGCAGCACCTGGGTGGAGGTGTACTGGAAAATGATAGAGTACAGCGCCTTGTCCCAGCCGAACAGGAGACCGGCAACCGCCAGGATCAGCACATTCAGCCCCAGCACTACGTTCCAGGAGTCTATCCCCTTCTTCTCCGACAGATAGATGGCGATAAAATCCGTTCCCCCGGTGGTGGCGTTCATATGAAGGCACAGGCTGATGACAAAGCCGTTAATAAGTCCCCCGAAAATACTGATAAGCAGCGTGTCGTAGGTGATCGCATAGCCCGGCAGCATATCGGTCAGCACACTGGTAAGCACGATCATCAGGCAGGAGTAGAGCGTAAATTTCCTTCCAATATAGCGGAAGCCGATATAGACCGGCACCGCGTTCAGCGCCACGTTGACTACCGTGTAGGGGATGGTCACATGGAAAAACATGTCCCCGGCCCTCTGGATGAGGAGAGCCAGACCTGTGGCCCCGCCCGGATAGAGTCCTCCGGTCCGGACAAAGGATTTAATGTTCAGGGCCATGATGACCGCTGCAATGCAGATTACTATGATCCTCTTTATATCTTTTTTTGGTTCAAATTTCATACGATCTCCCCCTTGCAGACTCTCCCGCTATTTGCTCTTTCCGTGGGAGTGGACGTAGGCTGTCAGAGCGCCCACGATCTCCTCCATGGAGCGCGCTGTCTCCGGATCGGAGCAGGGGATCCGCCCTGCGATCCGGCGCACGTAGTCCCGCTCCTCCACAATATCCAGGCTCTCCCGGAAATTGAGGTCGTAAAAATAGGCCAGGTAGGACACCCAGAAATCCATCAGCGTCACCCGGTCCGAGGAGAGAATAGACTTCCCCGCCATCACCTCCGCCTTCACCTTCGGCGAAATCTTCTGAGCTCCGATCTCCTCCGCCGTGCCCCCCGCAAAGGTCTCCAGCGGGTCCTCCAGCTTCACCCGGCAGTTGTCCAGCTTGTCCGCATCCCGGATGAGCCTGGCGTGGAGGAGGGTGCGGGGATCTTCCACCCCTTCCAGCCTGTAGTCGCTGTGCTTTGCTATGGCCGTCCGGATGATGCCGTCCCAGGTGTCCTCGGGGAGAAAGTCCCGTATCATCCCCTCCCCAAAGAGAAGCTCCACCCCGTAGGCGGCGTGGTCCATAGTCTCCGGCAGAAAGCTGTCAAACCTCCTGAGCTGCTCAAACCTTCCGATGTCGTGAAGCAGGGCGATGATCCAGGCCAGCTGCGTGTCCTCCTCCCCCAGACGCATCCGCTTTGCCAGAGCCGTGCTCTGGGCCACCACGCCGTAGGTGTGAGTAATCTTCAGCCTCACCTTTCCGTCCTTCCGGTCATATCCGTTCAGATACTGCTCAAAGACCTCCCTGGCCCGGCTGTAATCAATCCCCATCCTGTTCTCCATTCTTCTCCCCAAACTTCTCCTTGTAGCTGTCAATGGCTCTCTCAATGATCTCCACGGCCTCCATAGGGCCGCCAAAGGAGCTCACCTCTGTCTCCTTTCCCTCCAGGCTCTTGTAGATGGAGAAGAAATGCTTCAGCTCCTCGAAAATATGCTTGGGCAGCTCCTTGATATCCGTGTAGCCCATGTAGGTGGGGTCGCCGTAGGGGATGGCGATAATCTTGTCGTCTCCCATGCCCCCGTCCTCCATGCTCATGACACCGATGGGGTAGCACCGCACCAGTGTCATGGGGACAATGGCCTCCGAGCAGAGCACCAGGACATCCAGGGGATCCTTGTCGTCCCCGTATGTCCGGGGGATAAAGCCATAGTTCATGGGATAGTGAGTGGCTGTGAAAAGCACCCGATCCAGCATGAGCATGCCTGTCTCCTTGTCCATCTCATACTTCATGTTGCTCCCCTTCTGAATCTCGATCACTGCCATAAAATCCGTAGGGAAAATCCTCTCCTCACCGATATCGTGCCAGATGTTCATAATACCGCTCCTTCCTCGTTCCGGGACGCCAAAAATCTCGCCTGCGCCCCTGCGTTTTTCTGCCTATTATTTTACCTCCTTTGACAGGGCAAATCAACGAAAAGCCAGCCATTTCCTTGAAATCCGGCGGAAATTGCGCTATACTCTTGTGTGGAATTGTTAAACGTTTATTATTTAAGGAGTTTATATGGACGACAGGCTGCAGGAACAATTTTTTTCTTCTATGATGTGTTTTAAAAAGCTGGAAGCTGCCTTTTCTCTGGAATGTGAGATGCAGATGAATGAGATGGCGATCCTCCGGGATATCCTGGGAGGCTGCAGCGTCAGCGGCAGCTCCTGCACGAACCTGAACGTGCCCAAGATGCAGGAGCGCCTCCGCATCTCCAAGCCGGCCGTCTCCTATATACTGAACACCCTGGAAAAGAAAAACTACATTGTCCGGGAGATCGACGCAAAGGACCGCCGGAAGATCTCCATCAGCGCCACCCCTGAGGGAGAGGAGGCAGCCCGCCGATCCATGGAAAAATGCGACCAGGCCTGGGAGGAGCTCCTCCGGGAATTTGGCGAGGATAATATGCGCCAGCTTGTAGAGCTTCTCACCTCCCTCAATGAGCTCTCCTGCTGCCTGGGACAAAAGGACAAAAAATAAGGACAGCCTGCCGGCTGTCCTTATTTTTTATGCTGTCTTTTACGACAGATCACCCTAAATCCAGGGCCGTTTCCCTCTCCCGATCCTACTCCTTCCTGGAGACAGTCAGGCAAAGCTCGCCTTCCTTGGCGTCCACAACGATGACCTCGTCTGTATCAAAATCCTCCTCAAGCAGCTTATCCGCCACCTTGTTCTGCAGGGCGGACTGGATAGCCCGGCGCAGCGGCCTTGCCCCGTACACCGGGTCAAAGCCCACCTGTGCCAGAACGTCCACAGCCTGCTCCGTTATCTGTAAGTGAACGCCCTGTCCCTCCAGTCTCCTTGCAAACTGCTCTGTCATGTGGCCGGCAATCTGGCGCACATCCTTCTCCTCCAGCTCGTGGAACACGATGATCTCGTCCAGACGGTTCAGGAACTCCGGCTGGAAGGTGCGCTTTACCTCCTCCATGACACGGCTTCTGATGTTCTCATCCCGCTGGGATCTTTCATCCTTATCAGACTGCACAAAGCCAAGGGACTTCTTTCCGAGAATGTCTCTCGCACCTACATTGGAGGTGAGGACGATGACCGTGTTCTTAAAGCTCACGGTCCGCCCCTGGGAGTCTGTCAGACGGCCGTCGTCCAGTATCTGCAGGAGGGCGTTCCACACATCCGGGTGGGCCTTCTCGATCTCGTCAAAGAGGACAATGCTGTAGGGGTGCTTTCTCACCTGCTCGGTCAGCTGGCCTCCCTCGTCGTGGCCCACATAGCCCGGCGGAGACCCTATCAGCTTGGAGACGGTGTAGGACTCCATGTACTCAGACATGTCCAGGCGGATCATGGCGTTCTCATCCTGGAACATGGCCTGGGCCAGCGCACGGCACAGCTCCGTCTTCCCCACGCCGGTGGGGCCCAGGAACAGGAAGGAGCCCATGGGTCTGCCGGGATCCGCCACCCCTGTGCGTCCCCGCCGGATGGCCTGGGCCACTGCCTTGACTGCCTCGTCCTGTCCCACCACCCTCTGATGGAGGATGGTCTCCAGGGAGCGGAGCCGCTCCTTCTCATCCATGGTCAGCATGGTCACCGGTATGCCCGTCCAGGCGGAGACAACCGCCGCGATATCCTGGGCATCCACCGCCTTTTTCTGGGATTTCTGCCAGGCCTCCTGCCGTTCCTTCAGGGTTCGCTCCAGCTCATTTTGCCTGTCACGGAGCACCGCCGCCCGCTCGTAGGCCTGGGCCTGGGCCGCCGCCTTCTTCTCCTTCTGGGTAGCGGCGATCTGGTCGTCCAGCTCCTGGAGCTGCGGGGGCTCTGTCATGCCCCTGGTTCGGATACGGGAGGCCGCCTCGTCCAGCAGGTCAATGGCCTTGTCTGGGAGGAAGCGATCCTGGATGTACCTGGCGGAAAGCTGGGCCGCCGCCCGCACCGCCTCGTCCGTGATGGTGAGACCGTGGAAGTCCTCGTACCGCTTCTTCAGCCCCTCCAGTATCTCCACCGTGTCCTCGATATCCGGCTCCTCCACAGAGACAGGCTGGAACCGCCGCTCCAGGGCCGCGTCCTTCTCTATATGCTGCCTGTACTCATTTCCCGTGGTGGCGCCAATAATCTGCAGGTCGCCCCGGGCCAGGACAGGCTTTAAGATGTTGGCTGCGTCCATGGCCTCGCTGGTGCCTGCCCCGGCTCCCATGATGGTGTGAAGCTCGTCGATAAAGAGGATAATGTCCTCATCCTCCTGGGCCTCCCCCAGGAAGGCCTTCATCCTCTCCTCAAAATCGCCCCGGAACCGGGTGCCGGATATCATCCCCACCAGGTCCACGGCAATAATTTTCTTGTGCTTCAGGTTGAGAGGGATACGCCCGCTGGCAATGCGCTGGGCAAGCCCCTCCACCACGGCGGTCTTCCCAACTCCCGGATCCCCGATGAGAACCGGATTGTTCTTGGTTCTGCGGGAGAGCACCTGCACCAGGCGCTCCACCACATCGTCCCGGCCGATGACCGGGTCAAACTGTCCTTCTTCCGCTTTCCGGGTCATGTCCGAGCCGTACTTCTCCAGGTAGGACTCGCCCTCTTCTTCCTCCTCCTGGGTGTGGACCGTCTCCTCCTCGGCGGCGTACTCCTCTTCCCCAACGGGGAGCTCCTTTTTCATCTCCTCCGTATTGACGCCCAGAGACCAGAGAAGCTGCACAGCCGCACACTCCCCTGTGGACAGGATGCCCGCCAGGATATCCTCCGGCCCCGTCTTCTCGTGACCCCGGGCCTTTGCCGCGGTCTGGGCCTGGCCCAGGACCTCGTCCGCCTCGCCGGAGATCTGGATAGCCCGGGCCTTGATACCCGCGGCGCTCCCGTCATATCTTCGTATGTACTCCTCCACCAGCTTGTCATCCAGGCCGTACTGCTTCAGCAGGCGGGCAGATCTTCCTCCTTCTTTGGCGAGAGCCCAGAGAAGATGCTCACTGCCCAGGTAACCGTGCCCCATCCGGGCCGCGAATTTGAGCGCGTTCTGAAAAATCTGCAGTCCGCTCTGACTGTACACCTCCAGATTAACCTTCATGAGAGCACACCTCCTTCTCCATGGTGGCAATGTCGTCCCGCAGGCGGGCGGCCTCCTCGTAGTTCTCCTTCTTCGCCGCCTCCTGGAGACGGACTTTAAGTACCGCAAGCTGCCGCTTACGCTTCAGATCCTCCTCCGCCTGATCCGGGAAAGCCCTCTCTCCCAGCCTTCTCGGCTCCGGCCTGCCGGGCCACCAGCCCGCGTAGTTGCGGAAGGCCTCCGCCTGTCCGGCGGCCACAGCCTGCTGCCACATCCTCTGCAGACAGCCCTCGCACACAGGGATCTGGTACAGAGCGCCCATATAGTTGGTATAAAAGATTTTATCCGCTTCATTTGTATTACAAAACTGACATTTCATATCAAAGTTCACCTCTTTGTCTCTCTGTCTGAAATCTATATATTTAAAAAACTTAATAGTTAAGTTTTTAATAATATAATCCAAAACTATAAAAACGTCAATATTTTTGAGGTTTTTTATACTTTTTTAAGATTTATCGAAGGCCTCTTTTTTGCATATTATATAGAAGGGCCCCCGGCAAAGCCCTATTGACAAATCCTTTCACAGGGGAGTAGTCTTTTTATTGTCTGATACCAGGAGGAAAAAACCATGAAACATTCTATACTGTCCAAAAACATTCTGCTTCTTTTAATATCCGGCTTTTTTTATTTCGCAAGCCCCATGCTGGTGACACCCCTCATCACCGGCTTCTCCGAAAGCCTGGGGGCCAGCGCGGCCTTTATGGGCATGGTGGGCGGCATGATGAACCTTTGCTCCCTGTTCTGCCGCCCCGCCGTGGGGAGCTTTATTGACAGGATCAGCAAGTACCGCCTGTCCATGGCAGGTCTCCTGCTCATGACCGCCGCCTCCGTGGGCTACCTGCTCTCTGTCAGCCCCTTTATGGTCCTCTTTTTCCGAATTGTAAACGGCATCGGCTTTGCCCTCTGCTCCAGCTCTATGTCCACCTGGTTTTCCCTTCTCCTGCCCCCGGACAGGATCGGCTCCGGCATGGGCATCTACGGCATGATGAACGCCCTGGCTATGGCTGTGGCTCCCTCCATCGGCGTGGTCCTCTACCAGACGGTTGGCTACCGCGTCTCCTTTGTCATAGCCGCCATCTTCACCGGCCTCTCCCTCATCTTGATCCAGTTTGTGGCAGATAAAGGGGAGCCTATCCCCCGCCCCGCCTCCTCCAAAGCCGGAAAAAGCGGGAACAAAGAGACAGACTCCCGAAAAACGCCGCGGATCGTGGAGCCAAAGGTACTCCCCATCGCACTCATTATTATGCTGTTTGCCATCCCCTACTGCGCCACACAGTCCTTTATCGTGCGGTACACGGAGACCCGGAGCCTGGCTGTCACTGTCAGCCTGTTCTTCCCCATCTACGCGGCGGCCCTGCTGATCCTGCGGCTCACCATGCGGAACCTGTTTGACAGGCTGCGCTTTCCCGTCTTCTTTACCGGCAGCTCCATATGCGCCTTCCTGGCCATCCTCCTGCTGGCGCTGATGAGAAGCAATCTGCCCATGTGCGCCGCGGCCGTCCTGATGGCGGGAGGCTACGGCATCATGAGCTCCGTCTGCCAGTCCCGGGCCATCGTGATGGCGGGCCGGGAGCACGCCGGCCTTGGCAACAGCACCTACTATATCGGCCTGGACCTGGGCATGACCCTTGGCCCCATGCTGGGCGGGATCCTCTACGGCAGCGTGGATGTGCGGCTCTTCTATCCGTTTCTTCTCCTCTGCGTTCCGGCGGCTGTCCTGGTCTTCCTCCTGAACCGGCGTACCCTGGCCTGAGCGCTTTGCGGGCCGCTTACCGGGTCACTTCGTTGATGCAGGAAATGGCGTTCAGCGTGCGTGGAAAGCCGATAAAGGGCAGGCACTGGGTCACGGCATCAATGAGCATCTCCCGGGTGTTGCCCACGCTGATGTTGGCCCCTGCGTGGGATTTGGCCTGGGGCTCACAGCCGCCCAGGCAGCAGATGGCGCAGAAGGTGATAAGCTCCCGCATTTTCAGATCCAGGGTACCCCTTGTGTAGAAATCGCCAAAGCAGTAGGCGGAGAGATAGTCCTGGATATGCTTCAGCTCCTCCGGTGCGGCGTCGCGCATCTTGTTGATGTTGTCCGCGCCGAAGATTTCCTGCTGCACAGCCAGCCCTTTCTCAAAGCGGGTCTCCTCCGTCACCGTCCCCTGCTTCCTGCAGGGCTCTTTTATGCCCGCTGCCTGAAAGGCCTTGTTGACCTCTTTCAGGGCAGCCCACACCCGCTCCATGCCGATATATGGCGTGCACTGGTAGAGTGTCTCCTTGAGCTCCTCCGGAGTGGCCCCGGCTCCCAGGGCAGCCTCCGTGTAGGCGGCCATATTGTCCAGCGTCTGGCAGGTGGTCAGGGCAGTCAGCGTGACAAGGGCCCTCTGCCTGTCTGTGAGGCATCCGCGGCTCAGTATATCCCCGCAGAGAAATCCTCTGGCAATATCGGTAAATTCCGGGTCCATAGCTCCCTCAAAGGCAGCTCCCTTAAACCATTTCTCATTGTTCTTTTCTGTTCTATCTGTGCGTTCCATCTTTGCAGGACTCCTTTCTTTTTCTCTCGATACCTATATTGTAAATCCGTCTCCTTGCCAGTGTCTAATACTTTTCCTGTATTCTTTTCTATGCCCGGGCGGCATTCCCCCGGGAGAAGCGGGCCTTGGCAGTTTGATAGCTTGCTTGTCATTGCAGGGAAAAGGAAATATCAGAAATATCAGATCACGGTGAGATAAAATTACTGCCGTACACAAACACGCGTGAATGTGTTACACTTTTATCTGTAAGAAAATTCACGCAAAAGGAGAGATGAACCATGAGAGTACGTATGGCAGAAGAAAAAGACATAGAGAGGATCCACAGCCTGCTGGCCCAGGTGGCTATGGTCCACCACAAGGGACGGCCGGACCTTTTTAAATACGGAAAAAGCAAGTACACGGATGAGGAGCTGAAGGAGATCTTAAAGGATGAAAACCGCCCCATACTGGCCGCCGTGGACGACAACGACTGTCTCCAGGGCTACGCCTTCTGCATTTTCCAGCAATACAAGGACAACAATATCATGACCGATATCAAGACGCTCTACATTGACGACCTCTGCGTGGAGGAGACCCGGCGGGGAGAGCATATAGGAAAGACGCTCTACAATGCGGCCCTCGACTTTGCCAGGGAGCACGGCTGCTACAACGTGACCCTGAACGTCTGGAGCTGCAATGAGAGCGCCATGAAATTCTACCGTTCCTGCGGCCTGAAGGAGCAGAAGGTAGGAATGGAAGTCATCTTATAGGTTCTTTTTGCAGGACTCATAGTCCTTCAGTGACCGGACCGCCTCCCCTGCCATGGGGATGAGGGCGATCATGTTGAAAATGGTCATCAGGCCCACTCCCACGTCCCCCATATCCCACACAAAGGTGTAGGCGGCCAGTCCTCCCACAAAGAGCATGACAAGGGCCAGGATCTTGTAGGCTGTCTGGGAGGTCCAGCTGTCCCCGAACAGATAGGCGATGTTGGACCTGGCGTAGAAGAGGATGCCGATGAAGGTGGAGAAGCTGAACAGCCACAGGATCAACGCTGTGAAGATCACGCCGAACTCGCCCAGGTGATAGCTCATAGCTGTCTGCAGAAGATCCATGCCCTCCAGCCCGGCGGTCATGGCCTCCGGCGTCAGGAGCATGATCATGGCCGTGCAGCTGCAGATCACCAGCGTGTCGATGAACACACCCAGAGCCTGCAGAAGCCCCTCCTTGGCCGGATGGCTGATGTCAGCCGCTGCCGCCGCGCAGGGAGCGGAGCCGGAGCCCGCCTCATTGGAGAAAAGGCCTCGCTTCACGCCGTTCATGAGGACAGCTCCAAAGCCGCCCGCTGCCACCTGGCGAAAGCCGAAGGCCTCCGCGAAGATCCGATGGAACACGCCCGGCAGAGCTCCCAGGTTGGTCAGTATGATGTAGACTGTGATCACCAGGTACAGCCCTGCCATCACCGGCACCATGATGTCCAGCACCTTCACGGTGGCGTGCTTGCGCAGCACGATGACAGCCGCCAGGATAACAAGGACAATGGTGGAGTAGAGGGGCGGAATGCCGAAGGCATTGTCAAAGGCGGAGGACACGGAGTTCCCGATCACCTGGCTGACGCCGCACCAGCACAGAAGTCCGGAGAGGGCAAAGAGTACCGCCACTACGGATTTCTTTCTCTTACTCCCCCTTCTCGTGATAAAAAAGCTGTGTATGTAGTAGGCCGGGCCTCCCCTGTATCCCCCGTAGAGGGGATCTTTTTCTTTGTAGAGCTGGGCCAGGGTTGCCTCCGCGAAGGCCGTGGAGGATCCCAGGAGCGCAATAGCCCACATCCAGAAGACAGCACCCGCGCCTCCCGCGGAGATGGCCGCCACCACACCTACCAGGTTGCCCATGCCCACCCGGGTGGCCGTGGAGACGATGAGGGCCTGGACTCCCGATATAGCCTTCTCCTCAGAGACATTTCTCTTTTCCACTGTCACCCGGATCATCTCCGGGAACATGCGGAAAGGCATGAACCGCGTCCGAACGGTGAAATAAATCCCCGCCGGCACAAGGATGAGGACCAGAATTGAAAGGCCCAGCGTGCCGCCCCCGGGAAGGGGAAGAGTGACGATGTCCCCCCACAGCAGACTGTATACAGCCTCAATGAGATTTACCACCGCGCTGCCCGCTTTATGTAAAAATTCCATGTTTCTGTTTCCTTTCTTCTTTTTTCCTGTCCCACCAGTATAAAGCGAAAGTTTGCCCCTGTAAAGTGAAAAAGTCAAATTAACGGATCAATTAGCCTGAAAACACGAAAGTACAGGCGAAGAGCCGGGGGCTTTCCGCGCTCCCCGGCTCCTTCCGTCTCTGTATTCCTCTGTATTTCTCTGCGTTTACTTCAGCCCGGGTATTTCCTACTTCCGGATCTCCAGAAGCTTGGCCTTCAGGTCTCCCTCCAGTCGGCCAATCTCCTCCTCCGCGGCGCGCCGCTTCTCGCGGCCCTCCTGCTGGATCTTCATCACCTCGTCCAGGGTGGAGATGAGGGCCTCGTTGGTGGTCTTCAGCGTCTCCATATCCACAATGCCACGCTCCGACTCCCGGGCGGACTCTATGGTGGCCATCTTCAGCCGCTCCGCATTCTTCTTCAGCAGCTCGTTTGTCATGTCCGTCACTTCCCTCTGGGCCTGGGCCGCCTGGGCGGAATGCTCCACTCCCAGGGCCAGCACCATCTGACTCTTCCAGAGAGGTACGGTGTTGACAATGGTGGACTGGATCTTCTCCACCATCTGGGTGTCGTTGTTCTGCACAAGTCGGATCTGGGGCGCTGTCTGGATGGCGATCATCCTTGTCAGCTCCAGGTCATGTACCTTCTTCTCAAACCGTTCGCACATGGCCTCCAGATCCTTAGCCGCCTGGATGTCCTCCGGAAGTCCGGTGCTGTTTGCCTTCTGCACAAGATCCGGGAGCTGGACATTTCTGGTGTCCTCCAGCTTCTTCTTCCCCGCCGCAATATAGAGGGACAGCTCCTTGAAATACTCCAGGTTCTGGTCATACATCTTGTCCAGTATGGCCGCGTCCTTCAAAAGCTGTCTCTGGTATCCCTCCAGTGTCTCGCATATCTTCGAAATATTGGCCTCCGCCTTCTCATACTTGGCTTTCAGCGCCGTCACCTTGTTGGCGCTCTTCTTGAAAAAGCCGAAGAAGCCCTTTGTCTCCTCCTCGTCAAAATCCCGCAGCTCTGTCACCACGCCGGACAGCAGGTCCCCGATCTCTCCCAGATCCTTTGTGCGCACATTTTCCAGCGCCTTCTCGGAAAAATCCGCCATCTTCTTCTGCACCCCGGCTCCGTACTGGAGCACAGCCCCGGAGTCGTACAGATCGATCTGCCGGGCATACTCCGCCGCCATCTTTTTCTCCTCTTCCGTAAGAGCCGTATCCGGGGCGCTTCCCTGGGCGCTTCCCTGCATCTCTCCCTGTCCTGTGGTCATTGTAAATCCATCGCTCATAGTCTATTCCTTTCTCTTCCATCCGTCTTCTGTCAGACCCTCCTGGGCCAGCATAGTCTCCAGCACGGAGATATCTGAGCTGATATCCCAGGCCACGTCCTCAAAGAGGCTGTCCAGAAGCTTTTCAAATGCTGTGTTCAACGTGTCCAGTGTCTTCTCGATCTCTTCCTTTGCCTGGCGGATGTTCTCCCCCGCCTCAGGCTGGGCGTCCAGCTGCTCATAGGCCTCCAGCAGCTTGACTGTGGTGGGCAGATAGTACTCCATCAGCTTTTTGATGTCGTCCACCGCGTCGGGATCCGCCTCCACCCGGTCGAAAATGCGCCGCACCAGAAGCTCGATACGGTCGATCTTTCGGGAAATCTCCACACCGGGGATGGCATCATTGCACTCTCGGATCTTATCCACATACCATCTTCCCTTTGCGAGAACCCGCTGTACCTCCGGCGAATACCCGGCGTTCTCACCGCCCTGTCCGGACTGCTGCCCGGCCGGCTGCTCCGCCTCCGCCTGCTGCTGTTCCCGGCGCAGCTGCTGGATCCTTCTGTACTCCTCATAGGCCGCGTCCGTCACCATGAGGCAGGCTCCCTGCTCGTCCAGATGTCCCTGGAGGAACCAGCGGTCCGCTATCATCCGACGCAGATCCTTTACGATCCTTTTGGGCTTCTCGCCGGTCCGCTGGGCAATGTCAGATATATTGCAGTAGGCCCGGCCCTGCAGCGCCTCCACATATCTGCGGAACCGTTTTGCCCGGCCTCTCATGCCCCTTCCCTTGCAAAACATCCAGACACCGGCGGCGGTCAGGCAGGCCAGCACAAAGAAAGCCCCCGCCTCAGCCCCTCCAAAGCCGGTCACAAGGACGTCCGCCACGCCGGCGATGACTGTGCACACGCAGGCAAAGGTAAAGAGAAATCCCACCGTGAGCAGCGCCGTCCCCGCCAGGGAGATGCCGCCCTTCCTTGCAAACAGAACCGGCGGCTTTGCCCGCCTTTGCCTCATCTGTCCCATGGATCCGCCTTCAAAGGCTCCGTTCCCCTGGCCAGTCTGATATTCCTGACCTTCCCAGGAGCCCTGGGGGCCGCCAAAGCCGCCCGGATCGCCAAAGCTGCCGGGATCGCCGGGTCCCATTCCCGGGCCAGGGCCGGGGCCTCCCGGCCTGCGGCGGATATTTTCCCGCAGATTAAAAATAGCCTCGTTGACTGTATTTGAAATTGTTTCGTTCAGCTTCTGAAAGTCCTGGGAGTCCACTGCATCCTGCACGATATCCCGGATGTCCCGGCCCCATCTTTCCCAATCCTGGTTCACCTGTATCCTCCTGTTCTTCCCGCGCAGAAAAAGAGCCTCAGCAGCCTTTTCCGGGAAGATCATCCTCTTAATTTTACGCTATGTGAAAATTATATAGCATACAGGCAAAAACTGCAATCTCAACCTCTCCCGGATATGCTCCGGATGTGCTATACTGTGATCATACAGACACAGAAGCATCCTGCATACAGAGACATGCAATGAAAAGCACCGCTCAAAGATGCAGAGCAAAAAGGAGTGAGCTACTATGAAGAAAGAGTTGTCCTGCATTGACTGCGCAGTGAAGAACTGTCAGACAGGGGACAAAACATATCCTGATTTCTGCGTGACCACCCACATGAACCCGGAGACACTCGGGGAGGCGCTGGACTGCTATGGCCAGGCAGAAAATCACAAAGTAACCCTGGCCTCCGCCAACGTGGAGTGTGAGCACTACTGCCAGTACACCCGGGTGGAGGAGATCATGGATTTTGCCCGGAAGATCGGAGCCAAAAAGCTGGGCATCGCCACCTGCGTGGGCCTTCTGTCCGAGAGCCGCACCCTGGCCGCCATTTTCCGAAAGCACGGCTTCCAGGTGTACGGCGTCTGCTGCAAGGTGGGCGCTGTGCCCAAGGTGGAGCTTGGCATTGACGAAAAGTGCAACGCCGTGGGGAAGACCGCCTGCAATCCCATCCTCCAGGCAAAGCTTTTGAATGAGGCCGGGACAGACCTGAATGTGGTGGTAGGACTCTGCGTGGGCCACGACAGCCTCTTCTACAAATATTCGGAAGCCCTGACCACCACAGCGGTGACAAAGGACCGGGTGCTGGGACACAACCCGGTGGCCGCTCTCTACACCGCAAAATCCTATTATTCCAGGCTTTTCCAGGAGGAAGAGAAGGAAGGTGAGAACGCATGATCACACTGACAACAGAGACTCTGAGAGAAAAATTAAAAGAGCGAAAAGAGGGAGAGCTTTTGAACCTGCAGGACATGGAGCTGTCCGACGCGGATCTGTCGGGCTGGGATCTGTCCTGGGTGGACTTCTCCCTGACCAGCTTCCACCACATCTCCTTTGACCATGCGGACATGCACAGCTGCGCCGTGGAGAACGCCCTCTTTGACGACTGCAGCTTCCGGGGCACCAATTTCCGCCAGGCCAATTTAAAGGGCGCCGCCATGCGGTACGACGACCTGTCCGGGGCAGACATCTCCGGAGCCAATCTGTTCAGCGCCGTGCTGGAGCACGCCAACCTGGACGGCATCATCTCTGACGAGAACACAAAATTCTTCCGCCTCTACTGTCCGGAGAAGGGGGCCTTCCTTGGCTACAAGAAGTGCTTCAACAACCGACTCGTCCAGCTCCTCATCCCGGCTGACGCCAAGCGCACCTCCGCCACCATGAACTCCTGCCGGTGCAGCAAGGCAAAGGTGCTCTCCATCAAGAGCTTTGATTACAAGGAGGAGTACGACGAGGCCTGGTCCCTTGTGGATGAGAACTTTGTCTACCGGAAGGGCCAGTGGGTGGAGGTGCCGGACTTTAACGAGGACCGGTGGATGGACTCCACCACTGGGATCCATTTCTGGATGACAAGAGAAGAAGCGAAGGCATACTGATGTGCCTTCGCTTCTTTCATATTTGGTTCTCAACTAAAAATCCCTGCCCTGTCCACCTCTCTGATCCATGTCCGGGCAACCACCCCCGCTCCCTCCCAGGTCAGATGGATACCGTCCGGTGTGATCCCGTCATAGCCAGCCCTCTGTGCCTCCCGGTTCAGCAGGTCATGAAGAGGGAGGAAAAGGGCATGGTGCTCCCCTGCGATCCTTTGCTCCGTCTCCTCGATCTTCCGAATGATCGGTATCCATCTGCTGTACTCCAAAGGCTGTGGAAAGATAAAGGGGCCCATACAGACAAGACGAGCCTCTGTTTTCTCCTGTATCCGTCCCAGCAGGCACCGGTAATTTTCCGCAAAGCCGGTCGCCTCCAGCGTTCTCCCTGTATTCATACACACGGCCGCGTCATTGCTCCCTATGAGAATGCTGACCACGTCCGGTTTGTAGCTCAGGCAGTCATAGTCCAGCATCCGCAGAAGCCCCTGCACGGTAAAGCCGTCATGTCCTCCATTGCGGATGTTTGTTTTCCCGGGCATCTTTGTCTCAAGGAGATCAGCAATCTGCCGGACATACCCGTTGCCCAGACTGGGCTCTCCCTCTCTTTTTGGAGAAAAATTGTGATCAGCGTCTGTGATGCTGTCGCCAAGAAAAATCATTGTTCTCTTACTGATATTCATCTCTCTTATAATCTAATTGTTCTCGGAAAGTCTTCGCAGTATCAGTCCGGCCCTAATCTGTTCAAAATTCCGGTCTGTTTTCTCGGCAATATAGCTGCTTAGTTTTCTGGTTATACGTATGTTCGTATAAACCGCTTCTTCTATAGCCTTTTTCTGAAGATTTCCTTCAACGGTAAACTCTGCAAGAGAAGCTACTACGTTGACAACACTGGCAAAAGTCTGCTCTGCGTCAAAGCCAAAATCTGCATATTTCTCATATATCGCCGGATTAAACCGCACAATCTTCTCTTCAAAAATCAGATCCGCCAGCTTTTTCGCGCTGTCAAAATCTTTTACCTCCAGCGTTCTGAGCGGTTCGGCCGCATAGAACCCTGTCAGATATTGGTCGATATACTCCCTCAGCTCATCCGCAAGCAGATCATTGGCAATACGCTTTTTTACAGCTCCCAGCTCATCGCTTTTTCCCGCGATAACCGCCTCTCTGTATGCCTCCACAAAATCCTGGAAGCATGCTCTTTCGTCAGGGGAAAGCTCCTCATCGCTTTTCATACATGTGGAAAGCCTTTTCTGCCACTCTTCGCCATTTTTGTCAATAAACTCCTGCAGACATTCTAAACTGCTTCTCATACTTGTTCCTCTCCTTAATCCTGCTATTCCCTGGTTGTTTAAAAACGACCAACTGACTCCAGACTCCTGCTGTCTGTTCCTTTCTTTCCGCAGTAATCTTCTCCTCTGTATTACGCGTCTTCCTGTACTCAGTCAAAAGGTTATGGTACATTGCACACCGCCTTTTCATCTGGAAAAACTGTTCCAGGGCGGATCCCATTTCAAACGTCGCGTCGCAGAACAGACTGCTCTGCTCTCTCTTTTTCTCGTCTTCAAATCTTTTCACGTATATAAGTGTATTAAAACGAGGCTCTCTTTCCTCTTCCTGTGTAAGTATGCCATGTTTGTACACGTATCGATAAGCCTGGGCCGTCAGGGAGTACAGCGTATATTTTCCTGCCTTTTCCACATTTACGGTCTTTACACCAGTCTCATTCATCCTCTTTATGACCGCATTGAGAGCGCTGTTGGATATCCCCAGATATATGGCAAGATCGCGGTGAAATACAGTCCCTCTTTCTCCCAGACATTTGAAAATTTTATTTTTATATTTTGTCTTTATACGTTCGATTTCTTTGTCTGTCGCAGCCTTTCCAGCGTATGACCGCATTGTTTCCAACAGTGCATATGTGTATCCTACATCAAAGCACTTCTCCTTTGCTCCATCATAGTCAGACAGCGTCTCCAGATAGCCCTGGCCGGAATATTTACTGCTTTTTACTTCCACATAAAGCTCTTCCAGCTTCTCTATATCCGCATCGACCATCAGGTCAACCGCTTCCGTCAAAAGACTTTTCATTTTAACGTGGATATCGCTAGGGGCATCTACAAAAAAATTAATTCTCCGCTTTTCCTTTTCTTTCATGATACACCTCCCATCCTGTACACATCGTACATTTTGCTCTGCACCCGGAAAGTCTTTTCCTCGCATGTAATGACAATTTCAAAAAAACACCCGCTCTCCCGGCACTTTCCGCTGCATTCCCGCCTGATCCTATGCAGCGTCTCGCCCTCCGGTCCTCCATCAGGGATCTGCACCATACCAACTACGTCCGAGACATTCCCGCTTCTGGATACATATCTGGCAGAACAGGTATTTACCCATACTCCCATCATCATAGCCGCAATCCCCTTCATGAGAGTCTTCTCAAACGCACCGATCCCCGGCGAATAGGAAGGGCATAAAATAGTATCTGCCCTGCCGACACGGCAGAGAACATCATAGCATGCAGGATCTACCAGTTCTGCGCAGACAGGGAAAGCCACATTTCCCAGCTCCCGCGTCACCAGGATGTTCAATACATTCGTATAGTTTAGCTTTTCTCTCTTTAATATACCAGTGTCTTCCTGCAGAATAAACGGGGTTCCCTTTTTTGTCCTGAGTACCTCCAGACCTCCCGGTCCCAGCACTGTCAGAATATTATCACCATTTTCGCAGTATGTGGGCAGAAGCACAAAAGTACAGTATTCCGGATGGAAACGCATGGTCTCCTTTATTTTTTCCTCCACCTTTGCCGTCCCCACTGCCTCCGGGAAAATAATGATGCTGTATTCTCCTGTGAAAAGAGTGGCGAAAATGCGCTGAATCCGTTCCTCCACCTTTTCTTCATCCTCCACCCCTTCTACACAGAGCACTGTTCCCTCTTCCAGTTCTTCTTCCCTGGTTTTCAAAGTCAGGGAATCGTGTACAGGAGTAATGGCAATCTTCAAGGACCAGCCTTGTTCAGCTCTGCGCAGAAGTCCTGTATCATTCCAGTAATGCATGGCAATTTCAAAAGGAGATTCATCCTCCGCCCTTATCATAATATGATTGGCAAACTCCGTATTCAGAAGATATTCCCGATTTCTCTCAGACTTTCCAGTGTCCCATTCCGGTGCAAAATAGGGGTAAATACTGATCCCGGTCTCCCTGTAATTTCTGTTCAGCGGCTTCAGTCTGGTCACCATCCCCTCGCATATCAGCTCTGTACACGCCGAAAGCTGCTTCTCTATCCGGACTGCCAGCAGATAAATTTCATTCATCATCTGCTCATCCGGTTCCTCAGCCTGTTCTAAGAACTGGTTGATCTGACAGACCGCCTGATCGTCTAATGCATATTGCTCAAGCGATGACTTTAGAATGATATCCACGTATTTTTGATATTCTTTTATCGCTTTTTCTACTTTATTATAGCCTGCGGTTTTCCATTTTATAGCACACTTCCGCTCCTGTTCTTTGGGAAGCATGGAACACAATACAGCTAAAAAATCGTAAGCTGTGTCCCCCTGATTCAATTTCAAAAACACCGCCCCTTTCTGGTACAAAAATTATACATCAAATCGGGCGGTGTTTCAACAATATTGTTCATTTATTGTTCACTTTTACTCTTCAATCTCCATCGGCTCTTCCCATATCACTTCCCGGTTCCGCACGATCCTCTCCGGGTTCTCATCCAAAAGCAACCGGGACAATAGGCGCCGTAGCGCTCTGCCAGCAGCTCCCGCAGCCAGGTCATGTCCGGGGTGCGCATCCCCGGGCTGTGGGCATCTGAGGCCACTGCAGCCGCCAGCCGGTGCCTCAGGAGAAGATCCGCCGTCCGCTGGATGGAACGCCCAAACCTGCCAAGGACGCTGCCCTTATTTACCTGGATCACCGCTCCCATGCGGTACCACTCGTAGACATGCTGAGGGTGCTGCACAACGCATCTGTACCGCTCCGGATGGGCGATCACAGGCACAAACCCGTTCTCCCTTAAGTGCTCCACCGTCCGGTAGACAAGAGACGGAGAGCAGCGGAAGGGAAATTCCACCAGCGGATAGCGGGTTCCGTTCAGTGTCAGCAGGCTCTCCTCCCGGAGCGCTCCGGCCAGCTCCTCCACACGTGTCTCCTCCGCCATGATCTCCATGCCCGCAAGAAGCTGGAGGGAGATCCTGTCCTCCTCCAGCCTCTCATTGATTTCTTTTGTCATCTGCCGGATGCGCCGGGCAAGTCCGGGCTCCTCCCGCAGCCGGGACAGGCTGCAGTGGGGCGTGGCCACAGTCAGGTATTTCTTGACCTGCTCCATGCCGTCAGAGGAGGTCAGCGTATAGGCCACCTGATAGGTGCCCGGCACCGAGGTATCCGGCACCGTTCCCACCTGCACATCGCCCTGCCGGTCCGTGCCGTCGCTGTCCCGGGCGGACAGGATATAACTGTACGGGTCAAATGCCTCCCCCACAGGGATGGCCACAGAGATAGCCGACAGCTCCAGCTCCGGGTGCTCCACCTCGCCGGATATGACCGCGCTCACCGTCGCCTCCGCCGTGTCCCCGTACCCGTTGGATACTCTAAACAGTATAGTATAATCTTCACCTGAAAGCCAGGTTCTTCTGCATGTGACATTTTCCGTAATATCCAGGCCAAACCCGTCCCCTGCCCTCAGACGCCCGTCCTCCTGCAGGATACCGATCAGATCCGGCAGCTCCTCCGGCTCCAGCAGGATGGCCGCCTTGCCAAGGCTCTTTACCTCCGCCTTATCCTCGGGAACCCGCCCTCTGTAAAATGCCAGAAGGAACAGAGCCGCCGTAATTTCCGTAGCCGTAGTACCCATAGTACCCGTATCCCGCCTCCCTGACAGGCACCCCGGAAAATACATATCCAAGAAGGCTGCTGCCGCTCTCAGACAGAGAGGTGACGCACTCCAGCACCCGGTATCTCTGGACATAGTCATAGCGGACCACAAAGACAGCCGTATCCGCGTACCGCTCCAGCACAAAGGCGTCCTCAAAGAGCTCGCAGGGCGGAGCGTCCACGATAATATAGTCCATGCACCCTCTCAGCTCCCGCATCAGCTTTTCCATCGTGTCGGAAGCCAGGAGAGAGCCCGGCCTTTTACGGCTCTCGCCTGCCGGCATGTGGTAAATGCCGCTCTCCTCCTCTTTTTTCAGAGCCTGCTTCGTACGGCACACCCCCTCCAGGACATGTCCCAGGCCATAGTCCTCCTGGCCGACAGCTTCCTTTCTGTCCTTTTTCTTTCTCAGATCCCCGTCCAGGAGAAGAACCCTCTGGCCCGTCTCAGCCATGGCATAGGCCAGATTTCTGGCCACAGTGGACTTCCCCTCCCCGGCTGTGGTACTTGTGATGAGAAGAACCTTTGCCTCCTTCTTCTCCATCTCCCGCGCAATACGGATATAGAGGGAGCGGATCCCCTCCCGATATCCGGACATCCCCCTCTCGTCCAAAATGGAAATCTCCTTTTTCCCCCTTTGCCGGGCTCTCCGGCGCACCTCCGGGAGACTGGAGATGCACTTCAGGCTGGTCACCGCGTCCAGCTCCTCCGTCTTCCGCACAGTCCTCTTGAAAAAGGCGTAGAGCAGGATGAACAGGCAGCCCGCCGCCACCCCGGCCAAGGCCCCTTTCGCCGTCTGCCTCGTGTAGCTGGGGATGTTGTAAGGTTCCTTTGGCAGAGAAGGCGGATCAATAATGTTGAACTGGATATTTCCCAGCACAAATCTGGCCACATCCGGGTACACCTTCATAGCCGACTCCAGAACTGCCCTGGCGTCCTCCGGGCTGGCGCTCACCACCGCCATGGTCACCATGTTGGAATTCTGGATGACGTTGGCGGAAATGCTCCCGTTCACATACTCCGTCCCCATGTCCGCGCAGATGGCATCAGTCAGCAGCTCGCTGCCAAGAATATAGGGAAAGGTGGTGCCAAGCTGTCCCGCCGTAGTCGTGTCGTAGTAGAAATTGTACCCCGCACTCCCCTCCTGCCCGTCAGAGGTGCTTGTCATGACTGTGAAGGTAGCTTCCGACTGATATATAGGCACATAGCCCCGGGAGGAGCGCAGATACATGAAGGCCGCCCCGGCCAGCGCCAGCAGCACAGCCAGGAACCAGAATTTCTTCACGCCCTTCCACACATCCTGCACCAGCATCAGAAGATCTATTTCCATCTCCTCTTCCTGTCTTTTATCTTCCATCCGGCACCTCCTGCGATCCTCTGTAATGTCTGTAGTTACCGTATCTCGACAAAGCGGACAGCCTGTCCCTGTGAAATGCGTTCAGCAGGAAGCCGAGAAATTCGGACTGACTCTGGCGCACTGTGTCGGCCGTGTCGTTCAGGATCCTCACGTCCACCCAGTCCTGTCTGGTCACCACAAGGGCACAGTCTCCGTAGGCCAGGAGAAGCTCCCCGTCGCTGACCTCCGCCAGGGGAGGCGTGTCTATCACGATAAAATCCACCTGCTCCCTGCAGGCCTCCATGAGGCTCTTCATCTTGTCCGACTTCAGGAGTCTGCCCGAGGCGCGCACGGAGGTCTTCTGGAAAATGCAGAAGATCCCGGACTTCTTCTCAAAATGCAAAAGCCCCTTAAAGGTCTTCCCACTCTCCAGCCACTCAGAGAGCTGGATCAATTTTGCGTCCTGCTGGTCAAATACCCGGTACTGGGCCGGCTTTTTCAGATCCCCGTCCACCAGCAGCACCCGCCGCCCCTTTTCCGCAAGGGCAATGGCAAGGTTGGCCGCCACAGAGGATTTCCCTTCATTTTCCCCGATGCTGGTGACGATCAGCACCTTCTGCCCTCTTCGGCGCATGTGCTGCTCGATCCTGGCCGAGGCACGCCTCAGCGCCTCCGCGAACTGCATGCTGACAGCAGGCGACTGAATGAGAAGTGCCTGCTTGCTCCTGTGCAGAGCCTCCTTCCAGGAGTGATACTTCTGCTCAAAGGGGATTTCTCCCAGGATGCGGCCGTCCAGATTTCTCTCCGCGCTCTTTCTCGTCTTCACTGTAAAGCGCATGATGTTAAAAAGGGCAATACACGCCACCACCAGGGCTCCCGCCCCCAGCATGCCCAGCCGCTGATAGCGCCGGATATTCTGCACATTGGAGGGGCCGTAGGGGATCTGGGGGCTCTGCACAATCTGCAGGCGGGCATTGGAAAAAAGGTAGTCGGACACGCCCTCATAGTTCCGCAAAGCGGACTGGATCATCTCATAGGCGTCCTGGGGCGTCAGGGAGGTCACCTGCAGAGTCACCAGGTTCGTCTCCGAGATCACACTGACCGTGATCTCTCCTGACACGCTGTCCCGTCCCATGTCCAGGGCGATCTGCTCCCGCAGTACATCGCTCTGGAACACTTCGGTAAACACATCCGCCATCTGGGTGGTGATATTCAGCGAGGAGTAGGCTCCGCCGCTGTTGCCCCGGGCTGTGACGGCAAGGGTGGCGCTGGACGTGTACACTGGCTCGTACAGAAGGCCCAGGACTCCCGCGATGCCAAGATAGGCCGCCACCACGGCCAGGACTACGACCCAGGCATTTCTCACCACATCCCGCAGGATACACCAGATGCTGATCTCGTCCAGGCGTATTTCTTTTGTCTCTTCCATCCTGCTTCCTCCTATTCTTCCACGATCACGGTCAGCCACGTATTGCCCTGCCGTCCCTGACTGTCTGCCGCTATGTACTGCACCTCATAGATTCCCGGAGTGGACGCATCCACTGCCGGCTGGGCCTGCACAAGCCCCGGATCCAGGGCATTGCCTTCCCCGTCAGTTAGTCCCGCCACGTAGGAGCCCGCGTCCAGTCCCTCTCCTGTCTTCAGGTACACGATCCCTGCTGTAAGCTGGATATCCAGCTCATTCTGCCAGGACTCCAGCACATGCACAGGGAGAACCGCTGACGACACATCCCCGTAGCTGTTGGACACCTCCACAGTCACTGTGTAGGCTCCCGGCGTCTGGTAGTTGACCGTGCTGTCCGTGATCTTTACATCAATGCTCAGATCCCCGTCCAGCATGTCCGAGGCCCCCACGTGTATGCCTGTGCTGTCCCCGCTCTCCGCTGTAAATACGAGAGGCTCGCTTAAAGAAAACTGTGGCGGCCGGTAGTCTGTAAAATGAGTCTCCCGCTCAAAGGTGGCGGACTGGCTGGCAGAGTCGAACACCACGTAGGTTATGGTACAGACGCCGGGCTCTGTAAAATGGGATCTGCTGCCAATCATGATGCCGCTGGTCAGATCCCCGTCCTCCTCGTCCTGAGCCGTCAGCCCTTCCATCAGCTCCTCCTCCGTAGCGGAGCAGGACACATCCAGCACATTCCTGTCGCTGGAGATGGTTGGGACATGGGGATCCCGCTCCCGCCACTCCTTTACCCGGGACGCACCGTACACGCCCAGGGCGCCTATGAAAATGATGATCACTGCCAGTCTGAGATATCTCATTTGCCACTCTCCTATATCATCTGTCTGCAATCACGTACCAGTATGTACCCTATTTCCTGTATCCATCAGAAGGCCTGGAGAAATTCCTCCACTTCCTCCTCTGTCACCTCTGCCATATGTCCCTCCTGCACCTTGTAGATTCGGCTGCACATGGAAAACACGCTGGGCCGGTGGGCCGCCACGATGACAGTCCTGTGGGGCTCTCTGCGGATGATCCTGCGCAGTACCCGCCGCTCTGTGGCCACGTCCAGGGCGCTGGTCGCCTCGTCCAGGATCATCACCGGCGCGTCGGCCAGCAGTGCCCTGGCAATGGAGAGCCTCTGCTTCTGTCCCTCCGAGAACCGGTTTCCCCTCTCTCTCACCTCTGTGTCCATGCCCTTCTCCAGCCTTTCCACAAACTCCCAGGCACAGGCCGCCTCCAGGGCAGACCGGATCTCCTCGTCCGTGGCCTCCGGCTTCACCATCCGCATGTTGTCCGCAATGGTGCCGGTAAACAGGGTATTCCCCTGAGGAATGTAACTGAACAGGCACCGGGTGGAGGAGGACGCCCGCAGCATCCGGCCCCCCGGATTGCCCACACGCACCTGACCCCTCTGAGGGTGATAAAGTCCCAGAAGCAGGTTCAGGGTAGTCGTCTTTCCCTGGCCGGAGGGGCCGATGAGAGCCACGATCTCTCCCGGGCGAGCCTGGAAACGGGCGTCCCGGTAAACCCATTTCTCCTCCTCATAGGCAAAATCCACGTCCTCCATCTCCACAAAGACGCCCTTCCGGCGGCTCTCCCGCCGGATCTCCTCCGCCTCCTCTTTATCCTCCATGGAGTCTCTGGGAAGGCTGGTGATCTCCATGATCCGCTCCGCGCTGATGCCGGAGCGGATGACCATGGGGAGCAGTCCCAGGATACCGCTGAAAGATCCTCGCAGCGAGCCTGCCATGGACACGAACATGGTCATGGTACCGTAGCTGATCTGCCCCTGCCAGAGCCGGAAGGCGGCAAACCCGTAGCAGGCGTACCCCACTGCCTGTCCCACAAGGGAAGTGGCAATGGTCATAGTCTGCTGAAACTTATTCTGATCCAGGGCGATCCTGACAAACTCATCCTGTATTTTGTGAAATTTCTCCGTCACCCGCTCCACCATGCCGAAGGCCTTGATGAACTGCATGTTCTGGAAGGTCTCCTGGTCAAAGACCGTCCGGTCGCTGGCCACATTCTGGTTCTCCCGCTGAAAATCTCGCATCTTCCTCGCCGAATACCTGGAGGTGAGAAAGGAAATGGGGGCTCCCAGAAGGGCAATGAGAGCCATCCATGGATCGTTCTGCACGACAATGATGAAGGCTCCTCCAAAGCTGATAACCGTTGTCACCACATTGGGCAGGAAGGTGAGGATGGTGTTGGCTACCATGCCCGCGTCCCCGTTGACCCGGTACAGTAGGTCGCCGGACCGGTACCTTGCCAGGGACTCCCAGTTGGTCTGGAGCACCTGCTCATAGATATCCGCCCGGATCTCGTTCGTCACCTTCAGCCGCACCTTCAGGGACAGCCTGGACTTCACCGCATTGATGAAGATCTGCCCCACGCCCACACCCACGTAGGTGCAGGCCACCCGAATAATCTCCATGGAGTTCACCCCTGTAATAGCATCCACCAGATCCTTGCTGACCACGGAAGTCCCAAGGCTCAGCACCGACCCTGAGGCCCCCAGCAGGATATAGATCCCGATCATGAGCCAGTAGCGGCGCACATAGACATACATCCAGAGGATCTCCCCCATAAGCTGCTGCAGCCTTCCCTCTTTAATTCTCTGAATGATATGCTTTATACCACCCACAAGTACTCTCATCCTCTCCATATGGGAAAAACCCGGTCCTATATTCTGCATCTTCGTTGAACACAGGAACGAGATTATATGATGCCAGGGGCAAAATATCCGAGCCCACATGAGCTTGCTCATAGTGGGTGAATGATCTTGGGCCCCGCCCCGATATGAGCATAAAAGTGGGATGTATATCCCGCGATATGCGAATATTGGGTAGGATTGCGAAAGTGCGCAGCACAGAACAATCCACAGGCATCGTATTTGGGATCCCAACACCATTTTATTTTTCCGAAAAATTATAACCCAGGCTCAAAGCGCCCTGCCAAACACCGTCCTCTCCACCAGCTCCACGGCCCCCTCATCCGGCCGGCAGGAGAGTTCGTAGACGGGCAGTGCTGACAAAAGATGATCCAGCGTCTCCAGGCACAGCTCCATGCCGCCCTCCAGCCAGCGCGGGTAAAAGACGCTCTCAGAGACCGCAGTTACCTTCTCAAACCCGGTCAGCTCCCGGATGGAATTCTCCGGAGCCTGCTTTAGGACGATCAACGCCTCTACCGGAACATTGGTGTTCTCACAGTAGGGAGAAGAGCCGTGCCAGGGCGTGCCCCAGCCGAGGAATGTCTCCTCGGTCTCCTGAACAAAGACCACGTCTCCATTGATGATCAGCGCATCCCGGTATCTGTTCCACAGCTCCGCCTGGGTGGTCTTGCAGATGCCAGAGGGGCCAAGAAACATGAGACCTCTCCCCTGGTGATCGATAAGTGAACTGTGGAGGTAGATGATATGTCGCTGGACAGCGTGAGTGTAGAAAAACTGACAAAGAAAGCTATTCAAATTATCTTGATGCTCTAAAGGCAATATCGCCGCTGTTTTCCATATTTTATCAATAACCATGACATCATTATTCTTACGGATAATCTGTCCTAAATCCATCTTTATTTCATATGCTTCAAGACCATGAAACACTATCTCTTTTGAAAGTAAATATATTCTAAACTCACTTTCTTTTCTACTTTCTTTAAACTTGTCCCATTGACTGCCTCTCTGTTTTCCTTGTATTTGCAATAGAATATTAATTATAGAGAATACATCCAAACAATACTATCCTCCTATGATTGTCGCACATCCCAACTGTGCTGCCGTTAGGGCAAACGTTGCTCTTTTTACTTGCCCAGCTTGACTTTGATCTGCATTCCACGAATTAAAATAATAATTCAAATGTCCATCCGAAAAGGCCCTTCGTGCTATGTCTTCATCGTCCTCTACTCCATAAAATGGGGAGTTAGGATCATCGGTATACCAACCATTGTTCCCTGTTATTCCCCCAGTATAACTATATTGCAATATTCAAGTTGCTCTACCTCTCCTAAATATTATACACTCGCGAAATTACCTCTTCCATTACCAATTATCCCATATTTTGGCCGTTTGTCCCAATTTTTTCAATATTTATGTTTTATTTTTATGGTGACCTAATCTCTATATAAATATAGATTTTCAGGCAACAAAAAAAGGAAAGCAGTACACGCAGCTGCTTTCCTTTATCTATCTAATATCTATCTAATCTACATATTTTTTACACTCCCCTTGCGGGATCACTCTGCCGAATAGTACTCTCCGTATCCTTTTTTGCCGTAGTTTTTCCCATAGTATTTCGTATAATATCCTCTCTGCTTTTTGCGATCCACCTTTGTCAGAACCACTCCCAGAATGGAACAGCCTGTCGCTTCCAGCTTGGTCTTGACCTCCTGAGCCATACGGTATTTTGTCTTTGCGGACTCCACTATAAGAATCGCTCCGTCGCTCTGTCTGGCCACAATGGCCGCGTCAATCACCAGTCCAAGAGGAGGTGTATCTATGATAATATAGTCGTAAATCTTTCTAAAGCTTTCCAGCATCCCGGAAAATCTGGAGCTTGAAAGAAGCTCTGTGGGATTCGGCACAAGGGGACCCGCCAGGAGCAGATGGAGCTTCGGAACATTGGTGGCCACCACCGCGTCAGCTATATTACACTGACCTGACAGGAAATGGGAAAGCCCCTTATCCGCACCGCTGACCTGCAGTCTGGATACCATCACAGATTTCCTCATGTCCGCGTCAATGAGGAGCACGTTCTTGTTCAGCTCCGCGAAGGAGGCCGCAAGGGCGATAGCGTTCCTGGTCTTTCCCTCACCGGGAAGACCACTTGTAAACAGAATGACCTGCTTGTCATCCCCGCAAAACTGTACATTAGTGCGCAGCGTCTTTATCTCTTCCCGTGTAGCGTATGTAAATTCTGGTAATTCAATGGTTATTCTTCTCATTTTCTTCTCCTGTCACGCAAAATTTTCTCCGGATTTTCTTCAAAAATCTTCCGGGCATAATCCTGTCCGTACTTTTTGGCCACATACCTGGCACATTTTCCCAGATTTGGCCTTCGCCCTCTCTCGTCATGGGCATCAGAAGCTATAAAGCTGACCAGATCCGCTTCTATGAGATTTTTACAGAAGCTCTTCGTACGAACTCCCCTCTTGCCCAAGACCGCAGACGCGTTTACCTGAATAGAGGCTCCCAGCTCAGCCAGCTCTCTGACTCTCCGGCTGTCCCTGTGGCAGCACTCATATCGCTCCACATGAGCAATGATCGGCTTCCATCCCTGGGAGCGCAGCTCATATATATAATTCCTGACAGTCTGATACACATCATCCGGCGCAAACTCAACAAGTACATAGGATGACTCTGCCATGGACGGCCTTCCCCCCTCAGCCAGAAGATGAATCATCTCCGGACATCTGTAGAACTCACAACCGAGATACAGTCTGATTCTTCTCCTGCGGGCCATCTCCCGGAGTCCTCCATGAAACCGCTGTATACGCTCCATAGATGTCTCGAAGATCTCCGGATGAAAATGGGGAGTCACTATGATCCTCTCCACTCCCTCCTCCTTCATCAGATCCAGAAGCCTGCCTGCACCTTTGATCGTGTCAGGTCCATCATCCACGCCCGGCAGGAGATGGCAGTGTATATCTGTCAGATGCATGTTTCCAGTCCTTTCCGTCGTTGTATGGAAAACCCAAAGTGCCCTCTTACAGAACAAAAACTCTCCCAGGAGCCTTACTCCATGGAAGAGTTTTTATCTTTCCGTTCTATCGTTCCATAGATCTCTTCTTCATTCCACAGGCCGCTGTCACCGCAAGAAGTCCCAGAAGAGCAACAGCTGCCGCTGACTGTGCACTTGTCTTTGGAGAAGCAGTTCCTCCTGTCACGGTAGTCTTGTCTACCACAAAAGCTACCGGAGAAAGGGAGGAAAATGTGCCCGTCATTGTACCCTCGCCCATTGTAGTAGGAATCTTCTCCCACTCGCTTCCTGTGTAGTGAAGAATCATTCCTTTCGTGCTGACTGTAACGCCGTTCACCTGAAATGTGATGGTGACAGGGAACTTCACCTGAGACGCATCACCCACTATTTTCACATCCACAATGTCCACAACCATCATGTTCTCATTATAATCCGATCCCATAGCTGCCCGGAGTCCCTCCGCTGTGCGGAGCTGCGCTGCAACATCCGCATACTCATTAGGAAGCTCTGTCACTTCGAGCATACCACTGATGTCATTTCCATCCGCATCCACAGCCCTTGAGATACCGCCGACTACAAAGTCCGAACCTGACGGGCTCGGCGCGGCAAACGCTGTCATGCCAAGACACATTACCATTGCCATCACGGCTGCTGCTGTTTTTAAGAATTTTGTTTTCATTTTATTCCCTCCTATATTTTTAGCCTTATAATACGTACATTTCCATTTCCTACTACGTTCAAAATTATACCACATTATTTTTCAATAAAAAACTCTTTTATGATCAAATCCTGAATTTTTTCTGCATCTGTGATATAAAGAGCCCGGCCATCCTGCTCTGTCACCTCTCCGGGAACCGTCTGCGTCTCCTCCTGGAAGGTATATCCCGCGATCTGGGTGAGCTCGTCTGCGGTGAGATTGGTAGTCATGTAGGGCTCCAACTGCTGATAGAGGTCTGTCAGCTCCTGTGTACTGAAGCCGCCTCCCGCCAGCATGGACAGAAGCGCCCGCATAAACTGAGACTGCCTCTCCATCCTCTGCTGGTTACTGTCCAGCGTCTCCGTATCCCGGCTCCTCACATATTGTTCCGCTTGCTCTCCATTAAGGACAAGGGAAGCCCCCTTCTGGAAAGCCGGATCAATCCATGTATAGTCCTCCGGCACGGTGATGGGAATCCCTCCCGCCGCATCCACAGCGACTTTGATGCCATCCAGCGTCAAGGCGAGATAGCTGTCAATGTCAATGCCTCCCAGCAGCTCTTCTGTCTTCTCCACAGTCAGGCGGCAGCTCCTCCCTCCGCCATCCCCGAAGGCATACTGCAGGCAGAGCTGGCCCTCTGCAGTCATTACCTTGCTTCCATTCTCGTCATAGACATCGATGTCCACCGCTGAATCCCTGGATATCTGCAGGATCTTCGCAGTCTGCTCTTTCTTATTTAAAATAAGCAGATTCAGGCTGTCCGCCTGTCCCGCATCGCCTGTCTGCTCCCCCACCTGGGCTGTGGACTCCCTGTCCACTCCCATCAGAAGCAGGGCCTGTACGTTCTGGTCTCTCCTGTACTCTTTCCCCTTGTAGGTGATATACCGCCCTCCCGATCCTTCGGAGGCCTCGCTGTCCGTCTCCACCGCATCAGGTTGGCGTATGAACGCCGTGTACACCACAGCTCCCACCAGGATCAGGCACAGAACTCCCAGAAGTACCAGTATACTATTTTTATGTTTCATCTGTCAGCACCGCCTCCACAAGAAATCTGTGATGATCCTCTCCGGCTATACATGTGCTAAGCGTCAGGAGCTTGTCCTGAGCCGTCACCTCCACATTTTCTGCGAACTGGCTCCGCAGATCAGAAGACGCGAACACAGAGTCCAGAAATTCCTGTCTCTGGCCCTCTTCTGTAAAGTTATAGGACAGGGGAATCAGCCTGTCATCGTAGACCACTGCCGCGAAGATTCGATAGGTAAATATATGCTCCTCCGTATATACTGTAACATTCTGATGGGAATAGAGATACTCCTCGTCCATATAGTTCAGCAGATCGTGGAACATGACCGGATTCGAATCACTCATCCGGTGTCCGTAGACAACTGTATTGTAGTCCTCAAAATTCTTCTGGTTGTAGGTCTGGGTAAAGATCGCCCCCTGAGCCGCCTCTGTCCCCTCCCACGTATGGTCAAGGTAATAGGTATTGTCCTGTCTGTTCTGCACAATAGGGTAATCTATATTCGTCCCATCTATGCGGATCCAGGCGTACACATCCGGATTCGTCGCCTGGAGAGAGGCAAAATCTACAGGGATCTCCACCTCATCTGTATCTGACGACTCTTCCGGGAGTTTCTCTGTCTGCGCCTGCTGCTGTGCCTTTTCATTAGCCTGTCTGCCCTTGGCCTCGTCCATATAAAACCGTACAAGCCAGGCAGCGCACCCGACAGCGACAAGAATAAACACAACGGCCAGGATGGTCCTTACGTGTTTTTTCATGACGCCTTGCGCCTCTTCTCAACAGGCATGACTGCCAGCGTATTGATATTCAGATACTTACGCACATCCTCCTCTGTCTGGATCGTATCGTTCATCATAAACTGTACAAAGATCACAAGGCAGGCGAGAAATGCGCCAGCCACGCCGCCAAGCAGCGTATTTTTCATCAGATTAGGGCTGGACGGAGTCGAGGGAGCTACCGCCTGCTCCGCAACATTCGGTTGATCCGTATTCATAATGTCCGCGATCTGGCTGGCCATGATATCCGCATAGGCATTGGCTATGTCTGCAGCCCGCTGGGGATCAGGATCTGTAGCCGTCATCTTCAGAAGATGGGTCTCTGAGGGATTGGAAGTGGAAAGTCTGGCCGCAAGGCTCTCATAGGACTCATCCAGTCCCACCTCATCGATCACTGCCTCTACCACCGGACGGGTTTTTGCAATCTCTGCGAAGTCGCTGGTCAGCTCTGTGCCGATCTGCAGATCTGTCACCGATGTAATGCTGGTTGTATTCGAAAGTATATAAATGGTAGCGCTGGCAGAATACTGAGGCGTAACAAAAATTTTCGTATAGCCGCCTACAAGAACCGCTCCTGCCACCAGGCAGATGAGGATCAACCAGATCTTTCTCAGCAGTACGTGAAAAAGCTCGAGCAGATCGATCTCCATCTCCTCCTGTTTAGTACTCTGTGTTAATTCATCCATATTTTCCCATCCTTGTTCAGTCTGTATCACTTCTTATTGTTCTCCACATTCTGCACTTTATCCGTATGTGGAGACTGTTTCCTATTCATAATACATCCACGCTCGTTTATTGTCAATTGTTAACCGGCAGAACTTCCCTCTTCTTCCCCAGTCCCGCTTCTGGCCACGTGATTAAATGCCATGCAAAAAACCGCAGTCCCCTTGGGGGACTGCGGCTGAATTCACATGATCAATACAAATCAAAGATTACTCGATGATTGTAGCAACACGGCCTGATCCTACTGTACGTCCGCCTTCACGGATAGCGAAACGAAGACCCTGCTCCATAGCTACCGGGTGGATCAGCTCGATTGTCATCTCTACGTTGTCACCAGGCATGCACATCTCTGTTCCCTCAGGAAGCTCGCAAACACCTGTAACGTCTGTTGTTCTGAAGTAGAACTGAGGACGATAGTTGTTGAAGAACGGAGTATGACGTCCACCCTCGTCCTTTGTCAGAACGTAAACCTGAGCTGTAAATTTGTGGTGGCATGTAACTGAACCGGGTTTGCAAAGAACCTGACCTCTCTCGATCTCTGTTCTCTGGATACCACGGAGAAGTGCACCAATGTTGTCACCAGCCTGAGCCTCGTCAAGCAGCTTACGGAACATCTCAACACCTGTTACAACAGTCTTCTTTGTCTCCTCATGGATACCAACGATCTCGACCTCGTCAGATACATGAAGTGTACCACGCTCTACTCTACCAGTAGCAACTGTTCCACGACCTGTGATAGAGAATACGTCCTCTACAGGCATAAGGAACGGCTTGTCTGTGTCACGCTGCGGATCCGGAATGTAGGAATCTACTGCATCCATCAGCTCCATGATCTTGTCTCCCCACTCTCCGTCCGGATCTTCCAGAGCCTTCAGAGCGGAACCCTGGATGATCGGTGTGTCATCTCCCGGGAACTCATACTCGTCAAGCAGCTCACGGATCTCCATCTCAACCAGCTCAAGGAGCTCCTCATCGTCAACCATGTCACACTTGTTCATGAATACAACGATGTAGGGAACGCCTACCTGACGGGACAGAAGGATGTGCTCTCTTGTCTGAGCCATAACACCATCTGTAGCAGCAACTACAAGGATAGCGCCGTCCATCTGAGCTGCACCAGTGATCATGTTCTTAACGTAGTCAGCATGTCCCGGGCAGTCAACGTGTGCATAGTGACGCTTATCTGTCTCGTACTCAACGTGAGCTGTAGAAATTGTGATTCCACGCTCTCTCTCTTCGGGTGCCTTGTCGATGTTGTCGAAAGCAACCTCTGCGTTACCAGCTACTCTGTGGGCAAGAACCTTTGTGATAGCTGCTGTAAGAGTGGTTTTACCATGGTCAACGTGGCCGATGGTACCAATATTACAATGCGGTTTTGTTCTTTCAAATTTAGCTTTTGCCATTTTGAATATCCTCCTTATTCAAGCGCCCTTTGGGCATTTTTCATGATTTTATCAGTTTACTCGGCTATTTCTGATTATATTTCATATCCCCTTGTTTTTCAAGCCTTTTTCATACTTTTTTGGCTGAAAACCGGCGAAAATTAATCATTCTTTCCGGATAACACTTTTTCCTGTACTGATTTCGGAACAGGTTTGTAGCTGTCGAAGAACATGGAGTAGTTTCCACGGCCCTGTGTTCTGGAACGCAGGTCTGTAGAGTATCCGAACATCTCAGAAAGCGGCACGTGTGCGCGCACGATCTTTCCTCCGCCCAGATCATCCATACCCTCGATCTGACCACGACGGGAGTTCAGGTCACCGATGATATCTCCCATATACTCCTCCGGCATGGTTACTTCCACCTTCATGATAGGCTCAAGAAGCACCGGAGCAGCCTTCTTCATAGCATCCTTGAATGCAAGTGAGCCTGCGATGTGGAATGCCATCTCACTGGAGTCTACCTCATGGTAGGATCCGTCGTATACAGTAGCGTGGATGCCTACTACCGGGAATCCGCCAAGGATACCGGACTTCATGGCCTCCTCGATACCTTCGCCTACAGCCGGGATGTATTCCTTCGGAATCGCTCCTCCGACTACAGTGGACTCGAACTTGTATGTCTCCTCACCGTTGACATCCATGGGCTCGAATTTCACTTTACAGTGTCCGTACTGTCCACGTCCACCGGACTGCTTTGCGTACTTGCTGTCCACATCAACAGCCTTTGTAAACGCCTCCTTGTAGGCAACCTGAGGTGCGCCTACGTTGGCCTCTACCTTGAACTCACGGAGCAGACGGTCTACGATGATCTCCAGGTGGAGCTCACCCATACCAGCGATGATTGTCTGGCCTGTCTCGGAATCTGTATGAGCACGGAATGTAGGATCCTCCTCTGCCAGCTTCGCGAGAGACTCTCCAAGCTTGCCCTGGGATGCCTTTGTCTTGGGCTCAATAGCCAGCTCGATAACCGGCTCCGGGAACTCCATGGACTCAAGGATAACCGGGTGCTGCTCGTCACAGATCGTGTCTCCTGTTGTGGAGAACTTGAATCCGATAGCGGCCGCGATATCTCCGGAATACACCTTATCCAGCTCATGTCTCTTGTTGGCGTGCATCTGCAGGATACGTCCCACACGCTCTTTCTTGTCCTTTGTCGCGTTCAGTACATAGGAACCGGAGTTTACAGTTCCTGAGTATACTCTGAAGTAAGCGAGCTTACCTACGAACGGGTCTGTCATGATCTTGAATACGAGAGCAGAGAAGGGCTCCTCGTCGGAAGCATGTCTCTCCACTTCATTTCCATCCTCGTCCACACCCTTGATAGCCGGGATGTCTGTGGGCGCCGGCATGTACTCAATGATCGCGTCCAGAAGCTTCTGAACACCTTTGTTTCTGTAAGCAGATCCGCAGCATACGGGAACTGCTGTACACTCACATGTCGCCTTACGAAGAACAGCCTTCAGGGACTCAACGGACGGCTCGTCGCCCTCCAGATACTCCATCATCAGGTCGTCGTCCAGCTCGCAGATCTTCTCAACCAGCTCTGTGTGGTAGAGCTCTGCATCGTCCTTCATATCGTCCGGGATATCGGTAACGGAAATGTCATCGCCCTTCTCATCGTTGTAGATGTAGGCCTTCATTTCCATCAGGTCGATGATTCCCTTGAACTCGTCTTCCTTGCCGATAGGCAGCTGCAGACAGATGGCGTTCTTGCCAAGTCTTGTCTTGATCTGCTCTACAGCGTTGTAGAAGTCAGCACCTAAAATGTCCATCTTGTTGATGAAAGCCATACGAGGTACGTTGTATGTGTCGGCCTGACGCCATACGTTCTCTGACTGAGGCTCTACACCACCTTTGGCACAGAACACACCTACTGCACCGTCAAGTACACGAAGTGAACGCTCAACCTCTACCGTGAAGTCAACGTGACCCGGAGTATCGATGATGTTGATACGGTGTTCCAAAGCGCCCTTTTTCGGCTTTGTGAACTCTTCCAGAGTCCAGTGGCATGTGGTAGCGGCTGAAGTGATCGTGATACCTCTCTCCTGCTCCTGCTCCATCCAGTCCATGGTCGCAGTACCTTCGTGAGTATCACCAATTTTGTAGTTAACACCAGTGTAATACAGGATACGCTCTGTCAGTGTCGTCTTACCGGCATCGATATGAGCCATAATACCAATATTCCTGGTTCTCTCCAATGGATATTCTCTTCCAGCCAAGGTTTTTTCCTCCTATTAGAATCGATAGTGAGCAAACGCTTTGTTTGCCTCTGCCATCTTGTGCATGTCTTCTTTTCTCTTCACTGCTGCGCCTGTGTTGTTTGCAGCATCCATGATCTCGTTCGCCAGTCTCTCCTCCATTGTCTTCTCGCCTCTTGCGCGGGAGAAGTTGGTCAGCCAGCGAAGCGCCAGAGTCTGTCTTCTGTCAGCTCTTACCTCGATCGGCACCTGGTAGTTGGCTCCACCGATACGTCTTGCCTTTACCTCAAGTACGGGCATGATGTTGTTCATAGCCTCTTCAAATACCTCGATAGCCGGTCTGTCAGTCTTTGCTGCGACTCTGTCAAATGCTCCGTATACAATCTTCTGCGCGATACCCTTCTTACCGTCTAACATAATGTTATTGATAAGCTTTGTAACCACTTTGCTGTTGTATAACGGATCCGCTAATACGTCTCTTTTCTGCGTATGTCCTTTACGTGGCACGGTTCTTCCCTCCTTAAACATTGTTTTCTATCAAGAACAGCCGGGCCGCTCCCGATACTTTGATTAATTCACAGGTACTCACATGTGTCTTTCTAATGATACAGTGTAGTGCACAGGCCATACAGGGAAGAAAAGAGTCTCTTCTATCTGTAAACACCTGTAACTTACTTCATCATAGTTCTGTTTGTGACTACAAATTCAGATCTTATTTTTTAGCGTCTTTCGGTCTCTTGGCACCGTACTTGGAACGAGCCTGTCTTCTCTTGGCAACGCCTGCTGTATCCAGTGTTCCTCTTACGATGTGATACCTTGTACCAGGAAGGTCCTTAACACGGCCTCCACGGATCAGGACAACGCTGTGCTCCTGCAGGTTGTGTCCCTCGCCCGGAATATAGCTTGTTACCTCGATTCCGTTGGAAAGACGAACTCTGGCGATCTTACGAAGAGCTGAGTTAGGCTTCTTCGGAGTAGCTGTCTTAACAGCTGTGCAGACACCTCTCTTCTGCGGCGCAGATGTGTCTGTTGCTCTCTTTCTAAGGGAGTTGTACCCTTTCTGAAGTGCCGGAGCTGTAGATTTCTTTACAGAAGTCTGACGTCCCTTTCTTACTAACTGGTTAAATGTTGGCATTTCTTTTCACCTCCTACGATTAAAAATAAGTTACGGGTTTAAACTCTTGCAAGTTTAAGGCGTGCGAAATACTGCGTATCCCTATGCACGCCAGACTATTTTATTATGGATGTGCCCAAAAGTCAAGGGCCTGCGGGATTTTTTTCTCCCGCAGGCCCCTGTTTTCCGCCTGTTTTTACATATTTTTTACGAATCCCACTCACATACGAAGCCGACCGTGCTCTCCCCGTAGTAGGAGCTCAGGTCATCCGGAACGTCCGACCATACCCACTGGCCGTCCACCAGGAACATGACCAGACAGTTCTCATTCCCCCCGTCGTTGTTGGGCTCTCCCGACATCCACGCCGTGTAGGAGAAATCCTCCCCGTTGGTCCACTGGAAATTGCCGTCCGATCCGCGCTGTCCCCCCAGGAAGAGGACCTTCCTCCCGGACTGGTCTGCCAGCTGCACGATCTTGTCGTACTCTGCCTGACTTCCCACAGTGGCAAGATATCCGCCCTGGGCCTTGCAGTAGGCGTCCGCCTGAGCCCAGGTCATCCGCTGGGCGATCACCTCATAGCGGTGCTCCCCGGAAGCGCTCTCGTCCCCCGCCTCCGCCGTGTCACCGGCGTCCTCGGAGGTGCTCCCATCCGCTGTCACCAGGATCGTGCTCTTCACATCGATCTCCTCATCGGAAGGCTGCACCTGCTCCAGCTCCGCCTCTTTGCCATCGCTCTTTCCACCCCCGGCGCCGCCGCTGGCGGAGGAGGTGATGAACACGCCCACGACCGCCGCAAGGGCTGCCACGATCAGTACGGCAAGCACGATGGCCGCGATCTTCCATCCGCTCTTTGTCTGCTTTTCTTCCATATTATAATTCCGCCTCCTTTGCATCACTTTCTGTCGCCGTCCATTTCAGCCGTCTATCAATACCACACATACCCGGGGTCAAAGGACAGGAGCTTATATGTATCCCCGTCGTAGACAAACCGGGCGTCCGCGTAGGAGCTGCCGTCATTTGTCCGGTCCTCCGTCCTGCCGCTGTATGTGTAAGTGTAGGTGTAGCTGACATTGTAATCGTACTCCAGCTCAGCCTGAAGGCTTCCATTATAGGAGTCGCCGTCATAGACCTGGCACCTGAACCCGCTGAACTGTATCTGCTTCGGCGCGGAATAGTCCGTCGCCTCCAGATCGTCCCGGAGCCTGTCATAGGCATCCTCATTGCTGTCTGCCGCTCCTTCCGCAAAGAGGTCCTTCACCTCGTCAAAGGATTTCCCCGCAAGGGCTGCCTGGTAGTATGCCTGGAGCGCCTCCTGGAGCTTTGACTCCACCGCCTGCTCTCCGTCGTCCGAGAGCGACAGCCCTGACACTGTATATTCTCCCTGGGACAGGGTGTCAAACTGCCCCTCATAGGTTTCAAACCAGGGAGCCTCCACCTGGATACTGTGGGTCCCGTTAAAGATGGAAATCTGGTAGCAGTCCATGCCCTCACTGTCCCCGGACAGCTGTTCCTCCGTAAGCTGCACACCGTCCACTGCCGCCTGCGCTCCCTGCGGGACATAGATACTGTAATCCTGGGCGATCAGTCCGTCCGCCGAAACCTTCCATGTGTCAAAAAACAGCATGGACTTCCGGCTCTGCCTGACCACCGTGACCGTGGTGCTGGACTGTCCCTGCCCGTTTATAGAGTAGTTCACAGTAAAGGTCCGGGTAATCCCGTCCTCCACATCGCCGACCGACTCCTGCACCTGGAAGTTGGTGATCTCCGGCTGCTCGCTCGCATCCATGATCTGCTCGTATTGGTCCTCCTGGATGAATGTCCCCTCCGGGATTTCCAGCATACTGTAGGCCTCCTCCCAGTCCTGGTCCACATAGGCCTTAAAGTACTTCTCCGCCACAGAGCCGGCGCTGCTGCGGCTGTTCCCCACAGCAAAGAAGACCACGATCAGCAGCACCAGGCAAGCCGCCTCCAGGATGACGGCAAGCTGCAGTCTGGACATTTTCTTTCGGGGTGCCCCGCCGGCAGCCATGTTCTGGGTAAAATCCTGGTCAAAGCCCTGGGGCATGTTTTGTTCAAAACTCTGGCCCATATTCGGGTCGTACCCCTGGTCGGCATGTTCCGGCTGCCATTGCTCAGGCTCCGGTCCCATTGCCGGCTCTGTCTGTTCCTCTGCCGGCTCTGCGCCAGGTTCAACGGTCGGCTCGGCAGCCGCTCCTCCGTCAGGCTCCATATTTGGCGCGTTTTCCGGCTCAGCCGCAGGCTGCGCGTTTATCTCTTCGGATCCCCCCGGCGCTTGCCGCGCCACACCCTCCAGCTTTGTCCCGCAGCCCTCGCAGAATTTTGAGTCGTCTGTGTTGGCAGTTCCGCAATTTGGACAAATCAGCATTTTTCTCTCCTCCTTTTTCCGGCATTCCAGTCAGAAAATGACTGTTTCTGTCTAACTTAGATTTTAATCTTACAAAGCTCAAATGACAAGGGGAAAATGTAAGCTCTTCTATATTGATAAATCAAGTATTATATGCTAAAATAACATCTGTTAACATAGTATATATTTGGCAGATTATGTCCATTATTGTCGTTTATGCAAACTTTTCTTACAATCTGCATATAATATACTAAATACAACTATTACAGAACACAAAAGCGAAAGGAGATCAGAAGATTACATGGAAAGGAAAATCAAAAACCATTTAAGCAGCCAAGTTGTGCCGGTTATAGAACCTCAAAGCCATTACCATACCCGAAATACTTTTTCCCGCTCCGGCAATCCAGACAATCGACCCGTCTCCTCTGCTATTTTTACAAAAGGATCAAAAAACAGCAAAATTGATCAAATACCCTTAGAATAACAAAGAAAAGCTGTATTGTTTTCCACACATTACAGCTTTTCCTTTTATTCGTTTCTTACTTATTGATCATCCTTGATACTCTTATATAGTTCAGTAACCTTTCGTTCATATGAAGAGATTGCCTCGATAAGCTTTTCATATATTTTCTGACATGAAGCTTCACTGTCCTTAAAAAGATCATAAATAGCTCGAATCTCGTCAACCAGTTCTTGTTTTCCTGCAGTCATCATTATCTTCCCAATCTCTTCTGCACATCTCGCAGCGTACTCATACAGATAATCTCCCGTCCAGCTATAAGAAAACAGATTATCCTTTAAATCGTCTGGCCAATTGCTGTCATACGATGTATCTTCAGTATCATCCAAGTCCTGCCCAGTGCTATTTCCCTTTTCATCTTCGGTCAATCTTTGTATGATCGCCTTGCGTACATCTCTTTGGACATCATATGTTTTGTTTTTATCCTCATGATACAGCTCCTGATTTCCTTCTGAAACGCTGAATGTCTCCGAAAATGTCTGCTGATCAAACTCCAGTATCTTATACGCTGCCGTATCAGAAAACACCTCTTTATATACAGTGACTAATTCGTCAATGCATGTGTCAATGATCCCTCTGGAAGCGAATAATTTGCGCCTGTTTTGATCCAGTTTACCCCGAATGTCATCCAGTCTTCCTGTAAATTCTATTATATCGTACTCCGCCGCCTTCTGTCTCAATTCAGGCCCCATAGTCCAAATAAGACGATAAATTTCACCCTTTTCTTCCAGAAGCTCATAACATGCTTCTTTAAGAAATCGCGTCATGACCAGCGAATGTTCTTTTTTGACTTCCCCGCAGTCAGATACTTTTTGAAAAATATATGTCACGCTTTTTTCCTGTATTTTTTCCAGGACATTGTCACACAAAATATCATATATCTCTTTTTCCATAGGAGAATGCTGTCCCATTCCATTTCTCATGCGCTCCGGGTAAACCCCTTCCGCCAAAAGGTGAGCCAATGTCCTGGAGATACATTGCAGCCTCAAATGGCGTTTCCGAACGTATGTTCCTGTATAGTGAGCCATCTCATGTGTAAGTAAGATAATAAAATGTCTAGGCATATACAGAGATCTCTGCGAAGCTGTAAAACGAACAAGACGGTCATCATCCGAAAAACCGACATCTATCGGAGAAGTTGCCGGACGTATTTCCAGTTCCGGTGTCAAAAGACAGCTATAGGTATACTGTTTGTCGTTTAAAATATTTATTACATTATGTATGATATTAAGATATACTAAACAAAGTTTGATCGGGATAGAAAACGTTGTCCCACTGCACCCTGGGATCATCAAAAACACCTGATCTGTATGTACAGTGTGATACACCACAGAGTTTACCGCATTCACAAATTCATGGATCGCATCCTTCATATGGATCATTTTTTCTCTATATCGATCATTTTTCCTCTCTTTATCCTTTTTTATATTTTTCAAGTCTTGCTTCAGTTTATCGTCAAACATTTTAAATGCCGGGAATAACAGCAAAAAAATATCTCTGGACAAGGAAAACCCTTCATACTGCGCCAATGTATTCGCTATTTGGGCAAGAGCACAGTAATAAGAATACAATCCTTCATCGTTTCCCCATACTTCCTGCATTTCATTTTTATAGTCTGTGACCCGGCGTGCAAACCATTGTCCCGGCTCATTTTCTGACTCTTTTTCCAGCTTGATCTTTTTAGGTATTCCCAAAGGTTCCCGCACACATAATTCTTCCACTCTGATCATTGTCTCGATATTATATATCTCTCTTCCGAACAATAGATTTTGGTGTGTCGCAAGTCCTTTTGGCCATAACATCATCAGTAAAATCCCCACATCCGCTCCACACATATCAACCGAAAGTTTCCCGTGCCCGAACGAATGATAATATTTGATCTCAATATTTCCAGACTTTTTCCCTCTTTCCGTGTTCAGAAGTTCTGTAAACTGAGCCTTTACTTCATCAACAGTTGTTTCGTTTCCCACTGTAGCTATATTCATCACTATATGTGAAATCTTATCATCAACATAACATTTCTTCCCATGCCACTTTTCAAGGACGGATTTGCTCTCGCCGCACTCTTTTAAAAACATTTCCGAGATGCCGAAAACAGAATGCAGGTAACATACTTCAGACAACTTTTCAATTTTCAATAAGGCCCGGTCTATTTCCCTCATCCTGTTTCCATATATAAGCATGATCAGATCTGCATTATCATAGGTAAAGTAGGGAACAGCTACAATATACTCCTCACATTGCTCATTGTACGGAAACATCTTCTGCATCTTTTCCGCCACTTCCATATAGTCTTCTCGAGAAGATAGCTGTATAAAAGCAACGGCAAAATACGGACTTTTTCGAGCCCGTTCCTGCTGCATCTTATCCTGTTCTGCTTGTCCTTCTTTAATACATCTGAAAATACCTATATCCTGCTTTCCAAATTGTCCATTCAGTTTTTTAGTATTTAAGGCCGTCCCGCACCATACGGGTGATATAGCCGCATTGGATTTTTTTTCAAACAGCTTACTTCCATTCTCATCTTTGGACAAATCCACGTCAGTAATGCTTATACCATCGTAATATCCCAGACAGCTATAATCACATTCCATCACAAATCTGTACTGGTCAAAGTAATGCTGTTTATATAAAGACAAAATCCGTATATCCTGTAATCTTTCCATCTCCTCCATATCCAATTCCTCTCTTCGGACCTATTCAAATTTAAACACCTTTCGCACTTTATCCCATATATGTTCCTGCCATGTATCTTCGTTATCTTTTTGCCCTATTGAAGCAATCTGTCTTAATTGTCTCAGAAATTCTAAAACATACCTACAATCTTCCTTCGTCAACTTTGGTTCCAAATATTGCAGGATCTCATCCCGCACATATTGATGCGAATACTCTTGTGTTTGAGTTTCCAGATAAAATGTATAGATAACTCCTCCTAACAGCATCTTTTTTCTATCGCCGCCGCTATCAGAACTCAAGGACGCCGCAAAATCAATATACAAATATCTCCATGTATCATCTATCTTTTCAAGCATAGGCAATGCTACCGCATATGACAACGGCAGAAACAGCTCACGTTTTTCGGTAGTCTTCTCCTCTAATTTTCTAGCCAAAGCTTTTGCAAACTGACGCTTCAGGGGATTTCCTTCTGATTTTTTCAGGATATTATCCATAAGCTCATAAAGCATCTTTTGCATACTCACGATATCTCTATCCTCACTCTCAATGAACGGTCCCATAATATCGTCCGTCATCAGCTCTATCAGAAGATCCAGTTCTTTCTCCCTGCACTCCGCCAATATGTCCAAAAAGCTCTGCATATATGGGTGGTCAGTATTTTCTTTCTCTTTTTCATATTCCCATCGTATAATGGCCTTAAAATCAGTTCGGATTATCCAGTCTGTTGTTGCCTGTACAACAAACCAAAGCGCCCATCCCGCAGTCACTGTATATAAAAAGATAGACAAAAAAAGAGTGATAAAAAAATCAAGAACTGTTTCCAGCAAGATAAGCAGGAGGCCTGTAAAAAAAAGGATCACGATCAGGTTTTTTTGATATCTCTTTAAACGCCAGGCAACTATATCCCATATTTTGGTGCCGCAGTACCGGCTCTCCCGCCTTTCCATATAAAAGACGATCACCACAGTGATAAAAGTCCATACGACTAAAAGCGATGAGATGAGCGTCCCTTTCATCCCTTTATCAAGACACATCCCCAGGCACTCATAAAAGTCCCATATCCAGCCTATCAAAAAGCACTCTGGACGAGCATCAAGCAGTAAACACGCTATATCCAGCGGCACTACCAAGATCAAAACAAAATGAAAAATTATCAAGACATTGATATATTTGAATAAATCGTAGAATTCCTCTGTCTCTTTTGTATTATCCCTCATAAACCTCCTCTATCCCAAGAGACTCCGTCTAAGATATTATATTACCAACTCAAGGATAAAACAATAGGGACGGCACTAGAATCAACTCTCCATCTCCCTTTTTCTCCTCCTCACGACACGCCAGAGCAGGAACACCACCGCCGCGCCCGCTATCACGCCGCAGGTATCAATGCCCCAGTCCGTGAGCTGACAGCTCCGCCCCTCCACAAAGAGCTGATGGAACTCATCCGTGGCGGCGTACAGGGAGCCGGTCCCGGCAGAGAGGAGGAAGAGACGTTTTCCCTTATGTCCGTAGGCCCGGTACATGAGGGCCAGGAGCACGCCCAGGACGGCGTACTCTGTAAAATGCGCCGCCTTCCGGACGACGTGGTCGATCCTTTCCGCGAAGGCGTCCTGCCTCTCCTGCGGCCAGTCCTCGTAGCCATCTGCAAAGAGCAGACCCGCCACATGTCCCACGGAAAGGCTCATCTGCTCCGACTCATCCGCCGGCTGGGCTGAAAACGAGAAGATGATCGCCATCCACAATATCACCATCAGTGTAAAGATATTTTTCTTCATTACTATTGTTCCTTTTTCCTAAACTCTGTCCTTCGGAGCCACTCGCGGGCGATGAGTTCCGCTCCCCTGCCTGTCAGGTGGACGCCGTCCACCGTGATCCGATCGTATCCCGCGATCCCGGCCTCCCGGGACAGCAGATCGTGGAGCGGGATAAAAAGGGCTCCCGCTTCGGTGGCAGCTGCCCGTTCCACCTCTTCTATCTCCCTGATCAGCGGGATCCAGTTCCTGTACTCCAGCGGCCATGGGAAAATAAACGGCCCCATGCAGACGATCCGGGCCCGCGTCCCCTCCCTGTCCGCCGTGTCCACTTCGTCCACTCCCAGCATAGCGGCGATCCGGCTCACATAGCCGTCTCCGAGCCTGCTCTGCCCTTCCGGCGCCATCTGAAGATCATGCCCCGCGTCTGTGATACTGTCCCCCAGAAAAATGATCTTTTTCCTGCTCTCCATCCACTTTCTCCTCTTTCAAAAAAACTGCCAGGGATACTGTGTCTGCTGTTATAGTAACACATCTCCCTGACAGTCTCTATAGGAATTTTATATCATCTCAGTTCCGGTCATCTCTGTTCAGAGCCCCGGTCTTTCAATATCCTCGCAGGCGTCCTCCACAGAAGATCCAGGGCGGCCTCCCGCCCGTACTTCAGCTCTACCAGCTCCCTGACCTCCCTCAGGTCCGGCGTGCGGAGCACCGGGTCGTGGGCGTCCGAAGCGACGAGCCCCGCCAGCCCCCGGCTGAGTATCCAGTCCGCGGTCCGGCCGGCCCGGCCTCCAAAGTCCCCCAGCAGGCTCCCCTTGTTGACCTGCAAGAGCAGCCTCTCTCCGACGATCTCCCGGAGGCATCCCGGATCTCGCTGGACAAAATCATATCTCTCCGGGTGGGCTAAGATCACCTGATACCCCTGACGATCCAAAAACTCCAGCCGCTTCCTGGCCCGGGCCTGCGGGATGTCAAAGACAAACTCCGCAAGGATCCAGTTCCCGCCGCGCAGCCCGGGCAGGCGGTGCCTTTCCGCGTAACGGAGGGTCTCCCCGGTCAGGAGGATCTCCATCCCGCCGGCCAGCTTCAACCGGATCCCGGCCAGGCGGACCTCCCGGCGCAGCATGGCCAGCCTCTTCCGGTAGTCCCGCAGGCAAGCCCCGGGATCCCCCTGCGAAAGATTGCCGTGGGACGTAGCCGCAAGGATAGTCACACCGCTGTCCGCAGCCATCCTCGCCATCTCCAGAGCGTCCTCCATGCTGCGGGCCCCGTCGTCAAATCCCGGCACGATATGAGAGTGCAGGTCTATCATATAGCTTCTCCCTCTTCCTGTTTCTGCTGATATTTTCCATAGCCGTATTTTCCGTAGCCATACTTTCCATACCCGTAGCCGTATCTGCCGTAGCCGTAGACTCCCCCTGTCTCCGGGCAGTTATTGAACACATAGCCGGCAAAGGAGGCCCGGCGGCCGCTCAGAGACGACAGTCCTTCCCGTATCCGGTTCTGAGGGACCGTATCATATCTTATCACATAGAGGATCAGGTCCGCGAACTCCGCCAAAAGGCCTGCATCCTGGAACATCTCGCAGGGCGGGCTGTCTAAGATCACATAGCTGAACCGCTGCCGCACCTCCTCAAAAAACACACGCAGCCCCTCATCCGTCAGGATAGCTGCCGGCTTTTCATATTTCCGCGTACTTCCCAGGAAATGGAGCCCGCTGTCTTTGATCCGCCTGATCACCGCCCTGGTCTCCTTCCCCTTCTCCGCCGCATCCTTCAGGTCGTACTTTCCCCTGATCCCGAGCAGGTCCGCATCTGACGGTTTCCTGAGATCCCCGTCTGCCAGCAGGACCTTCTTCCCGTCCGCTGCCAGCATCCGGGCCAGGTTCACCGCGACCGTAGACTTGCCCTCTCCCGCGGCCGTGCTGGTGACAAGGATCACCTTACAGCCCTCCCTGCCCGCCAGCCTTCCTATCCGCAGGCGGAGGGAGCGCATGCTCTCCCTGTAACCGTGAGGGGTCCTCTCATCCAGGACGGAGATACGCTGCTGTCCCTGATTCTTTCTGGCTTTTACCTGGAGATGCGGGAGCATGGCCAGGCATTTCAGGCTGGTCACTCTCTTCATCTCCTCCGGATCTCTTGCCGTCCTCCGGAACAGAGCCATCACTCCCAGGATGCAGAGCGCCGCGAACGCCCCGCCCGCTCCTCCAAAGGCCAGGCTCCTCTTCACGCTCATCTGGTTAAACGGGGCCGTTGGCACTTCCATCTCATCCAGCATATTGAACTGGATCTCCCCCAGCACAAACCGGGCCGTCTCCGGGTAGATCTCCAGCGCCGCCGACAGGATATCCGCCGCGTCCTGCGAATCCGGGCTCTCCGCCCGCATGGTGACCACATTGGAATCTGTGATCGTCTCCGCCGATATCGTCCCGTTCAGCTCATCCGTCCCCAGCTGATCCAGGAGCATGCTGCGGAAGTAGCTGCTCTCCAGCACATAGGGGAACGTCTTTGAGAGCTGGTCGGCCGTCGTCTGGTCATAATAGAAGCTATAGCTTCCGCTGTCCTCATCTCCGGTAGCCACCGTGAACGTGGCGCTGCTCTGGTACAGGGGGGTCTTTCCCAGCCTCTGGTACAGCGTGAACCCGGCCGCCCCGATGGCCGCCAGGAGGACGACCGCCCACCAGAACCTCAGCAGGAGCTTCCACATCCCCCAGATCAGCCGCCCCAGGTCGATCTCTATCTCATCTTCTGTTTTTTCTATCCTGATATCCTGTCTCTGGTCTGCCATATCACTACCTCTTTCGCCTAGCCGTTTTTCTCCAAAGTCCTCTCCCGGTCCGCCTGGTACCCGCCATAGCCATAGCCGCCGTAACCTCCCTCGTCTGCTGTCCGCAGCCACTCCCTGTGGAAGGCATTTAAGATAAATCCGGCGAAATCTTTCCCGCTCTGCCATATCATGTCAACCGTGTCGTTGATCGTCCTGACGTCCGCGCCGTCCTCCCTCACCACAAGGAGCACGGAATCCACCACATTGATCCAGACTTCCGCGTCCGAGGACACGGCCATGGGAGAACAGTCCACGATCACATAGTCCATCCGGCTCTTCCAGCTCTCCAGCAGCGCCGGGAGCCTGCCGACGTCCAGGAGCTTCGTCGTATCCTTTACGCTCTTAAACTGGAACAGTTCAAAGATCCGGTACTTCCCGCTGTACCAGAGCGCGTCTGACGGCTCCGCCTTCCCCGCCAGCACGTCCGACAGCGCCGCCCGGTCCCCCTTCCTCTCCTCAAAGATCTTGTGCATGGCAGGCTTCAGCAGGTCCCCGTCGACCAGGAGCACTTTCCGGTGCTTCTCCGCCATGGCCAGGGCCAGATTGGCCGCCACTGTTGATTTGCCCTCATTTTCCATCACGCTGGTGACCAGGAGGACCTTCGCCGCTTTTTTTCGCAGGTGGTACTCCACCCGGGCCTCAGCCCGCCTGGAACTCTCCGCGAATCCCATGGTCACCAGAGGGGACTCCAGAAGGATGGACTGCTTATCCTCTGCTCTCCTGCCTCTCTTTCTCTCAAAGGGGATGATGCCCCGCACCTTCCCGTCCAGCTGCCTCTCTCCTCCCGCCGGCGTCTTCACCGTAAACCGCAGGAGATAGAACAGGACCACGATCCCCGCCATGGCCGCCATCGCCAGCAGCACGAGGATCGCCCGCCAGGACATGACCCACGAGGTGTTGGACGGCTCCGTAGGCACCTGGGGCTCCTGCACGATCTGCAGGGATGAGTTGGCAAATACGTCCCCGGCCACATCCTCGTAATTGCGCAGCGCGGAGATCAGATACAGGTACGCCTCCCTCGGGCTTTCGCTGGTCGCCGATAATGTCATCAGGTTCGTCTCCGTGACAGGCGAGCAGGCGATCTGGCCGGAAATATCCTCCCCGGTATCCTCTCCGATCCGCGCCCGCAGGGCGTCGCTTGCGAACACCTGGCTGAAGACGTCCGCCATATCCGAGGCCAGTGACAGGGACGAATACGTATTTTCCTCTCCCTTCAGGCTCACCACCAGGGTGGAGGAAGACGTGTATTCCGGCTGATAGGTCAGGTTATGCCAGCCGGTGGCGAGAAAGAACATGGAAACCCCTGCCATCAGGATCATCCAGAGCTTTCCCAGAAGCTCCATGCAGAGCCCGCGCACGCTGATCTCATCCAGTCTGAACAACTCCCGTCCCATCCTACTCACCTCCTTCCACGATCACGGTCAGCCAGGTCTCCCCCGTATTTCCGGCGGCGTCAGCTGCCTGGTAATGGATCTCGTAACACCCCGGCGTGTTCACGTCCACGCCCGACTCGATGGAAACAGTCCCCGGATCCAGCGCGTTCCCCGCCGTGTCCGTCACACCCGCCACGTAGGAGGCCGGGTCGATGGACTCCCCTGCGGTCAGATACACGATCCCGCCCGTCAGCGCGATCCGCACATTCCTGTTCTGGGCATTCACCACATGGACCGGCAGGTCCGCCGAGGCGGTATCGCCGAAACTGTTGGTCACCTCCACAGATACGGTGTAATTTCCCACTGAAGAATAGTTTACATCCGTATCCGTCTGGACGATCCACTCCGTCCTGCTGCCGTCCAGCTGGTCCTCCGCGCCCAGCCGCGCCATGGTCTCCGTATAGGACCCTTCTCCCTCCGCAAATACCAGAGGTTCTGTCAGGGTAAACCTGGGGCCGTGATAATCGGTAAAACGGACCTCCCTGGTAAGGGAGGCGCTCTGCCCCGCGGAGTCGAAGACCACATAGGTCAGGTCGGAGACGCCTGCCTCCGTAAAACGGGAGAAAGCTCCCGCCACGATCTGGTCCGTCAGGTCCCCGTCCTGCTCATCGGAGGCGCTCACGCCCTCCATCAGCTGTTCCATGGTATATGCACAGGGGATCTCCAGCACATCCCGGTCGCTGAACATCTCGGGCGCGTCCGGGTCCCTGCCCTTAAGCTCCAGTATCTCCGATACGCCGAACAGAGCGGCGGACAATATAAACACGACCATCAGTCCTATCTTTACCAGTCTCATCTATACCCTCCAAAACATGAAATCAAAATTCTTCCAGGAACCTGCGGATGCCCTCTTCATCCACTTCTTCCAGCCTCTGTCCGCCCACCTCATACACGCGGCTGCACATGGAGAAGACGCTGGGGCGGTGGGCCGCCACGATGACCGTGCGGTCGGGCTCCTTTTTGATGATCTGCCGCAGGACCCGGCGCTCCGTAGCCACATCCAGCGCGCTGGTGGCCTCGTCCAGGATCATCACCGGAGCGTCCGCCAGCAGGGCCCTCGCGATGGACAGCCTCTGTTTCTGCCCCTCGGAGAACCGGGTGCCTCTCTCCCGCACTTCTGTGTCCATGCCGTTTTCCAGCTTCTCCACAAACTCCCAGGCGCAGGCCGCCTCAAGGGCAGACCGTATCTCCTCATCCGAGGCCTCCGGCTTCACCATGCGCATGTTGTCCGCGATCGTGCCGGAAAACAGAGTGTTCCCCTGGGGGATGTAGCTGAACAGGCAGCGGGTGGAGGAGGACGCCTTCAACTCCCTTCCCCCCGGGTTCCCCACCCGGATGCCTCCCTTCTGGGGATGATACAGCCCCAGGAGCAGGTTGAGGGTGGTGGTCTTCCCCTGGCCCGACGGACCGATCAGCGCCACGATCTCCCCCGGCTCCGCCCGGAAGGAGGCGTCCTGGTAGATCCAGTCCTCCTCCTCATACGCGAAGCTCACATCCTCCATATGGACATACACGCCGCTCTCCTGTCCTTTTTGCCGGATCTCATCCGCCTCCTCCTTATCCTCCATGGAATCTCTGGGAAGGCTGGTGATCTCCATGATCCGCTCCGCGCTGATGCCGGAGCGGATCACCATGGGCAGCAAACCCAGTATGCCGCTGAAAGACCCCCGCAGGGAACCAGCCATGGACACGAACATGGTCATGGTGCCGTAGCTGATCTCCCCCTGCCACAGGCGGAAGGCGGCGAAGCCATAGCAGGCGTATCCCACCGCCTGCCCCACCAGGGATGTGGCGATGGTCATGGACTGCTGGAACCGGTTCTGCTCCAGCGCCAGATCCACCGACTCCCTCTGGATCTTGTGGAACTTCTCCGTCACCCGGTCGATCATGCCAAAGGCCTTGATAAACTGCAGGTTCTGGAAGGTCTCCTGGTCGAACACAGTGCGGTCGCTGGCCACATTCTGGTTGTCCCGCTGGAACTGTCGCATCTTCCTGGCCGAATACCGGGAGGTGAGGAAAGAGACGGGCGCTCCCATGAGGGCGATCAGCGCCATCCAGGGGTCATGCTGCACTACGATGATGAAGGCTCCCCCGAAACTGATGACCGTGGTCACCACATTGGGGAGAAACGTCAGGATGGTGTTGGCCACCATGCCCGCATCCCCGTTGACCCGGTAGAGAAGATCGCCGGAGCGGTACTTTGCCAGCGACTCCCAGTTGGTCCGGAGCACCTGCTCATAGATATCTCCCCGGATCTCATTGGTCACCTTCAGCCGCACTTTCAGGGACAGCCGGGACTTTACCGCGTTGATGAAGATCTGGGATACCCCGACGCCCACATAGGTGCCCGCCACCCGGACGATCTCCAGGGAGTTCACCCCGGTGATGGCGTCCACCAGGTCTTTGCTGACCACCGAAGTGCCAAGGCTCAGGACAGACCCGGAGGCACCAAGCAGGATATAGCACCCGATCAGCAGCCAGTAGCGGCGCACATAGGCGTACATCCACAGGAGCTCCGCAGTGAGCTCCTTAAGTCTTCCCTCTTTGATCCTCTGAATATAATGCTTCACTCCAGCCAGCATCTTATGTAACTCCCCTTTAAAACACGAAACCTCATTCCCATATCCCTCCGTGGTCTCACGGGAATACGGGAATGAGATTTCCCCCTTTTATCATAAATTTCCAAAAATCTTTTCCTCAGTCAGACGGACCGCGTCCTCGTCCGGGCGGCAGGAAAGCTCGTAGACGGGCAGCGCCGTCAGAAGATGATCCAGGGTCTCCAGGCAGAGCTCCATGCCGTTTTCCAGCCAGGTTGGATAAATAATATTGTTAGACACACTCTGAACCTTTTCAAAGTTCTCCAACTCACGAATGGAGTTTTCTGATGCCTGTCGCAAAACAATCAAAACATGGACCGGAACATTGGTATTCTCGCAGTAAGGCGAAGAACCATGCCACGGTGTGCCCCACCCGAGGAAACATTCGTCTGTTTCCTGGACGAAATTCATATCACCATTAATAATCAATGCATCTCTATACTTGCTCCACAATTCAGCCATGGTCGTTTTTCCGATACCGGAAGGCCCAAGAAAAAGCAGTCCCTTCCCTTGATAGTCAATCATAGAACTGTGGATTTGAATCATGTTGTGTTGAACGGCGTGAGCATAAAAGGCTTGTAGTGCAAAAACACTTAAGCTTCGTATTTCCCGAAGTTTTAAAATCTTCAATTTATCCCATTCGGAATTTACAAACATAACATCGCCATGTCTTCTATAACACGCTACTTTACTATTTGATAATTTATATTCTTCTAATCGAAACATGCAGGTATTATATGTCAATTCTTCTATGTGAATTTGATTCAATCCTTCTTCATTAGATTCGATTTTATATTTTAACCAAGCCTCGTCAATCAATCTGCTTTCAATGTCAACACATATATCTATTATCTTAAAGAACATTTATCATTTTATATATGGCGAATACAGCTTTTCGGTACAGGACTCATATCAATAAACCGCCCCTTGCTACCATCATCTGGCCATGTTCCAAGAATACCATCTAAAGAGTCAGGCTGTAAATCAGCAAGATACTTTTTAAAACCCGCTAAATCGTTTGTATATGTACTGCTCAAACCACTTGTAGAAAGGAAGCCACTCCATCCTCCGTGGGAAAGCCAATTATTACTATCACTCCAATACCAATCAGTATTCCTATATCCACCGCTTTGATATACATTATTTACAATTTGATAATCCCAATACAGATAATAGGATCCTTGTTCTGCTCCTTCTCCTCCACCATCATCTCCTGACATATCAACATCATATAAACTTATACCATTATTCACTTCAGTTGCTTCTACAGCAATGTATGTTTCTCCACTAATAAAGCTCATTTTTTTCCCTCTTTTCTATAAAATTGATATATTTACCACAAAATGAGTCTCCCACTTGTTCCGGGTCTCCACATTCCGCATTTAAAATCCCCGGACATTTTAAACATATTTTATTTGCTTTGCACGAGAGGCATTCAACTGGCCAACTTAAGTTTTCTTCATAATCAATCAATTTCTTCCATGCCTTGCTAAAGCCTTCCGATAAAACTTTATTGTTGGGCCTATCCATCAAACTGCAAAAGCGCATATCGCCATCCCATGTAATCCAATAGCCAATCCTATGCTCTTTGCAAAATGTGCACGGTAATTCTTTGATATCCACCGGATAATGCTGTTCACGGTATATAAGAAGCCTTTCCCACTGTTTTGTATTATAAAATTCTGAACACCTTTCTTCTTCTATCTTTTGATTATCACTTCGAGTAGCCTTCTGAATATCCTTAGTAATATGGATTCCTAGCCTCTTTTCTTTTACATACCCCATCATGTTATACACATCTGTTTCGTTTTGTTTTATAATAGTACCGACAATTTCCAATGGTATTTTTAATTTTTGGAGGAAATCAATTCCTTCATCTACCCGTGTAAACCCATTCTGTATCTGACAGACCTTTTCATAGACCTCATCACTTGAACCATACAATGTGATTTTTACATGGCGCGGCGGATATTGTTCCAGCAATTTTGCCATCTTGCCTCGGATTAACGAAGCATTCGTCTGCAGTGTGATAAAAAACCCCATCTGCGACAGTTCTTTCCAAATCGTCTCAAATTCCGGATGCATCAGTGGCTCTCCGCCTGTAATACACAGCCATGTAGTCCCGGCGTCTTTTGCTTCCCGTGCAATCTGTAACCACTCTTTTGCATTCAATTCTCTGCCGTACTTTGGAATCTGCCCCTCTTTTAGATGCACATAGCACATCCGGCAATCAAAGTTACATCTCGGAGTAAGTTCAAATGTTCCGGATATAGGAATTGTATCGGCAAAAGCCTTCTCCCATACTGCTTTATAAAACGGATCTAGCCATTCCATGCGCCTGCAGGCCGGTTCAAACTCATAACTCATGATCTTCCATCCTTTACAGGTATCGTCACGGAAATCTTTCCTCTGATCACTCCATCATCTAAAATACTGTTATTCGACAAAGTATTTAGGAACTTATCAATATCCTCCGCCGCTTTCTCCTTGGTCACGCCCGTATAGTGCTCCATGACCCGCTTCACCAGGTCGTCTTTCTCAAACTCATGGTCCTTCATATAATCCCACAAGTATGCAGCCGAAGCCGATATGTACACGATATTGGTCACTTCCCGCACCCGTTTCCCGGTCGGCACGATCACGTACTGCCCCGCCACTTCCCGCAGGATCAGCCCGTCTTTCACCCTCATCTTCCATCACCTCTGCCACTGCAGCCCCGAAAACAAAAAACGGGGCGTTCTATACTGTCCACTTTGACTATATATGGACTAGTATAAAACGCCCCGCGTTACAAAACCGTTACTCACATATATTTATATCACCATTTTCCTTCTGCGATCTCCAGCCGGGCCGAAGTCTCCTCCGCCCAGGAGTACTCCTGGAGATACCGGCCGGACGCCCGCCAGACGCGCTGCGCCTCCACGTTTCCCTCCAGCAGCTCATAATAGTCGCAGTCCACCTTCCTCACATCGATCTGACACGCTCCCCGGCTCCCGGAAAACAGCTCTTCAGCCCCGTACTCCGCCAGTAACTGCCGGATCTGCATGACTGCCTTCCGGTACAGGTTCTTCACCCGGCTGTCATAGGCTCTGTCCTCCCACAGCTTGTCCGCCGCCTCTTCAATGGTCACCATCCCTCCCCGATGGTCCACGCAGAGAGCCAGCAGCTCTTTCGCCTTGGCATTTGGGAAATGCACTGCCTTTCCATCTATAAAAACATCAAATCTTCCGAAGGTGTGGACATATACCCTTTTTCTCTGACGTGCAGACAGCAGTCTCGCGCGCTCCAGCACCTCCGCGATATCCTTCCGGTCATAAGGCTTCGTCAGGTAATAATCTGCCTTCACCTTCAACGCGTCCAAAGTATAGTTTTCATACCCCGTGATAAAGATCACCACCAGATCCGGCCGGATCTCCCGCAGTTTTTCCGTCAGCTCGATCCCGTTCATCCCCGGCATCTCGATGTCCAGAAATGCCGCCTCTACCGGCTGCTCCTTTATAAATCCCAGTGCTTTAAAAGGATTGGTAAACGCCCCGACAGTCTCAACGTCTGGCATATCCTCAGTCTCAAGCATAAACTGCTGCAGCGCCAGTTTCTCATCATCCACGATCATGACCCGCATGGCATTCATCTCCTTTTCTTTCTTCTTTTGGGAATGTGACCGTCACCTTGGTCCCCTCCCCCGGCCGGCTGTGGATATCCAGCCTGCCGCGGGCGATCTCCCTGATCCTGAAACGGATATTTTCAAGCCCGATATGGCTGAACTTGTCATTGACCTTCCCTCGCTTCTCAATGCTTTCTACATCAAACCCGATGCCGTCGTCTTCCACTTCCACTACATAGGCGTCCGCCTCCTCACGGCTCCGGATCGTCACTGTGCCTCCGTCCATCTTTGCGCAGAGCCCATGCTTCACCGCATTTTCCACCAGAGGCTGTACGGACAGCGGAGGTATCTGGAAGCTCTTAGTCCCGATGTCTTCTGCCACACACAGCCGTTCTCCAAACCGTATCTTCTCAATATTCAGATAAGCATTGATATGTCTCAGCTCATCTGAGAAAGAGATTAGCTCCCTCTCCCCTACATTTTCCAGGTTCGAGCGGAGATAGGTGGAAAAATCATACACCGTCTTCTGGGCCTGCTCCGGATCAATCTTAATCAGCGTCCGGATCGAATTCAGCGTATTATAGATAAAATGCGGCTTAATCTGGCTGGCCATCAGCTCTGCCCTGCTCTTTCGGAGCATCCGCGCCAGCTCCCTGTTTTCTCTCACTCTACGAAAAAGAGAAATGACACTGATACGCAGAAGATTCACAGAATAGATCAGGATGGCCACACGCATAACCCCCCCCACCTGGCCGCTGTCACGGTAAAAGCGGACTACTTCTACAATTCCCGCAAGGAAAATGATCAAAAGACACACGATCTCTGACCGGATAAATTTCCCCTTTTTTCTCCTGGCAGCCAGGATATGGATCAGCATCGCATACCCTAGCAACGCTGTCACCAAAGAAACTGTAACAGGGAGGAGCTCCATCAGATCCGGCCCTCCCAGAAATTCCGACATCAGACTTGCTCCCACATCTGCCAGGCAGATATAGAACAAGATCCTGGTCGCTTTTCCACAGATATCCGGCCATCTGTGATACAGATATGCCGCCACAAACACCGGACAGAACAACAGGGACAGAACAGCAAAGTAGTGCCATGCCTCCAGTCCCACAATCCCAGAAGGAAGCCTGGACTCACCACACAGCCAGAATGACACAAACACCAGAAGGATCCCCTGACTGATAGGCCAGCTATCTAAATGGTATCTCCGGCTGATGACAGAAAGCAGGACGATGACAGCGCCAACTATGCCAGTCAGGAAACTCGTCCGATATACCTTCGACTGTCTGGAAATGATCTCCGTCACCATATCGTCAAAATCTCCGTAGTACACCTCCCCGATCCCTCCGGAAAATCTGGCGTAGGGAGAACGGACCACGATCCGTATCTCCTCCCCCGCATCCGTCTCATTTAACCGGACAAAGTTCCAGGCGCTGGTCAGCTCCCGCCCGATCAGGTCTTGCTCCGGGAACTGATAGGCAAGACGCTCTCCCACATACACCTGCGCATACTGCATCCTGGAGCGAAAAACGATCGCGTCACCGTCCCTCACATCCTCCGGCACCACTTTCCAGAAAGTAATCTCCACATTCTTGGGAACATCGAAGCTGGCAGGCAGCGAAACCGTCCCCTCCTTTTCCTGAAAGCTATATGCCCACCCGTTACTGTAATCTTCCATTCTCCTGCCGCTGAACAGGTTCTGACGGGTAGAAAAAATGAGAAGTAACATGAAAACACAGAAAAGGACCAATGCTATGATCTCAGAAATCCGTGTCACCTTCCTGTCTCTCATGTTTGCTTCCTCCTTTACAACCCAATCTTCTTCAGCAGTCTGTACTGTTTCCTTGCTTCATCCACATTTTTACTCTTGTCCAGGCCGCGAAACGCCGCCTCCATTCTCCGTCGCTCCAGCAATCCCTGTCTCCACCGCCTGATCCAGGCCAGGGGGAGCAGCGCCGGATGCTGTTCCACCGCAGGCATAAAATATACCATATGCTTCCTCTGCGGAAACGCGATCTTCCAGAGTGCTTTTGCGCGGATCAGCACAGACACATGGTCCGTACGATCGTCTATCCCCTTCCTCAGGCGCCGGATGCTGTCGTCTCTCTCAAACCCGAACACTCCTCCGGTCATGATATAGGACGCCAGCTGCCCGAGGACTTCCTCTGCCTCTTTTTTTTCGGTCTTTGCTCCCGAAGGGACCTGGAACCACTCCCGACAGGCCTGCAGCAGCGTCTTTACAAAGACATCCAGCCGTATTTTCCTGCATTCCTCCCATATATAATTCCAGTCCATCTGCTCCTGATAAGCCTTCAGATATAAGGCAATATCCATCACCATACGAATCCCCGCCCCAGTGCTGTTAAGATGCTTCGCCAGGTGGAAACACAGATAGATAAAATGGTCCTCCAGGGAAAAATATCTCCTGCTTTTCCCAGGCACTGTGCCGGTCACTGGGCCGCTCTCCCCGTGTCGCACCTCTTGAGGGGCCTCTTGTCGCATCCCCCGAAGACTCGGACGCGGCCCCGGCTCATCCTGCAGCCGATCAAAAGCTTTCGCAAAATAGCTTTCGTAATCCACCTGATTCCAGCATTTCCCGAAAGCCAGCCTCCTGTGGATCTCATAAGACAGCGTTCCGTTCGTGCAGGTCCACACCGCGCTGCCTTCCCCTTCTTTCGTATACCCCAGCCCATTCAGGACCCGGAGCGTCTTCTCCATATCTTCATCCCGCACCAGCACATCCACATCTCCCATCGTGCGGAGCTCCGGATCCGGATACAGCTCCCGCAGCTCATACCCTTTAAAGAATGCGTAGGGGATCCCGGCCTGCTCCATACGGTCGGCGAACATTTTCACTTCTTCCTCCAGCTGCACCGAGCGAAAGATCGTTGCCATACAGATCTCCCGGAACTTCCGTGCCGCCGGGTCTTCCGCGCGGGTTTTCAGGACCGGCTGCAGCATGCTGCTGACAATACCGCCCACATTGTGCTTCTGTGCCGCCTGATACAGCGCTTCCAGGGAAACATCCCGGAGGGAGCCTATACTGCGCCCGTTTGTAAATGCGGCTAAGATCTGTATCAATATCTGGTCTTCACGGGTCATTTCCTGTCACCTCGTCCATACCCTTCCTTGATAAAAATGGTGTAAAAAGTCCGTCCGTGTACGCTCATACCTGCTGTATTATATTAGCACATATCTCCGACAGCCGCTAATAAAAAATTCCCTCCACGTGGCTATGCCATGCAGAGGGAAATCGTTATTTATGAGTCTTGGGCAAAAACTATATGAAATTTACTATTCCACCAGCGTTCCCATTTTAAAAGATTCGATCATCAGCTCCAGAACCTGCGGATTGCACTCTCTATACTTTAAATAGTACAGCACCAGATCTATGTATTCATCCAGTTTTTCCCGGTTTTCCCATTATATCCTGCCATTCCCACATACGCTTTTGGGAATCCGCGCCACGATATCTCTGTATTTCCTCTTCCAGGGCATGCTTTCTCATAAACTCATAATACCATCTGTTTTTTTCTTTATCGCGCTTTCCATTTAAATAGTCTATTATATCGATATTGTATGTCTGCTTATTAAAGCTGTCAAAAAAGAATATCTGGCGAAAAATACATTTGTCTACTTGGAACCTATCTCCTGATATGACCACTTCCAGCACATCATTTCCAATGATTTCTATATTTGCGTAGTATTCCTGACTGTTTTCAAGACATGTGTCAATCCCCTGTGTTATGTTACAGATATAAGCCTTAAACTCCTCCGAATCTTCAAAGGGCAACGCACCATGCCCGATCATATTATTCCGCCATTCTACGATGTTACAGTTGTCACAGAAGTCCTTCGCATTTTTTATAACCTCTGATAACGCCGGTATTTTCTGCTCTATAAATTTGTTTTTCGACAATGTTTCCAATATATTGGACCAATCTCCAAGACTCAATGTCTTCGTTATCATTCGACTAAGGATTGCTTCTGTTATCCCCCTGATATCTTCTTCTTTTTTGTCCGAATATCGAAAAAAGAGATAGGAAAGTCCTAAAAGAATGGGCAGTTTGATTACAACCTCTGACAAATCTTTAAGCTCATACCACGCTCCCGCATACTGATCTTTCCCTGCCAATGAATAAAATCTGCGATACTCATGTTCTATAAAGTATGGAAATATTTTTTCACGGAAAGCCTGTTCGAGTCTGTCGTTTCTTTTTTCAATCAGACTATTATCTTCCAAAACAATGCTCATTCCCCATCTTCCTCCCCTCTTCGCATCTAAAGGAAAACCAGCAGCAAACGCCGCTGGTTTTACCTTCATCTGATAATGGCTATATCGATCGATGTACCATTACCTGTCTGGGCATCTACAGTAATCTTCTCACATGGTATTGCATTGATATTGATCCATATCAGAAAGATCACCACGCACCCCTTTACTTTCCTAAAACTCTTACATCTGTTTTTCTTCCCTGGCTTCTTCATAGTCAATCTCCTCGTATAATAAGCCTGTACCCCAGATATACAGGGGTGGGATTATTCACTTTTAATGGTATAGAGGAGTCATCCCTCCGGAGGTTCTCTCCCTGATTTTCATCCCCTATACTGTTTACATGTTACTCATATTGCCAAGTTTTCCCGGACGTTTATAATAGAGTCCATAGGAATGTCCCAAAGGGTACCGCTGTTTCTCCTTGCAAGTTGCACGGTATGTGTTTCCTCACATCCCTGTCTCCATTGCTTAGATAGCTTGCGCCCTTGGCTCCACACTTCAGATGCTTACACAAATGTTGCACCTGTCCCGTCAGCTTCCAGCAGGGTATTTTCGGGGCTTTAATGCTGATTACGCGAGGTTGCATGGTGTGGTGGTCCGGGATCCAGCCCTTGGCTTTCCTTCCATCAAATCGAAAGGAGGTGATACTGTGAAGAACCGTATGAAATTCGATCACCTTTCAACGCTTTGTGTCGGCCTTGACATCGGTTCCCGCATCAACTTTCTTACTGCTCTCAACTTTGATTCAGACCGGCTCATCAACATGCGCCCTGTTCCCAATGCGTCCAACGGTGTGGAAGCTATGGAGTCTATGATCCTTGCTGTTCTGGAGGCAAATCCCCAGTTCAGATATCTTCTGATCGCCATGGAGTCCACCAGTTTCTACGGCGTCCATGTGGCGAATTATCTCTCCACCACTGACAAGCTCAAACCATATGGTGTTAAGGTTTTTTGCCTGAATCCGAAAACGATTGCCAACTACAGGAAATCTTTCACTGGACTTGGCAAAAACGATGGCATTGACTCTTTTATCGTTGCCGATTATGTCCGTGCCGGACGGATCAACATCGAGCCCTGGCGCGGTGCCCAGTATCTTGCCCTGCAGCGTCTCACAAGGCAGCGCAGGCACATCAATGAAGCGATTGCCAGGGAGAAGAACTATGTCCTGAACAACGTCTTCCTAAAGTTCAGTGAGTTTGCTCTCCTCAGCGGCGAGGAAAGCCCTGTTTCCGATAAATTCAGCGCTACTGCCGAAGCAATCCTGACTGAGTACAAGACTACGGAGGATATCGCCAATGCCCCTTTAAAAGAACTAATCGACTTTATCTCCGCTTCCGGACATGGCAGGTTCTCTGATCCGGATCAAGTGGCCAGCCTGCTTCAAAAAGCAGCCCGTAACTCTTACCGGTTGGATAAGGCACTGTATGAACCGATCACCACATCCATCGCCTGTTCCTTTAACTGCATCCGTGCTTTTGAAAAAGAGCAGAAAGCTCTCGATAAAGCCATTGCCGCAACGGTCGCAGGGTTAAATCCTACGGAGTACCAGATCCTGAAATCCATTCCGGGGATTGGACCCGTTTATGCCGCAGGGATCCTTGCTGAAATAGGGTCTGTACGCTGTTTTAACAGCAACAACGCCTTGGCAAAATACAGCGGCATCATCTGGAGAGACAACCAGTCCGGTGAGTTTGATTCTGAGGACACACCGATGATGAAAGCAGGGAACCGATACCTGAGATACTACCTGATCCAGGCTGCTGGCAGTGTGGTTAGATACTGTCCGGAATACACGGATTACTACAACAAAAAATTTGCTGAAGTTCCCAAACATCAGCACAAGCGTGCACTCGCGTTGACCGCCCGTAAATTAATACGTCTGATTTTTGGTCTGCTGGACAAGAATCAACTCTACTCTCCGGCAAAGAGTAGGTAATCGTATACCGAACTTTTTTCTTGCGGTTTTGTCGCAGGCCTATTTGTTGTACCCTTTTTTATCTGTTTTCATTGAAATCTTTTTTTATCACCTCTTGACATATCACCAAATTGCTGTCTTTCTAAAAAATAGCAAAAGAAAAAGGCACCTGCCTCTCTTCTGAGTGCAGACACCTTCCTGGTATCCATTCCAAATCTGTCCCTTTTTTAATTGAATGTACTTTACACCTGTCTCACGGTCTCACAATATCCTTACGCTGGCTGCCAGAAAGCGCTTCCCGCGCTCTTTACCTTCGCGGCTTCTGCCGTCATGCTCCGGCTTCCTGCCGGATATCCTCTGTCTAGTTCATCAGCTCAGCCAGCGCTTCCACTGCGCTCTCTACTCTTTTTGCCATAGTCAGGTCTGCCACGCCCACTACCAGGTTATCGCACAGATTGACCGGGATCAGGATCCTCTTCGCCTGGCTCTGCCCGATGGACACCGCCATCCGGGGTGTGATCTCGCCAAGCATGGAGTCCGCAATCACAATTCCCACAGGTCCCATGATCACGTCTACCTTCCCGCACGCCACAGCCACGGAGTTCTCCCCTGTGGCCGCCTGGTCCGCCCCTGCTTTGAGCATGGCGTTTGTGGCAGCGCTGTTGGTCCCCACCGCCAGAACCTCCATCTCCGGATACCGGCTCTTCACAGCCGTCACAAGCTGACGTCCCAATCCGCCGCCCTGGCCATCTATAACGAGAACCTTCATACATTCACCTCCGCTGCCCTTTCGCCAGGATTTCCCTGTACTGGCATATTTCTGTAATCAAACAGTCTTTTTATAGTTTACAGAAAAGTATTTTCACTGTCAAGCAAGAAAACATCTGTTTCCATTACAGCCTCTGCTTCCGTTACAGTCCGCTTCTATTACAGTTTACCGCCGGATGGGCGCAATGGCAAATACCTGTTTGGCATACGCCGGTATAGCTGAAAGGCAGAGTACCAGTATAATTTTATTCATCAAGCATCAGTTTGCCTGCTTTTGCCTTTGCTTGCAATCGGGCGAGCTGTTCCTTTTCAACTTGCTGAATACTTTTTTCTGGCGTCGGCAAATCTTCAGGCATCGTACCACCTATTTTCTCGATAGCGCCACGAACCTCTTTTCCAACTTTATAGTGGGTAGACGTCGCTTCTTTTGCTCCTTTTATTTCATCTTTGCGCAGTTTTTCCTCTGTCTGCGATATTCTAAACAAATTTGCGATAAGTTCCGTACTTCCCATGTAATCAAGAATTTTCTGACCAACCGCCAGATTCTTTTTCTTATGAATGTCATCAACATCCATGCCTCCATACAATCCCATATACCCGGCATTTTGGAATATTGCAAATTCTTCATTCGTAATAACTCCTGCATCATGGGCTGTCTCTGCAAGAAGTTGATTCCATTGCTTAATATCACCACGCACGACCAAACGCCTTCTGTCTTCATCCAACTCATTAAAATGATCTGCAACTTCCTGGCGATATGTCTGAATAGCAAAATATGTCTGACCAAGAGCAATAACCGCCTTACGCGGATCACCATTCTGTACAATCAGGTAGCAGGCATATCGAGTAAGCTCATAATCCTTAATCGGCTTATTGGTCGCTCCCGCACTAACGATTTTCCTGACCTCAGGAAAATCGCCCTCGATAACATGACCGCTGTTTTCACAGGCAATCATAGCACGCTTAATTACTTTTTGGAAATTTTCCCATTTATTGTATTCTAACGCCGGCGCAAGTTCTCTGGCCGACCAAAATTCACTGCCATCATCTCTGATATGCTTTATGTCTTCGAATCTCTTGTATTCTTTTGCTTTCAGCTTACTCATACAAATACTATTCCTTTCGATAAAAGCTAGAAGAAATCCTCATACTTCACTTCTTTTTAAATCGTCCGGCCAGCAGGCCAAAGGCAACTCCCAGGCCAAGGCCCAGCGCCAGGTTATCCCATATAAGCCCAAAGGCTACGCCCAGACTTATTCCTACTGCCAGATAGTCATCTGTATTCTTATCCTTCTTTTTTCTGTCCTGTTCCATCCTGTCCTCCTTGTAAGTGCCTGATGCGGATAGAGAGAAATTCCAATGTACTGCCGCTCAGTCCTTCAGCTTCTCCACATCCTCCATATAGATGGAGACTTCTCCACATTCCGGGCAGATGGCAACCTTGGGTTTCCCCATTCTACCGCCAAAAAGCTTCTTCTCGTCTGAGGACAGGACTATTCCATATCCGGCTCCCTCCACCTTGATCGCACAGTCTTCCTTCATCTCGCTTCCACAACGGATACATTTTCTCATCCTGCTAAACCTCCTTCTCAAAAATTGCCTGATAACACGAGGCTCGATCTGCCTGATAGGCTCTCTATCACCTATAGTATACCATGATTTTACTTCTGACAAGGTCTGCTTGCCGGGCATGCCTCATTAATGGGAAGCCCTATATTTTTCCGTGAAAATCTTGGAAATCAAAAAACAGCCGCCACTACTGCAATAGTGACGGCTGATGCCATAAAGTATTAAGTTGGTTCATTGTCGAGGGCAGACCGCTTCTGTGGTTTTCCCTTTTCTATTTCTCTTTTTTATTATCGACATAGCATATCTGGCATCCGGTTTTAAGCTCAGCTCTGCGCCGGCAAAAGCCTTGCACCTTAGTTCTGCTGACTCTGCTGGTTCTGCTGCGCCTCGCTTGCGGAGCCGAGAGTAACGCTCACGGTCTGCTCCTTGTACTGTCCCTGATCGGATCTCTGGACTGTCACATCCACAGTCTCACCGGAAGCGTAGTACTGAAGCGTATCCTTAAGCTGTGACATGCTGCTGATGGAGCGGCCGTCAAATCCTGTGATGACGTCGCCGGCAAGGATACCCGCTTTGTCAGCAGGCCCGTCCTTGACCACCTCAGAGACAGCCACACCTGTGGGCATGCCGTACATCTGAGCTGCCTCCTGGGAGACGTCCGCCCCCTGGATGCCCATGTAGGACGCCTGGCTCTCGTCCACCTTCTCCCTGGTCGTCTGGTTCATCAGACTTTGCAGGCTCTCCTCTGCCTTGTTGATGGGGATGGCAAATCCGATGCCGTCCACTGTGGTGCCGGACTGAGTGGTGGAACTCTTTGCCTCGTTGATGCCGATGAGCTCACCGTTCATGTTCAGCAGAGCGCCGCCGCTGTTACCGGAGTTGATGGGGGCGTCTGTCTGGATCAAACCTGTGGAGTTGATGGTGTTGCCGCTGTTGTCCGTGAGCTGAAGGTCACGGTTCAGAGCGCTCACGTATCCGCTTGTCACGGACTGGCCGTAGCCAAGGGCATTTCCGATTGCCACAACCTGCTCCCCGAGAACAAGGTCATCGGAGTCACCGATGGTGGCTATCTTGATCTGGTTCATGGTGTCGCTGGAGATATCGGACAGCTTCACAGCTACCACGGCCAGGTCATTGTCCGCGTCTGTTCCCTTGATCTGTCCCTCCACTGCCGACTCATCCACAAATCCTACGGACAGGCTGTCCGCGCCTTCCACAACGTGGTTGTTGGTGGCAATGAGGAGCTCCGTGTCATTCTTTCCCACAATGACGCCGGTGCCGGCTCCCTCCACCTCATACTCCTGGGTGCCGCCGAAGAAGCTTCTCATCTCCTCTACAGACATGGTGGAGATGGTCACAAGGGAGGGCATGGCGTTCTGGGCCACTTCTGCCACAGTGCCCTTGTCCTCGGTGCTTCCGGAGTTGGACACAGTCTGTGTGTTTGTCAGGCTCTTTTGTGCGTTGTGCCGGTCATAAAGGCTTCCAGCCGCCACATTGACTCCAAAGGCGGTTCCTCCTGCCACCGTTCCGAACACAAGAGCCATGGCCACCAGGATGGCCCATCTCTTTTTCATGCTCATAGGACCTACAGGCGCTTTCTTTGGCTTTCTGGCCCTGGCCTTTTTCATTTTATGGCCTGCCGGGGCGCCGGAAGCGCTCTCCGTCTCTGTATAGTTCATCTGACCGGGAGCGCCTGCCTCCTGACCTGCCTGCTGTCCGGCGCTTTCCAGTATATTCTGCTGCTGTTCTGTCTGCCCGCCGGTCTCTTTGGTCTCCTGAGTCTCTTTGTTTTCTCCTGTATATCCTTCTGTATATTTGTCATCCATCATATTATCCTGCCTCTTTTCCTCTCCTGTAAATGGTCTTTTTTCTTTTTACAAGACTGATTATAGGCCGGTTCTGTGATGGAATTGTGAAAAACCTTTTATGTTTTTGTGTTTTTTATGATTTTTACGAAGCCTCTTCTTTGTTCTGGTTCACATTCATGACCAGCATCTGGAGGCGGTTCTCAATGTTGGCAAAGCTGACATCCGGGTCGTAGTCCAGCGGCAGGATCTGCACATCCGGGTACAGCTCCTTCAGCTTCTTGGCAATGCCGCGGCCCACCACGTGGTTGGGCAGGCAGCCGAAGGGCTGGAGGATCACAAAGGCCCTGCACCCCTTCCTGGCGTGATGAAGGATCTCTCCTGAGATCAGCACGCCCTCTCCGGCATCAAAGGTGTGGTGAATGACCTGATCGCTGTCCTTCACCATGTCCTCCATCCGCAGGGCTGGCTCGTAGAGGGGATGCTTCTTCGCGATCCGGTCTGTCATATCGTGGGCAAAGTCAAAGGCCTTGTTCGCCACATGGAACCAGATCTTCTGGATGAGGGGCCGCTTCAGATGGTACTCCCTGTTCTGGCTGTCCTGGTAAAAATAGGTCTTGCGGATCACGTCCGTCATACGGGCCTCAATGATCTCAAAGCCGTTCTTCTCCAGGTAGGCCTCGATGTCATGGTTGGCGCCGGGATGGAAGTTCAGCAGGTACTCGCCCACGATCAGCACGCCGGGCCTGGGATCGCTGCGGTCGTACTCCACCTCATTCATGATGTCGATGGCCTTCTTAAAGCCCTTTCTCGCTCCCGGCACGCCCTTTGTCTCCAGTCCTTCCACCACCGCGTCCATGGCCCGCTCAAAGGCCTCGTCCGCGCTTCCCTTCACCTTCTCATAGGGGCGGATCTTCCGCAGAAGCTCCTCCAGCACATCGATCATGGGCAGGGAGAAGGCAATCTTCAGGGAGGACGCCAGGTTCATCTTAAATCCCGGGTGCAGGTGGTGGGAGTCCGCATCGTCGTTGGTCAGGATGGGCACCTGGGGAAATCCCGCGTCGTCCAGGGCCTTCCGAAGGAGGGCGCTGTAGTGGGTCAGACGGCAGTCTCCCACATATTTTCCCATGGCGATGGTGGTGTGATCCGGGTCATATTTGCCGCTTTTGAGGGCCTCCAGAGCCTCTCCGATGACGATCTGGGCGGGGAAGCAGATGTCATTGTGGACGTACTGCTTTCCAAGCCGTATGGCTTCTCCTCTTCCGATCTCCAGGGGCACAGTCTTCACGCCCTGCCCCGCAAAGGAGGCGGCCATGATCCTGCTGAAGGCGTGGGAGGTGTTGGGCACCAGCACCACCTTGTCCGCCTTGTCCTTCTTCTCAAATTTCACCGGGTAGGGATCTGTCAGCTCCCTTGTCTCCAGCTTCTTCTTTTTCTCTCTTCCCATGGCCACTGTCTCCAGGAAGGAGCGGACACGGATGCGCAGCGGGCCCTGGATATCGCTCTCGTCCAGCTTCAGGACAAGGGGGATTTTCCCGGAGATCTCGTGCATCAGCCGGATGATCTCATCCGACAGGTAGGCGTCATGGCCGCAGCCGAAGCTCACCACCTGCACGTACTCCAGGCAGTCGCTCCGGGCTGTCAGGATAGCGGAGGAGAGCATCCTGGCGTGGAAATTGTTGACAATGTCGATCCGGCTCTTTGAGAGGTCCACGTCTTCGATTCCGGGAACGGAGTCCGCCGTCAGCACAGGGATCCCCATGGTGACGAACATTTCCGGCAGGTCATGGTTCACAAGAGCGTCGTTCTGGTAGGGCCTTGAGGCCAGGACAACGGCAAATTTCCCTTTCTCCTTCACCTTCTCGATAATGGCAGCCCCCTGCCTTTTCAGCTCAGCCCGGAAGCTCTCCTGGGCCTGGTCTGCGGCCTCCATGGCCTTCCTCGTCTCCTCCTCCGGTATCTGGTAGTGATCCTTCATATAGATGGTGAGCTGCCGGTCCCTGTCCTCCCTTGAGGGCCAGTGGAACAAAGGCTCGTCAAAGGGGATGCCGAACTGCTTTTCCGGGTTGTCGGAATTCTTCACCACAATGGGGTAGCCCTTCACCACAGCGCACATGGACTCGCTCGTCTTCTCCCGGTTCTCGGTGGGAATGGTGGTGATGGCGGGCATGAAGATCCGGTCCACCTTCTTCGCCGCCAGGTTCCGGATATGCCCGTGTACCAGCTTTGCAGGGAAGCACACTGTGTCCGAGGTGACGGCTGAGAGACCGGACTCGTACATTTTCCGGGTGCTCATGTCGGAGAGCTGCACCTGGAAGCCCAGGGCTTTAAAGAAGGTGCTCCAGAAGGGCATGAACTCCCAGTTGGACAGCACTCTCGGAAGTCCGATGGTGATACCTCTCTTCACCGCCGGCTCCGGGTAGGGGTAGTCCTTGAAGAGAAGCTCCTCCCTCCTTCGGTACATGTTGGGCACCCGGTTCACCCTCTGGGTTTTCTCCTTGAGCTGCTTTCTGGCCTGGGCATCCCCCGGCTTTCCAAGCACCTCGCCCCGCTCGCACCGGTTGTTGGTCACCCAGGAATTGCCGTTTGAGAAGGTGACAATGGTCCTGCGGCAGTGGTTGGTGCAAAAAGGACAGGGTGAGTTGGACTCCTGGGTGTAGGAAAAGTCGTCCAGGCTGTCCAGAGCGATGAAGGTATGCTTTTCGGGCTCCCTCTCATGCCGCTCCTTTGCGATGAGGGCTACGCCCACAGCGCCCATCAGCCCCGGATAGGGGGCCCGCACTACCTGGCGACCGGTGTACTCCTCCATGGCCCGCACCACCGCATCGTTCTCAAAGGTGCCTCCCTGGACCACGATCTTATCTCCCAGAGAGTCCAGATTGGAAATGCGGATCACCTTGGTAAATACATTCTCTATGATGGAACGGCACAGTCCCGCCATAATGTCCTCCGGCAGGCGGCCGTTTCTCTGCTCCGTGATAATGCTGCTGTTCATAAAGACCGTGCAGCGGCTTCCCAGCTTTGCCGGATGCCTGGAGGCAAAGGCGGCCTCCGCGATCTGCTTTGCCGGGATATGCAGGGAGGCGGCAAAATTTTCCAGGAAGGAGCCGCAGCCCGAAGAGCAGGCCTCGTTCACCAGGATGTTGGTGATGATGCCGTCGTCCAGCCAGATGGCCTTCATGTCCTGTCCGCCGATGTCCAGGATGAAGGTGGCGTCCTTGACATATTTTTCCGCCGCCCGGGCGTGGGCCACAGTCTCCACCGTGTGATACTCCGCCTGGAAGGCCTTGGCAAAGAGCTGCTCCCCGTAGCCGGTGGTGCCCACTGCCAGTATGTTGAGTTCAATATTGTCCTTCCTGTAGCGGTCCCGCATCTCGATCATAGCCTTCTTGGCCACCAGCAGCGGCTCCCCCTCGTTGGGGGCGTAGAAGGAGTCCAGGATCTCCTCATTTTCATCCATCAGCACAAACTTGGTGGTGGTGCTGCCGGAGTCGATACCCAGGTACACGTTCACCTTCTGTCCCGGCCGGGGATGCTTCCACTGGCGGGAGGCCTTGGCGTGCCGCTTCTCAAAGGCCTTCCTCTCCTCCTCAGAGGCAAAGAAGGGCTTTGCCTCCTGCTCCTCACCTGTCTTTTCCTTAAAGGAGGGGCTCTTCAGCACAGCCAGCAGCTCCTCCGGGTCGGAAATCTTTTTCCTGTTCTCAAACATGGTCTCCAGGGAGATAGCCGCCCCGTAGGCCACCATCAGCTCCGGCCGCTCGGGGATGATCACATCCTCCTGGGGCAGCTTCAGTCTTTTGGCAAAGACCTGTATGAGGGCCGGGTTGAATGTCAGCGGGCCGCCCTCAAAGGCCACCGGCTTTTTGATCTCCAGCCCCTGGGCCAGTCCGCCGATGGTCTGCTTGGCGATGGCGTGGAAGGAGGAGAGGGCCAGGTCAGACTTCGCCACTCCCTGGTTCAGAAGGGGCTGGATGTCTGTCTTGGCGTAGACCCCGCACCGCCCGGAAATGTCGTATGTAAATCCCCCCTGCTCCGCGAGATCGTTCAGCTTCTCCACCGGCACTTTTAATATAGAAGCAACCTCATCGATAAAGGCGCCGGTACCCCCCGCACAGCTTCCGTTCATCCTCATGTCCGCCACGTTCAGGTCGCCGGTCTTCTCGTCCTTTTTAAAGAAGATAATTTTGGCATCCTGCCCTCCCAGCTCAATGGCTGTGCGGACAGAGGGGTATTTCTTTCGAAGCGCCAGCGCGTTGGCCGCCACCTCCTGTATAAAAGGCACCTTCAGCTTCTCCGCGATGGGCTTGGCCCCGGACCCTGTCAGGGCCAGGCGGATCTTTACGCCCCGGAATTTCTCCCGGAAGCTCTCCAGTGCGTGTATGATACTCTGTACCTGATTGGCGTGATGTCTCCTGTAATCCGAGTAGATTACCTGCCCGTCCTCCGGGTTCACAGCCGCGATCTTTGTAGTGGTAGACCCCACGTCAATCCCGGCAAAAAGCGTCTGCCCGGGCCGGATTTCTGTCTGTTCCTGCTCCATACATATTCCCCGCTTTCTCTTTTGTCTTTCTTATTGTCATCTTTGTGATTTTGGACATTTTTAGGGCGGCTGCCGCGTACATAATAGGTACGCTGCGCAGCCGCCGGAATATCTCATCCAGATATGTTTTTTCCAATGTGGTTTTGAAAAACCACTCATAAAGCTTTGACTAACTCTTTATGAAAGAGTTTATATCACAAAGCAGGGAAGATGTCAACGGTTTCTTCACTCTCTCTCCGCCATCTCCAGGTAGATGCGGCAGTTCTGGTGGCTGTTGTCCAGCTCCAGGGCCCTCCGGAAGGCCCGGCGGGCCTCCTCCTTTCTCCCGTAGCCGAGGCAGGCAAGCCCCATCAGATAGTGGCAGTGGACCTGATTAGCTACATTGTCCGGGGCTGCTGTCCTTGCAAAGCAGCAGCCTTAAGACTGTCCAGGGGCCCTGACGGGTCCTTGTCCTTTTTGTTTTCCCTTCTATTTTTTCCGGTACTCCCGGCAGGCCTCCACGTAGGCCAGGATGTTGGCCCAGGGCACCTCCGGCTCCAGCAGATGGGTGGGAGCCACCATCAGTCCGCCCTTGGGCCCGGCGATGTCCAGGTTGCCCCACACATTTTCCTTCACCTCCTCCGGCGTCCCAAAGGGCATGACCGTCTGGGTGCCGATGGTGCCGTGGAAGGAGATCTGATCCCCGTACTTCTCGTAAATGTACTTAAACTCCATGCACTCCGCCTGGATGGGATTGAGCACATCGATGCCCGCGTCAATGAGATCCTGGATAAATGGCTCAATGTAGCCGCAGGAGTGGTAGATGACGATGATGTCCGGCCGCACCGCCTTCACCTTTGAGATGAGCCGCTTAAGCCGGGGGCAGATCCACTGCGTGTACATCTCCTCGCTCATCATAATGCTGTGCTGCATGCCGATGTCATCTCCCAGGTAGAGGATGTCCACCCCTGCCTTGGCGTAGATCAGGGCGCGATCTGTGGACATTTTCTCCACCATGTCAAAGACCGCCTCCGCCATCTCCTCATCGCTGAGCATATCCATCATGAGATTTTCCATGCCCCGGATGTACCAGGAGGTCTCCCAGATGGTACACTGCATGTTGCCCACTGAGGCAAGCCCTCTCTCGTGCAGGCCTTTGACCCGGTCCTTTACCCAGGCATTTTTCTCCTCCGTGTAGACGGGGATGGGATAGCTCTCGATCTCCTCCACATCCTCCGCGTCCTCCAGCGGGTGGAGCATCTTTGTCATGTGCATGGAGGTGGGGCTGGACTCGTGGCCTACCCCCCACTCGTCAATCTCCATATTGTCCTTGACCTCATCGTAGTAGGGGTAGAACCGGGTCACATCCGTATCCTCCGGGATCAGGTCCCCCACGCGCCGCCAGGGCATCTCAAAATAGTCCATGTAGTCAGAGCCCGGCCCGCCGATCTCCTCCTGGAAGCTCTTCTCCAGGCTGGGGCAGAGCATGAACTCCACCGGCACCGTCTCATAGCCTTCTCTTCTCAGCAAATGAAGCAGATTTTCTCTGGGCGTCATTTTCCTCACCTTTCCTTCTTCTCTTTTATTCTTCATCTTCCCCAAAGTACATGTATTCCATATAAAATCTCTGAAAATCCTTGTTCGCGGAGAGGGGAACCTCCCGGACATACCCTGCGAGCCGGTCCGCGGTCTCCCCGCCCTTCTCCTCTCTCAGCCAACGCAGCGCCCCCGCGAGGGATGTATTTCCCGCCGGATCGGCTTTTCCCACAGCCTCCTCCGGCAGAAGGCCAATGCCCGCCGCCTTCTCCATGTCAAGCTGGCATCCAAAGCCTCCGGCGATGCAGAAGGCGTCCACATCCTCCGCCCGGATGCCGTACGCTATGAGCAGGGTCTCAAGGCCGGCCCGCACCGCCGCCTTGGCCAGCTGAAGCTCCCGGATGTCCTCCTGAAAGATCCGGATCCTGCCCGCCTCGTCCAGCGGAAACCCTTCCTCGTCCCAGGGCTCCTCCAGCCGTCCTGTCTCGTCCAGGACGCCGGCCCGCCTCATCTCGTACGCAGTCTCGATGATCCCGGTGCCGCAGATGCCGGCAGGACTCTCCCCGCCGATGGTCCGAAGCTCCATCTGCCGTCCGTTCCACCTGACGCCGCAGATGGCTCCCGGTATGCTGCCTGTACCGCAGGTAATGTTTCCCCCCTCAAAGGCAGGGCCCGCCGCAGCGGAGGCGGCCAGTATCCGGTCCCTGTTTCCCACCGCCATCTCCCCGTTGGTGCCCAGATCCACCAGAATCCGGATCCTCTCCGTCTCGTGGAATCCCAGGGCGTAGAGTCCGGCTGTGATATCGCCCCCGATGTAGGCGGAGACTCCCGGGAAAATGTGCACCGCGAACTCTCCTGTCTCATCGCCCAGCACCTCCCGGCTGTCTCCATCCACGGAAGAAATGTCATAGGGCTCAAAGGGCCAGACTCCCAGGGAGCTGCAGGGGTATCCCATGAGCAGATGGACCATGGTAGTGTTGGCCCCAATGACCATCTGCCTGATACGAGCCTCTCCCTTTTCTGTCAGAGCGTCAAGGCCTTCCCGAAGGGCCTCCCGGATACAGGCCTGCATCTGAGATCCCTTCCCCTCCCCCGCCGCCTGGATCCGGGCGATCACATCGGCCCCGTACCGGCGCTGGGGGTTGAGGGCCGTGTAGCTGCCCTCAATCCGCCCTGTCGCAGGATCCACCAGCTCCATAGCCAGGGTGGTGGTCCCGATGTCCACCGCCACCGCCTTTCCGACTGCCCTCTTTTCCTCCTCCGGGCTTTCTGCTCCCCGACGTCCATGATCCCGGCTCATCCGGCTCTCCGGTATAAAAAATCCATCCTCGCCGGGCCCCTCCAGGCAGATCCGGCAGTCTCCCTCCGGGATGGCGCGGCAGACAAGGCGCAGCCCCGCCTCCAGCTCCTCCTCCGAGAAGAACCGCCTGTCCGCCTCTGTCACCGGCATCTGCCCCTCCAGGATCCGGATCCGGCACTTTCCGCAGGTCCCTCTGCCGCCGCAGGGGGAGGCCAGAGGGATGCCCCACTCTCCCAGAGTCTCCAGGATGCTCTTTCCTCTCTCCACATGGCCTTTCACCTGCCTGCTCTCCTGCCCGCCCTTTTCCCGGGCCTCCACTGTGAGAACAACAGGACGCCCCCGGCGCATCCGGCAGGAGGTGTTGGAACAGCCGCTGCAATCGTGCTCCCAGAAAAACTGATCCCTCTCATCGCTTAGCAGGAACACCTGGCAGGCGCTTTTCACCGGGCGGTACATCAGCCCCTCTGTGATCTCCATACCGTACTGGCCGGCTCCGGTGACATGAAAGGCCTTTCTCTGGAGCTCCATGGGGGCGTCCTGGTGCGCCTCCAGCCGCCTGGCAATGCCCTTTCCCCGCCGCCTGCAGAGACGAAGCACCTCCTCCCGGAGCTGCCGGTCCATCTGGAAGAGGCAGACATCCGCCAGGGCATCTGCCAGCATAGCCCGGACGCAGTCTCCCTCCTTGAAAAGCTGCCCGGACCAGTCGCTTAAGTCCGCCCCCACGGTAGTGATGACATAGAGGGCTTCCTCCTCGTCTCCAAATCCCAGAAAAGCCGCCGGATCCAGCCTTCTTCGGGCCTCCGGCAGCATTTCCTCCAGCTCTTCCTCCAGCATCTTTTGAAGGCCGCTCTTTTCCCCGTCCACCAGGCGGCAGACCTCCTCCTTTGAGATGTGGATATGAAAATCTGTGTACCGCATTACGCGCTCTTCTTTTCCATGACAGCGGACCGGGCCGTCTCCGCCGCGGAGGCGGCGTCCGGCGTGTAGTAGTCCGCCCCGATCTGGCTGGCAAACTCGTCTGTCACAGGGGCGCCGCCGATCATGACAATGTATTTGTCCCGCAGGCCTCTCTCCTTCAGCCTGTCAATGCAGGACTGCATCTGGCACATGGTGGTGCTCAGAAGAGCGGACATGCCGATGACATCTGCGTGCATCTCCTCCGCCTTGTCGATGAAGGCGTCTGAGCTCACGTCCACGCCCAGGTCGCAGACCTCAAAGCCAGCCCCCTTGAACATCATACAGACCAGATTTTTGCCGATATCGTGGAGATCCCCCTGGACTGTCCCGATGACAGCCCGGCCCACGGGCTCGTTGCCCACCTCCACAAGCCTGGGCTCCAGGATGGAGAGCCCGGCGTTCATGGCCCGGGCTGCCACCAGCACCTCCGGCACGAACACCTCGTTGTTCTTGAATTTTCCGCCAATGACCATCATGCCCGACAGAAGGCCCTCGTTTAAGATCTCCTTGGGATTTATGCCCTCGTCCAGGGCCTGCTGTACCAGGGCCTTCACCTTCTTTGCCTTCCCCTTCTGCAAAAGCTCCGACATTTCCTGTAAAAGTTCCATTTTCCTTCTCCTCCTTTATTTCCCGTAAAACGCCTGCGCGCTGTCAAAAAACGCCTGCAGATTGGCAAGGGGCGTCACCGGGGGGATATCGCAGCCGCTGGAGAGCAGGAAATTGGGATACCTGCCGCACCTCTCCATAAGCTCTGTCACAGCTTTTTCCACCGTCTCCGGCGTGCCGCTCCTGAGCACGCCCACCGGGTCGATGTTGCCCATAACGATCCGGTCTCCCGGCATCTCCTTCAGCACTCTTGCCATGTCCACCGCGTTACCGAAGCTGTACCCGTCGGCGGGTATATCCGCGATGTCCCCAAGAAGCGGCTCCACCATGCCGCAGTTGTGGTAAATGAGGGCAAGACCCGCCTCCCGGGCCGCCTGGCAGATCCGCTTCACATAGGGAACGGAGAACTCCCGGAAAAGCCCCGGGGAGAGAAGTCCCGCCGCCGGCTCGGCCATGACGATGCCGTCGGCTCCCGCCTCCTTAAAGGCCCTGGCGTAGTCGCAGAGAAAGCCTGTCACCTTCTCCAGCACGGTCTCCACTATCTCGGGCTCCTCGTAGCACAGGATCATGATCTCCGTCATATCCAGAAGCCGCCCCGCCAGGGAGTAGGGTCCGATCATCCCCGCCAGGACAGGCCGATCCTTCACCTGTCCGGCCACCTGCCGGATCCCGGCCAGGCACTCCCCTGTTCTTCCAGCTCCCACCGGGGGCACCTGCAGGGCATCCGCCTCCTCTTCCTCCTGGATGATGGCCGCCGTCACCGTAGGCACCTCCTGGCTGCTGTAGCGCACCGGGCTGCCGAAGGCCTCCGCCTCCACCGACAGATCCATCAGCCCCAGCACGGCTGCCATGTCAAATCTGTCCGCAATGGCCTCCATGCACTCGGCCTGGAGCCGTCCGCTCCTCACCGTCTCCTCCACTGTGTTTCCTGTGATCTGGATCCCCGGAAAGGAGAGCACCGGAAGAGGCCTTTTCTCTCCGGGGCTCACCATGTCCCGCATCCATTTTTCCATGTCAAAATCCATCTCTGTCTGCCGCTCCTTTTCCTTTTTGTCGTTATTTACATTTTATCCGCCGGATGGTATGATTTACATGTCTGTTATGGTAGAAAAAATGTCATATCTGGTAAATGATATTCGACAGATGAGAGGAGGACTTTCCCATGCTGCAGATCCCGGAAAAGCTTTTTGTCACCAGATCCGTTCACCGGACCCTGGGACTGGATCCCAACAACTCCATACTGAGCTGCGGGTTTATCCACCACACCCGCCACCTGCCCCAGAACGAAAATCTGGTCTTCAAATATTACGGCGCCCTCCTTCTCCTGAGCGGGGAGGGCACCTATCTGGACAAAGACGGAAAAAGCACCCGGATCTATCCCGGATGCTTCGTTCAGCGTCTTCCCTATATCAAACATTCCACCATCACAAAGGAGGACGGGAAATGGCTGGAGTTTTTTGTCTGCTTTGGATATGAGACCTACCGGTCCCTGCGGCACATGGGCCTCCTCCTGGATCAGCCGGTGCTCTCCCCTGGTCTCTCCCAGTCTCTTCTGGACCGGTGCCTTCTGCTCTACGACCACCTGGAGCACTCCACACAGGAACAGCTCCCCTACCTTCTCCTGGAGGCGCAGCAGCTCGTCTTCGGCATCTATGACATGCACAGGAGGCAGAGCCTGCGTCCCTCCGTGCGCACCCTCCTGTACGAGGCCAGGGATCTTCTCGGAAGCGGCCAGATCCCGGACGACAGCTGCCGGGGCACAGCGGAATACCTGGGCCTTGGCTACGAGAATTTCCGCAAGCTCTTCCGCCAGGAATTCCACATGCCGCCCCACACCTACCTCATCCAGAAGCGGCTGAACAGCGCCAAGGAGCTGCTCCTGCAGGACAGCCTGTCCATCCAGGAGATCGCCGCCCGGACCGGCTACCCGGACAGCTTCTCCTTCTCCAAGCAGTTTAAAAAGTACACCACCCTGACCCCCCGCCAGTTCCGGGCCCTCCACCAGGTGCCCGGGGCGGACAGGGGAAGCGCCCGGCAGACTTGACCCTTCTGTTCCTTATCTCCCGTCCGGTTTTCAATCTTGCACAAACCTTTCTGAAAATCTGATGTTTTTTTCAGTCTTTTTACTCTTGCTTTTGCACCCCGGGGTGCTATAATCAGAATTGAAATTGATAAATTTTTAACACACCTTTTTATGTGTCGCAAAGGAGGATTTATTATGCTTAGACTGAGAATGATGCGCGCACCTCAAAAATATGTTCAGGGCAAGGACTCCCTTCTCCATTTCCACGAGGAGATGAAGGATCTGGGAAACAGCTGGCTCTTCATCTGCTCCAGAAGCGGGCATAAGATGTGTCACGATAAAATCGAGAAGAGCTTTGAGGGGACGGAGGATATCCGCCACTATGAGATCTTCGGCGGGGTCTCCAGCGTAGGCGAGATTGAAAAAATGAGACAGATCGCAAGGCAGGAAGGACTCAACGTCATCGTTGGCGTTGGCGGCGGCTCCGCCATCGACACGGCCAAGGCCACTGCCTACTACGAAAATCTGCCGGTAGTGATCATCCCCACTGTGGTGGCTACGGATGCCCCCTGCACTGGTCTCTCTGTCATTTACAACGATGACAAGACCTTCAACAGCTATCTGTTCTACCCAAAGAATCCTGAGGCCGTGATCGTGGACAGCGAGATCATCGCAAATGCCCCTGTGAAGTTCCTGGTAGCCGGTATGGGCGACGCCCTGGGCACCTATTTTGAGGCCAGGGCCTGCCAGCGCACAGACGCTCCCAGCCTGGAAAACGGAGGCATTACCCGATCCGCTATGGCGCTGTGCCGCCTCTGCTATGACACCCTGAAGGAATACGGGGCTGCCGCCAGGAAGGCCTGCGAGTGCCATGTGGTCACTCCCGCCCTGGAAGCCATCATCGAGGCCAATGTCTATCTCTCCGGCGTGGGCGCTGACAACGGCGGCCTCGCGGTAGCCCACTCCTTCTACAATGGTCTCACCGCCCTTGGCGGACACAGCGCGCCCCATGGCTGCTGCGTTGCCTTCGGCACTCTCGTCCAGCTCGTGCTGGAGGGAGCCTCGAAGGAGGAGTTCCGGGAGGTTCAGGATTTCTGCATGGAGGTCGGTCTGCCGGTTACCCTGGAGGAAATTGGCATCACAAAGGATGAAGAGATACGCGTCATCGCCGAGAAATCCTGCGTAGAGGGCGAATCCATCCACAACATGGTGGCGGACGTGACTCCTGACCAGCTCTACGCGGCCATCATCGCCGCGGACGCTCTGGGAAAGGAGCGCCTGGCATCCTCGAAATAAACATCTGCCACGAGGCAAACGCTTTTCCTTAACCAGCGATCTATATAAAACAGGCAGGAGCGCCCGACTTGTAGTCAGGGCTCCTGCCTGTCTCTGTCTATTGAAATGTCTATTGAAATCTTTCATACCTTATCCGGTCTGACCTAGACGCTGTAGATCCCCTCCCGCTTCAGCTGCCGGATGCACTGCTTCCGCACGAACCAGAAGCACACCGCCTGCATGGCAATGGTGAAGATCCAGGAGCCGGGGTAGGAGATGAACAGGAAGTGCAGGGATCTGTGGTGGGGAAAGAAGCCGTAGATCCACACGATCCTGGTTCCCACTGTCCCGATGACGGACAGGATCATGGGCACGGCGGAGCGTCCCATGCCCCGCAGGGCGCCCGGAAAGAGATCCATGATGCCGCAGAGGAAATAGGGAACAGTGGTGATGGACAGGATCTCCAGTCCGCACTGGATCACCTCCGGGTCTGAGGTGTAGATCCCAAGGAGCCGTGAGCCGAATACATAGGCCCCCACGCCCAGCACCAGGGCCGCGCCGGCCGACAGGATCATGCAGTCCGCCAGCACCCGGTCCATCCGCTTCTGCTTGCCAACGCTGTAATTCTGGCTGGTAAAGCTCATGCAGGCCTGTGTCACCGCGTTCACCGACACATAGAGAAAGCCCAGGATGTTGTTGGCCGCCGTGTAGCCTGCCATGGCGATAGAGCCGAAGGAGTTGACTGAGGACTGGAGCATGGCGTTAGAGAAATTGATGACCGTACTCTGGATGCCCGCCGGTATGCCCACCTGAAAGATCCGCTTCAGGTAGACAGCTCTGATCCTGAGCTTTGAGAAGCGCAGCTGATAGCTTCCCTCCGTCCTGTGGAGGCAGCGCAGCACCAGGATGCTGGAGACCATCTGGGAGGCCACTGTGCCAATGGCCACGCCGGCCACGTCCAGGGGGATGACGATGACAAGCAAAAGATCCAGCACCACATTGGCCAGCCCCGCCACGCAGAGGAACATCAGGGGCCTCTTCGTGTCCCCCACCGCCCGCAGGATAGCCGCCCCGTAGTTATAGAGCATAAAGAAGGGCATGCCAAGGAAATAGATCCTCATGTACGTGGTGGACTGACCGATCACATTTCCCGGGGTATCCATCAGGCTCAGGGCAAAGCGGGACATGGCAAAGCCCACAAAGGCCATGATGATGCCGCTGACCAGGGCCAGGGCGATGGCGGTATGTACGGACTCGGACATCTCCTTGTCCCGGCCGGCCGCATAGTACCTGGCGGCCAGCACGTTTGCCCCCAGGGAGATGCCGATAAAGAGATTGGTGAAAATGTTGATCAGCGCCGTAGTGGAGCCAACAGCTGCCAGGGCGTCGCTCCCGCTGAAACGCCCCACCACGATGATGTCCACCGCGTTGAACATAAGCTGCAGGATGCTTGTCAGCATCAGGGGAAGCGAAAATGAGATCAGCTTGTCCATGATAGTCCCATTGCACATATCTATTTCATATTTATTCCTTTTCAATGTCCGATCCCTCCACTTCGTTTTGTGCCATGGCTATCTTACTGCTTTCTCCGGTTTTCGTCAATAGACGCCCGCCGGCTTTCCGGATCACGTTTCCAGATCACGTTTACGGATCAAGTCTTCGGATCACAGCCACTCCCCGTATCGGCGTATATAGAGCTTCTTCACAGCGGTGGCCAGCGCCATATACCCGGCCACGATCGCCGCAAGCCACCCAAAGTACACAGCCGGCAGCGGCGCAAGGCCCAGGGCATCCCCCACCGGCGTGAAGGGGATCCATGTGGCGATCCCGATGCCCGCCAGCGACAGGAGCGCAACCGGCGCGGAAGCCCGGCTCTGCACAAAGGGGAGATGGGGCGTGCGGATCGTGTGGATCACCAGCATCTGGCTCCACATGGACTCCACGAACCATCCCGCCTGGAAGAGGGAAGCAAAGAGCGCCTGCCCCTCCTGCCCGGCGATCCGGGAAAACAGCTGCCCGCCCGTGCATGCGGGACAGATCACAAAATACAGCACCGCAAAGGTGACAATGTCAAACACCGAGCTCACCGGGCCGTTCCAGAGCATAAATCGGCTGATCCCGGAGGCGTCCCATTTTCTCGGCACCCGCAGCCAGTCCTCATCCACATTGTCCCAGGACATGGCTGTGCAGGAAATGTCGTAGATCAGGTTCAGCAGGATGAGATGGATGGACTCCATGGGCAGGAAAGGCAGAAACGCGCTTGCTGCCAGGATGGAAAAAATGTTTCCAAAGTTGGAGGATGCGGTCATCTTGATGTATTTGATCATGTTGGCATAGGTCTTTCTCCCCTCCAGAACGCCCCGGGCCAGCACCTTCAGGTCCTTCTCAATCAGGATGACAGAGGAGGCCTCCTTGGCAATATCCACAGCCGTGTCCACCGAAATCCCCACGTCCGCCGCTTTCATGGCAGCCGCATCGTTGATCCCGTCCCCCATGTAGCCCACACAGTGTCCCCTCTCCCGGAGCACCCGGACGATCCGCTCCTTCTGGGACGGCGAAAGCTTGGCAAAGACAGTGGTCTTTTCCGCCCTTCTCCCCAGCTCGCCGTCATCCATCCGGTCCACCTCATCTCCCAGCAGGATGGCCCTTCCGTCCAACCCCACCTGCCTGCAGATGGCCCGGGTCACCTTCTCATTGTCCCCTGTCAGGATTTTTGTCGTGACGCCGTACTCCCGAAGAGCCAGGAGGGCTTCCCCTGTGTCCGCCTTGGGCGGATCCAGAAAGGCCAAAAAGCCGATCAGGACCATGTCCCTCTCGTCTGCCGCGGAGAACTGCCCCTCCGGGGAGGGATCTGTCTTCTGGGCCACAGCGATCACCCGCATCCCCGCCTCGTTGAGCCTCTCCGCCCTTGCAAGCACAAGCTCCCTCACCTCGTCCTCCAGAGGGCGGATCCTGCCGCCGCACTCCGCGAAGGAGCAGCAGCCCAGCATCTCCTCCACAGCTCCCTTTGTGACCATCTGGGTCTTGCCCTCTGTATCTCTCACCACCACGCTCATCCGGCGGCGCTGGAAGTCAAAGGGAACCTCGTCTGTCTTCGTATACCGGCGGATCAGCTCCTCTGCCCCCAGCTCCTTCTGCTTCTCAATGACCGCAATATCGATCAGGTTTTTCAGCCCGGTCTGGAAATAGCTGTTGAGAAAGCCGTGGCGCAGCACCCGGTCGTCCTCCTGCCCGTCCACATTCAGATGGTATTCCAGCACTACCTTATCCCGGGTGAGCGTGCCGGTCTTGTCCGTGCACAGGATATCCACACCGCCCAGGTTCTGAATGGAATTCAGGTTTTTCACAATGACCTTTTTCCTACTCATGGCAAGGGAGCCCTTTGCCAGGGATGTGGTGACGATCATGGGCAGCATCTCCGGGGTCAGCCCCACCGCCACGGAGATGGCAAAGAGAACCGCCTGCATCCAGTCTCCCTTTGTAAAGCCGTTGATGAAGAGGACCACCGGCACCATGACAAGCATGAACCGGATCAGCACCCAGGAGACCGCGTTGACGCCCTTTTCAAAGGTTGTCTTGGGGGGCTTCTCATCCAGGGCTCCCGCCATTGTGCCCAACATGGTGTCATCGCCCACAGCGATCACCACTGCCTGGGCCGACCCGCTGATCACATTGCTGCCCATAAATGCCAGGTTGGCCATTTCCGTCAGGCCGCCCTTCCCGGCTGTCCGCTCTCCTGTCTTCTCCACCGGCTCGCTCTCTCCTGTCAGGGCCGACTGGCTGATAAAGAGGTCCTTGGCGGACAGGATGCGCAGATCCGCAGGGATCATATCCCCGGCTGACAGGTAGACGAGATCCCCCGCCACGATGTCCTCCATGGGGATCTCCTCCCTGCGCCCCTCCCGCTCCACGCAGGCGGTGGTGTGGATCATGCCGGAGAGCCTGTCCGCCACATTGCCGCTCCTCGTCTCCTGCACAAACCTGAGAACGCCGGAGATCAGCACCATGGCCATGATGATGACTACCGTGGCACAGCTGCGGTCCTGGGGCGCGGCGAACACAATGTCTGTGAACACAGAGATAGCCGCCAGCGCCAGCAGCACCAGAGTAAACGGGTTGACAAAGGAGAAGAAAAGCTTTCCGGGAAGGGGATTTTTCTTTCCGTGGGTCAGCACATTTTTTCCCCATCTCTCCCTGGAATCCTCCGCCGTCTCGCTGTCCAGCCCGCCCGGGCCTGTTCCATATCTTCCTCTGATCTCCCCCTCGCTGCTGCGGGCCGCCCAGAGCATTGTCTGCGCATGCTTCCTGCTTCTGTCTTTTGCAATGATCGTGTTTCTGGTCATGTTTTTCATGTTCCTGTACCTCCCGACGTTTTATTTTTGTTCAGCACGCTGGTAAGAGTACAGCGGTATCCTGCCGGAAGATTTTTTACAGACCAGAAGCCTGTTTTCTCTGGAAAACAAAAAATCCACCGTCCGTAAGATCTCCTCACAAAACGGTGGAAAAGCATGCGGATATAAAGCTACAGACCGGCACACCCGTGCCTCTGCAGCAGAAATCTTCGCTCTGCCCTGCACCGCTTTGCAATTCCGCTGCTGCTACTGTGATACATGAGTGTGCTCACCTTCCTTCCTTTTCTCTCGTGCCTGCTTCTTTACATACATTTCTGCGCGCACTTTTTTATTCTGCCGGCCCCCTGGAGCCTCCAGCAAAATAAAAAACCCTGTATGTCCGGTGAACATACAGGGAAAACTTACCTATTGCACATTCGTATGAGCTTTAACTCTGCAGGGCGGTGAAACTGTATTATGATACACCTTGCTGTCGATGTACCCTGTTCAAACCCTCTCATAGTGTCTCCACTATTTCGCGGCAACAGTCCATATCCCTTGCAGTAGCCTTACCTACCGAACATTTTTAAAATAGCACGTTTCAAAAAATCTGTCAACCTGCAAAAGCTCTGTCCTCTTGAAAGTCCTCTAAAAAGTCATCTTCAAAATCTCTTGATCTTTCTCGTGGTTGTCTTCTCAAACTCCTTGTCCCGGACGATGAGGCTGTAAATCTTCTTCTGGGGAGCCGCCGTCCTGTTGTACGCGTCGATGACCTCCTGGAGGGCCGCTCTTACGTCCTTCACCCTCTTCCTTTTCACATAGTCCTGATCCGGATAGATCTCCGCCTCGATGACGCCGCCCTTCTCCCGGACAAGCACCTCGCCCACAAGTCGGTTTCCGCTGAGGGCATTTTCCAGCTCCTCCGGTGATACATTCTCCCCGTTCTTCGTGATGATGAGATTTTTCTTGCGGCCTGTCAGGTAGACAAAGCCCTCCTCGTCCACATAGCCAAGGTCGCCGGTCTTCAGCCATCCGTCCTTCAAAGTCTCGGCAGTCTCCTCGGGCATCCTGTAGTAGCCCTGCATGACGCTGCTGCCCTTCACCCAGAGCTCCCCGTCCACAGTCTTGGCCTCGCAGTTGGGCACAAGCTGTCCCACCGAGTCGCTGCGGATGTTCCACCGCTGGGAAATGCTGATAACAGGGGAGCACTCGGTCATGCCGTAGCCCTGCTGGATGACGATGCCATACTTTTTGAACATGTCGATGTATTTGGGATCCAGGTAGGCGCCGCCGCTGCAGATGGTGTGGAACTGCTTTCCGAACACCTGATTCTTCACGATCTTCGCCGGCAGAAGGGACGCCTCCTCCAGCTTCTTTGCCATGGTCTCGATCATCAGGGGCACCATCAGGATCATCTCCGGCTTAAAGAGCTTAATGTTCTTCGCCACCCGCATGAGGGAGTCATTGATGCAGATCACTGCCGCCAGGGACACGCCCTTCAGGATGTCCATGCTGAGGCAGTAGGCGTGGTGGATCGGGAGCACTGTCATGATGACGATCCGCTCCGGAATCTTCATGTCCAGGCAGGTCGCGTTCTCCGCCACATTTCTGTGGGTCAGCATGACGCCCTTGCTCTTCCCCGTTGTGCCCGAGGTGAACATGATCGTGCAGAGCTGATCCGGCTGGGGCTCATAGTCAAAGCTCCCTCTGTGCTCTTCCAGCAGCTTCCAGAAGCCGGAGACCTGCTCGCCGCGATCCTCCTTCTGCATGGAGATGATCCTGCGCAGCTGGGGGCATTTCTCCTTCGCCATGACAGCCACGTCTTTTCTCACCTCGTCGTAGACGAGTACCGTGGAATCCGACCGGCTAATCAGGTCGCACACATCCTCCGCCGGCAGATTCACATCCAGAGGCACTACAACACTGCCGCTGTCCACAGTGCCAAAGTAGGCCACCAGCCACTCGTAGGAGGTCATGCCGATGACCGCGATGTGGTTGCCCTGCTCCCCCAGATCCCGAAGGACGCAGGAGAAGCTCTCACTGTCCTCCCGAAGCTGTGTGTAGGTTTTCGATGCAATTTCATTTTTACTCACTTTATAGCGGATCGCGTCCTTTGGCCCGTACTTTTCTTCCGTACCTGCCAGTATTTCGCGGACAGTACTGCAAAGCATATCTTCCCACCCTTTCTTCTGCTTTCAGATTAATTTTCAGCAGTCAGCTTTTCCAGATAGTCCACAGCCTCCTGCACAGTGCGGATGTTTGCGGCCTCTGTCTGCTCCACTTCCACATCGAACTCATCCTCGATCTCGCCCAGCATGCTCATGAAGTCAAAGGATGTAAAGCCAAGATCCTCCATAAAGCGTGACTCCGGATGGATGTTTTCCGGCTCCACCTCCACATAGTTACAGATGATATCAACTAATTTCTCAAACATGGTACTTTCTCCTTTTTCTACACTAAACTAATTTGATGATCTCGCCGATGGTCAGATCCGGGTTCTCCGCCCCCTTGAACATGATCCGGCACAGATAGTAATACAGGTACTCCAGCTCCTCCCTTGACACTGCCTTGATCTGGTGCTCAAAGTTGAAGTCCAGCCCGTTGTCCTCCGGCCGGTGCATGACGGTCAGGTACATGCCCTGGGGACAGATGCCGTTGGGATACCATTTTGTCTTGTACCGAATGTCTCCCAGCTGATCCAGTCCCTTCTCCTTCAGGGTCAGCGGCTGGTAGGTCAGAGAGATGGGCTCGTATCCCAGTCCCGGCTGAGGCTGCGGATAGGTCTTGGCCCGGTAGGCAAAGTAGGCTGTGGGGTCGTAATTCGCGTGGCGGAAGTACTCGTTCTGCTTGTCCCGGATGGCGTAGACGCCGTCGATGAATTTCATATCCTCCGGGAAAATAGTCCGGAAGGGGAAGGAGTGGATCCTGGTGCCGCCGGACTTCTTCTCCTTCAGGGTGGCCCTCCTGGCGATGGTGGTGGTCAGGGACACATCCTCAAATCCGTTCATTTTCTGGTAGTAGGTGCGAAGCCCCATGAGAAGCAGGCATGCCAGGGACACGTGATATTTCTCGCAGAAATCCATCAGCCTCTTTGTGGGCTCTGCCTCCAGGTGGAAGATATCCAGGGCAGAGGTGGTGTCGTCTGTGACGCAGAAGGCGGATCGCAACTTAGGATTTTTAAACATCTCCCGCATGGACTCCAGCTTGGCCGTGCCGTGGAGATCATTGTAGATGGGCTCGGACTTTTCGATCTCCTTCTGGAAATAGTCGATGTCTCTTTGCTGTGCCTTGCTGCCCGCCTCGTAGGCGAAATCCCGCTCGATCTGTTCAATGTAAGAGGCCATATCCTTGGGGTAGGGAACACCCTCGTACTTGGCGTTGCAGTACAGCTCGATGATGTCCTTCAGGAAGCAGATGAGGGACTGGGCGTCCACGATCATGTGATTTCCCAGGAAGTACACGCCGTTAAATCCGTCCGGCATCTTGATCATGACGATCCTTGTCAGGGGAGAGTCAAACATCTTAAAGGGCACGGTAGTCCACTTCTGCATCTGGGCCTCCGCCTCCTCCACAGTCCCGCCGGAGAAATCCGCGAACTCGATATCCATCTCCTCCGGGTCTGTCACATACTGGTACCAGATCCCCTCTTTATCCCTGGCAAAGCGGACACGCATGGCCTCGCTCCTTGCGTAGGCCTCGTTGATGGACTTTTTCAGCTGATCCCAGTCAAGCTCCACTTCGATAGTCAGGCTTGTCCCGATATTCAGCACCGCCATGCTGGGACAGTGGGGCGCATAGTACATGTGGAATTTCTGGGCTACAGTCAGCGGATACACTTTGTGACCTTTTCTTGTTCTCATCATTTCATTATTCCTCCGATAAATACATCCAGGGCTTCCTCGTACGCCTTGGTATCTTTATAGTAGCTCTCTCCGTGGCCCGCGCCCTTGACGATCAGCTTTGTCTTGGGCGACGCGCAGTTTTTGTAGATCTCCTCGCACATCCAGCAGGGCACGAAAATGTCGTCTTCGCCGTGTATGAAGAGGAAGGGCACCTTCGCCTTTCTCACTTCCCTGGCCGCATTGCAGTCATCCAGGCCGTAGCCCGCGTTTTTTCGATTCACCCTATCCGCGATCTGGATCATGGGAAATGCCGGCAGGTGGTACATGCTGTGGAGCACATGGGTAAACACGTCCTTGGCGGATGTGAAAGCGCAGTCGGACACAATCCCCTTCACCTGCTCCGGGAGCTCCATGCCGCCCATCATGCAGACAGTGGCGCCTCCCATGGAATTGCCGTGGAGCAGGATCTGGGCGTCATCGCCGATCTTTTCGATCATCCATTTGACCCACTCCAGTCCATCCAGCCGGTCCATAGTGCCAAAGCCGATGTAGGTGCCCTCGCTGTCGCCGTGAGCCCTCTCATCGATCAGGAGCATCCGGAAGCCGTGGTTCAGGTAATAATAAGAAAGGCTCCCGTAGTCGTTCAGCCCTCTGCTGGTGTAGCCGTGGAAACAGATGACAGCCTTTGTCCCCCCGTCTCCCGGGAAATATGTACCGTGCAGCTTCAGACCGTCCTTTGACCTGATCCACACATCCTCGTGAGGCTGCCCCATCATCCAGTCATGGCGCTCATGCATAATGGGAAAATGGCTCTCCCAGTCCACACCGGACATCTTCATGGTCCGCTCTACCTTTGCGTTGTACCTCTTCATGGTCCTTCTGTAAAAATAGGCCGTCCCGCCTGCTTCCGCCGCCGCTGCGGCTCCCAGGAGCAGGGCTGCCCCCTTCAGCAATTTACCCATCCTTCTCACCTGCTTTTCTTTTTGCTGTTGATCAAATCCTTCAGTTTTAATGCTTTATCGATATTGCCTTCCACCTTCAGTTTCCCCAGCGTCACCGCAAGAATGGGATCTGTCTTCCCGTCCGCGATCTTGAACAGGGTCTCCGCGGAGCAGGTAAACATGGCGTCCCGGTCAAAATACTCGTAGGGCTCCACAAACAGCTGTCCGTCCTTCACCTCAGCGTAAAAAATCCCTTCCGCCTCTCCGGTGATGTTGAACTGGTATGCCAGATGCTCGTGGATATCGCTGACATCCGCGTCCATCAGCATGCCCTTTACCTTTGAAAACATATCTGCGTAGGTCATAGCATCCTCCTTCTCGACCGTTTTCTGGTTTTTTCGACCAACGGTCATGTCCTTTTCTCTGTTAGATTAACACCTTTTCGGCCGCCGGTCAACTATCGTTCCCCTCAAAATACAGCCGGGTTTTTTCTGTTTTTTGTGCGCTTTTACAGTTGGCCGAAATCCCCGGTCTGTGGTATATTGGACTTGTATTGTATAAGTAGAATGAATTTATATAAGCGGATACAGCGCATACCAGCAGGAAAGACCGCAAGGAAAGGTGACACATATGCCAAATCAGCTGAAGTACAACAGAATTCTGGACGCTCTCCAGGAGCTTTTGGAAAATCGGAACATGCAGACTATCTCTGTCAGCGACATCGCCCAGACCGCGGGCATCGGAAAGGGGAGCATCTACTACTACTTTCCCTCCAAGGACGCTATCCTGGACGCCCTGGTGGAGCGGAATTACGAGAAGCCTCTCCAGACCGCCAAGGACCTGGCAGACAGGACGGAGATCTCCCCATTCACAAGGATGGCCATGATCTTCCAGGCCTGCCGAAGCTCCTCATCCGAGTTCCTCAAGTCTGAGGAGCGGGCGGGCTCCGACACCCAGGAGAAAATCTTCCTCCGCCAGAAGTACGTCAATCACATCATCACAGAGCTGAAGCCCGTCCTGGCGGAGATCATCCGGCAGGGCGTGGAGAGCGGTGATATCCACTTCAGCGATCCCGACGCCCTGGCGGAGATCGTGTTGATCGTCCTGGCGGTCAAGTTCGACAACTCCCTCGTCCCCTCCTCAAAGGAGGACATCGAGCGGACCATCGACGCCCTCATCCTGCTGCTGGAGAAGGGGACGGAAAATCCGGCGGGATCGCTGAATTTTTTGAAGAGCCCGCTGTCATAGGAAAGGAGCTGCCTTATTATGTATTACAAAGAATTCCGGGGAAACAGGATTTCCGCACTGGGTCTGGGAAGTCTGCGGCTCCCCACCGTGTCCGGGAACACCTCCTCCATTGACCGCGCAAAGGCAATGGAGGTGATCGATCAGGCTTTCACTGAAGGGATCAACTTTTTTGACACTGCCTTTACCTACCACAAGACTGACTCCGAGACATTTCTCGGAGAGGCATTGTCCCGCTATCCCCGAGACAGCTACTATCTGTCCTCCAAGTTTTATGTGGGAGCCCGGACTGATCTGGATCATGTCTTTGAGGAACAGCTTGCCCGCTGCCAGACAGAGTATTTTGACTTTTACATGCTGCACAGCGTGCAGGAACAGTTTCTCGACGACTATACGGATCCGGCGCGGGATTATATCGGCTATCTGCTCAGGCAGAAGGAAGCCGGCCGCATCCGCTATCTCGGCTTTTCCTCCCATGCGGCGCCGGAGGGGCTGGAAAAATTTCTTCAGTGGTATCCTGGCTTTGACATGGCTCTGATCCAGCTCAATTACCTGGACTGGACAATGCTGGACGGCAGACGTCAATACGAGATCCTGACTGAACACAACATTCCGGTCTGGGTCATGGAGCCCCTGAAGGGCGGCCGCCTTGTACACTTAAGCCAGGAGGCGGAGGACATCCTGCGGGCCGCCGCCCCGGAGCAGTCAATTCCCTCCTGGTCCTTCCGCTATCTGATGGGGCTGGACAATGTGCAGTGCGTTCTCAGCGGCATGTCCTCTCCCCAGGAGGTTCACGCAAATGCAGAGGTATTCCGGGAGGGCAACACTCTCTCCCCAGCGGAGCACACAGCGCTGGACAGGGCGGTAAATGCTTTCCGGGATTCCTTTGGCGTCCCCTGCTCCTCCTGCCGCTACTGCTGCCCCGTCTGCCCGGCTGATCTGGATATCCCGGCTCTGATCCAGGGCTACAATGAGCTCACTGTCGGCGGGGAGCCGTGGAAGCTGTTCCATCTGACGCAGATCAAAGGCCCCATGGCCTGTCTCCAGTGCGGTGCCTGCGCGAAGAGGTGTCCCCAGAGGATCGACATTCCCGCTGTCATGAAACAGTATGCGGCGCTGCGCTGATCTGAGACCGCCGGAGTGATCTGTCGTTGGCAGAAGCCGAAAAAGGAGAGGCCGAAATTGGTCTCTCCTCTCTCATTTCTATTTTCTTCGCTTGCTTTCCTTGTCTGCTTTTCCGCAAATTCAAGCGATAAGATTGTTCGATCCGGATTAAAACGTTCTTCTATGGTATCACAGTCCCCAGTATACTCTCGTCTTCGACAGAGACATAGGACTCCTCATCCAATTTCAGGCAATATTTAAGTCAACAGATTTGCATCCTCAAAAGAAAGAAAAAAAATTTAAAAAAGTGCTTGCATTTTTGGAAAAGCCTGCTATAATAATATTTGTTCGCTGAACAAAACGAACACAGAAGCTTAGTAATGCGGATTGGTGTAATGGCAGCACAGCAGACTCTGACTCTGTTAGTAGAGGTTCGAGTCCTCTATCCGTAGTTCCTTGGCAGGGGCACCGGAACTTCTGTAAAAGGAAGTTTCGGTCAACATTAACGGAGTGTGGCTCAGCTTGGTAGAGCGCTACGTTCGGGACGTAGAGGTCGCAGGTTCAAATCCTGTCACTCCGATTTTTTCATGCAAAAATATAGGTTTTTCGGGTGTTGGCAAGCCGATATTTAAACAAACGTTCGTGTTACCTGGTGTTACCTCCACGGACGTAAAAATTAAAGGAGGAAATCTTGCACGTATGCTCCTTTCCGAAAAACTTTTTACCGGATAAAATTGAAAAGATGATATGAAGAAAAGGATCACTGCTCTTTCTGAAAGAGGTGATCCTTAATTTTTGTTCTTTGATCTTCCGACCAGATAATCCAGAGAGACTCCATAATAGTCAGCCAGCTTAATGAAGACTTCAATTGGAATATTGATTTTTCCCAATTCATATTTAGAATATGTGGTCTGCTTTATATTCAGATAATCAGCAATTTCCTGCTGTGTCTTATCATTATCTTCACGGAGATTCCGGATATTTTCAAATACCATGTCTTACTTACTTCCCTCAATTTTTCTCCATTATAAAAAAGTCTCGACACGACTATTGCATTTTAGTCTTATTACGACTATATTTGTTTTGAGAGTATCTTTAAGAATTGGCAAAAAGGGGAAAATACATATTAGCCTACATAGAGGATAATAGCGAAAATGGAATGGACAGAAGAACAATATAAACGTTTTGAAAAATTCATACTGGGCGATGATATGGATTTCTATGAAGAATATACAATTCATCTGACGGATGAGGAACAGAAAAAATTCTTCGCAGAAAATCCGGATTTTATGTCTGAATATCCGATCAGCCGAGATAAGATATATCTACTAAAAGACCCTATATACAGAGGTCTGATGCGGAAAATAAAAAAATATGAAAATAACACAAGGGATGAATAAAAGAACCCTGACAGGAAATTTCACTTTATAAGTCTGTCAGGGTGTTCATGATTTTTACGATGTTAAAATACTATCCGACTCCGCCTTTTCCTGCGTATTCGCCGCATTGGTGTTTCTCCGTTTGCTGTCCCGCCGTTTTCAATGACTGAACAGCAATTGGGGTATCGTTTCGGTATCATTTTTTCATTTTCGCCTATCGCCATAAGACTTTTTGACGGCAGTTATCATCAGTTGAGGTTTATCTTATCTACAGTGCAAGACGACGGTTTGGTACGGTTTCGTTATCATTTTGAAATGATTTATCTGGACGGCCTCTTCCTTTCTTTTTTCTGTTACGAAGTAACATCACAAATAGGAGAGCCGACAGTCCTGTCAGGATCTGCCTTTTGTGCTGCGTTTCACTTTTCAGTGGACGCTAATATTCTGCTAAAGAGGCAGATTATCGAGGGTATGGGGAATCGAAATCCCCATCAAGATCACAACCCCAAAAGGGAAGAGCAAATTCATAACATGGATTTCGGTATTACCGGGGTGGATCTTGCTCTTAAAAATATACTCTCCACCTTCTAAGAAAATATTAAACTGTTGACAAATATATTGTCAAAGCTTATTCTATATACAGACAGGAGGTGCGAATATGGAAGAAATAATTCGTATGCAAGACAATCTACTTTTAATTCGACGCACCGTTGGTTGGACAGCCGAAAAATTTGGTGAGAAAATCGGTGTTACTCGTCAGACCATCAACAATATTGAAAGCGGTCGCAACAAGCTGACCAAGACACAGTATATTGCCATGAGAAGCGTTCTTGACGCAGAAATGGCACAGGCACCTGAAGACACCGAAATGCTCAAGGTTTTGTTGGATGTTCTTGTAGATCACCCAGAGAACTATAGCACTGAAAATAGAGAGGAGCTTTTGGCGAAGGCAAACATGATGGCCCCTTCTATTCTTGCAGGAACTACTACCCGCGCTGATGTCTCCAAAGAATGGATGAAAGCCGCTGGTATAATTGTCGGCGGGGCAGCTCTTTTGGGGCCGTTAGGTCTTGGAGCGGGAATTGCTGCCATAAACGCTTGGCTTGTCAAGGCAGTCGCATCAGGCAAAAAGAAGCCGACATTGAAGGAGAAAAAAGATGGGTAATTATATAAAAAAGAAAAAGGAAATGGTATTCCAAAGTGTTGACTCCCTTCAGCAAGTAGTAAATGTTGTAAACGAAGCAGCAGCAGCCCTTAACGACACTAAACGAACCATCAAGGGAAGTGCTATTCCAGAGGTTCTTGCAGGAGCCCTTGGAGCAGGCATTGGTGGTGTGGGGTCTTTTGCCGCCCTTTATAGTTTGGGTGCCGTAGGTCTCTCTGCTGCTGGTATTACTTCTGGCTTAGCAACTGCTGGTACTATCGTGGGCGGTGGTATGGTAGCGGGCATTTTCGTTCTGGCGGCTCCTATTGCCGTGTTAGCATCTGGAGGTGTCGGTGTTGCCTCTCACCTTAAGAACAAACAACTGCGGCAGGAAAAGGAACGTCTGTACAAAGAAGTCCTTGCTCGTCATGAAGCTATCATCCAGGCTTTGAAGGACGAGGCTGATGCAGACAAGGAACGTCTTGATTACCTGCAGAGTCTCAACATCTTACTCCAACAGGCAGTTAAGGATTTGAGCCACGATTTGGGTGTCGCATAAGGGAGTGTTTCTATGGGAAAGCGAATTAAATTACAAAACATAAACTTTGCCAAGGTCGGAGATGGTGTAGGTAATGTAGCCAAAGATGTAGTAAAATTCATCGGAAACCACAAGGAAGAGTTCCTTGGTGGTGGTTTACTCCTGGCAGTTGCTGATAGCATCAGGGTGCGGCTTAGTCGTAAAAAGGATCAGAAAGCTTTTGAGGAAAGTTCCGTTAAACAACAGAAGGTTACACGTAAGCACGAGGCTGAAATTAACGCACTACGGACAGAGGCAGAACAAGCCCATGAGGCCAACAGGTACATTGATCAGCTTGAGCAAATCGTAAAGAATATTACTGAAGGAGGAGGTGGTAGCAAGTGAGCAAGTTTAAGTACACAGAATTTGAGAAACAGATGAATTCTGTTCTGAAGCATCAAGACGAAGCACTTGCAGACATTCGCTTTCCGTCCTCGGATGAGACGAATGCTACGATTGCGAGGGCAGAGGCGTTGCTTCGAAACCTTGGATACCAACCAGAACAACTTAAAGAATTGTCACCCATTCAGCAACTGAGAAAAGTCATGGTTGTTCCTACTTGGGAAGAACTGTGTGCTGAGGCAGAAAGACACGTTGGCACAGACTGTGAATTGGAGTCAATTTTCACAGAGGAAGAACTGCGGAGTAATGAACTTGCTATTCACCAACTTAACGAAGAGTTCAACGTTCTTCATCGTCTAGATGCATTTGATATCAGTATAGCTGCCCTTGCCGGACTGGTTGGTGCTGCTGTAGATATTTTGCTTGTTGGAATACCTATCAAAACTCCCGAGGGTTTGAAAGGTGGGCCACTTGCAAACTATGTACGGGACTATTTTGACAAAAAGTTCCCTGAAGAAGAAATGCAAAAACTCGCGAACTCGAAGGTTAGCAAGGTTCCGTATGACGCCCAGGATAACAGGCACACCACCATCCGAGTAGAGGGACTCTCTGCCTACTATCACAGACTTCTCCAGTTGGGGCATGACCCTATTTTAGGATTTATATTTGGTGTCGCAGATATTCTAACTGGCAGGATGACGACTATCGACAAAGCTGGAAACATTGTATCCCAAGTGATGGAAAACTACGCTGACCGCAAGGAATCCGATATCTTTGCAGCTTTGGCAAAACAGGTCATCCACTTCAAGTCGGATGTTACTACATCGATGGGACTGCCTGCACCTTTGATGAGTCTGTTTAATCTTCTTCAGTTTAGTAACATTGGAGAAGAAGAACAGACTATTGCCGAAATCGTCCAAGGAATGTACTATGAGGGATACGATTTCATACACTTCTGCTCCATGTCAATCCCCGCAATGATTGTTGAAGTCATTGTTCGTTTAGGGTATGCTTTTAAGCGAATCAAGGAAGGCCATGCGGTAAAGGATTCCATTCCACTGTCCCTGAATAGAGAGAAGCATCCCAAGTTGGCGACAATGTTGTTTATTGCCCATGCCGGAGCAACAGCCGCAAATGCTGGAAAAGTCTATTTCACTCAAAATCCTGTTGCAATTAACTATCCTCAGTGGATTGCTTTTGCTAAGTACTCGTACGGTCAACTTAAGTGGGTTTTACTTGAGAAACCGACGTTACGGGATACGTATGTGAGAGGGAAAATCAATGAGGAACTGGATGCCGTTCTTGCTGAAGCGAATGCAACCTTTGATAGGTTTGCCGAAGACTACATAGTGGTTTTCAATTGAGATGAGGATGCCTTATATGAAAAAGACGCTCACCCAGAAGCTGATTGCCTATTACGAGCAACTCTGCCACGATAGAAATTTTAATTTAATCATACTTAGGAGGAAATATTATATTGAATATAGACAACGATGCATATTGTAATAAATTAAGGGAGCATTCAAATGAACTTATAAAGAGAGACGGGAAAATTTTAGTTGATTTATTATTGCATATTCATGACAGTGCGGTAAATTTGTCATTAATCCCATTTTGTGCCTTATATTGTAGATCAGTAAAAGAATTTTGGGGTGTAGAAGATTTAGAATCTGATACTGAAAAAGAAGTGAAAGATATTCGTAATGGGTTGAAAATTTTTACCGGCAAGTATTCCAAAGGTAAAAATATGGCTTTCAATTCTGATTACCAACAGAATCAAAGATTTAAAAATATGCTTCGCTTTTCATTTCTCAAATATTTTAACATTCATTATAATCTTGGAGTGTATTTTGTTGAAACTGGTAAAATTATATTTAATACACAACTAGCCAGCTTTTACCTTAATATACCAGAAAATAAAGGAGAAACAGAAGAGAAACATGCAAAAATGGTAGGGGAAAAATTAGGTAACCAAATTTCTAAATACCTTGTGGAATATTTCAACATCAGTAATATAACAATTCAAACCACATTTTTTAATTTGCTCCCCCAATATGGACTGTCTCTTATACACATCT